>DINE01000017.1:1512-54922 GCA_002425935.1 Bacteroidales bacterium UBA5548 | reverse complement strand
AAACCCAAAAAATTGTTACATTAATTTAAAAATAAATTATAAATTATAATTAATCAAACCAATTTTTATTAAATCAATCGTTAACCTAAAATTTTAATTTATGTATGTTTCACACAAACTAGCCGAAAGGTGTATGCGCTTTACACTTTCGGTATTGGCCATGGTTCTGTTATCCGGAACTCTTTTGGCTCAGAACATCAGGGTTTCCGGAAAAGTCACCGACAAGACCAATCTTCCTGCAATAGGAGTTACGGTTATGGTTGACGGTACCAGAACAGGTGTGGCAACTGAGCTTGACGGAACCTATGTTATCAGCGCTCCGGGAAATGCTGTTCTTGTTTTTTCTGCTATCGGCATGAAAACTCAGAGAATTCCTGTAAACAACAGAGCAGTTATAGATGTAGTAATGGAAGAGGATGCCATGTTGCTTGAAGACGTCGTTGTAACGGCACTTGGTATCAAAAAGGAGAGAAAGGCTCTCGGGTATGCCGTTCAGGATATCAAAAGCGACGAAATTCTAAAAAATAAGACATCTAACGTACTTAACTCACTTTCGGGTAAAATCGCAGGTGTGAACGTTACTCAGTCAAGTGGTGCTGCCGGAGCGGGTGCTCAGATTATCATCCGTGGTGGTACATCTCTTGAAAGAGATAACCAGCCACTATTTGTTGTTGACGGTATTATCTACGACAACTCAACTCCTATCGGAGGAAACAGCGGTTTCGACGGAGCTACAAGAGGTAACTCTGTAAACAGTAACCGTATCATGGACATCAACCCAGAGGATATTGAGAATATGTCAGTTCTAAAAGGCCCGGCTGCTACTGCACTTTACGGTTCAAGAGCTGCAACCGGTGTTGTTGTAATAACAACCAAAAAAGGCCAGGAGGGATCAATGAAAATTAACTTCAGCTCAAAATTCTCAACTAGCTGGATTAACAGATTACCTGAACAGCAGGATATGTACAAAAGAGGTATGTATAATCAGGCCGGTATATTCTCTGATTTTACAACTCAGTCTTGGGGTGATAAATTTGGTGCAGGTGATAAAATGTACAACAACATAGAAGAGTTCTTCAAAAACGGAGTTGTATATGATAACAGTGTAAACATTTCAGGTGGCTCGAAAAATGGATCATTCTTCCTATCGGCTTCGAATTACGATCAGGAGGGTATAATCCCTGAAACAGGTTTTAATAAATCGACATTCCGTTTCAACGGTGATCAGAAGTTTGGCAAGTTTACTGTTGGTGCCAATGTTGCATATTCACAGGCAAGAACGGATAAAACCCTTACAACTGCAGGTCTGTACAATGGTGGTGGTAATGGTGCTATGACAGCTGTTTACGGTTGGTCAAGAAGTGACGATATGAAGAAATATCTGAACGCAGACGGAACAAAATACCGTATGTTCGAAGGACTTCAGCCACTTGCTGATGATGTTGAGAATCCATACTGGATTGTAAACAAAAACGAAATGTACGACATTACCAAGCGTCTTACCGGTTCGATCAATGCCAACCTTAAAGTAACAGATTGGTTTGACATTGCTTACAGAGCAGGTATTGACACATACAACAAATTTGACTACACATTTATTGCACCTAACGGAGCTGTTAGAGAGACATATCAGAAAGGTCGTCTTAGCAATGCTACGGTTGATTATCAGTATCTCTCTTCAAATCTAATGTTAACCTTTAATAAAAAGGTTGCTGATTTTGACCTGAATCTTCTTCTTGGTCAGTCAGTTGAAGAGACATCTGTTAAAAATGACGGTATGCACGGTTATAACTTTATAACTCCGGGTTTCTACAGCTTTGGCAATATTAACAACGCCGATAAGTTCTTCCAGAGCACACTTTCTGAAAAGAGACTTATGGGTGTTTTCGGTGAATTCAGAGCAGCTTACAAGAGCATCGCATATCTGACAGTTACTGGCAGAAATGACTGGACATCAACTCTTCCGGTTGATAACAGATCTTATTTTTATCCATCTGTAGGAGGTAGCCTTGTTTTCTCGGAACTTCTTCCTAAAAACAATATACTCTCTTTCGGTAAAGTTAGAGGTTCGTGGGCACGTGTAGGTAAAGACACAGATCCTTATGCAACTAGTACAACTCTTTGGGCTCCAAGAATGTTCCTCGCCGGAACAGGTGTTGGTAACAGCTGGACTCGTGGTAATCCTTACCTGATGCCGGAAATTACAGAATCAATTGAGGCTGGTGTTGAAGCGAGATTCCTTAACGGCAGAATTGGATTTGACTGGACATACTATCAGACAGAGAGTAAGAACCAGATTACAACTCCACGTCTTGGCCAGTCAACAGGTTACATTCTTTTGTCAGTAAACGTAGGTAGAGTTATGAATAAAGGTATGGAGTTGTCAATCAACGCTATTCCTGTGCAAACAAAAGACTTCACCTGGGATGTTACTGTGAACCTTGCTGGTAACAGGGGTTCGGTTTCTGACCTCCTTACAGGACAGGATGTTCTTTATGTAACAGATGTACAGTATGGTAATGCAAAAGCTGCATCATTCAATAATGGTAAATTCTTTGGTATTTCAGGTTCGACCTGGAGAAGAGATGATGCCGGTAATGTAATCCTTGACTGGAATACAGGTATGCCATTAAGTGATAACCTCACTACTAAATTTGTTGGTGACAGAGAGCCTTCATTCACAGGCGGTATCAACAACAGCTTTACATACAAGAACTTCAACTTCTCTTTCCTACTGGATGTAAGAGTGGGTGGCGATATCTTTAACGGTACCGACTACTACATGACAATGCTTGGTATGAGTAAGAGATCTATGGACAGAGAGTCTCTAACGCTTAATGGTGTCTCTCTTAACCCTGCGACTCAGGCTCTTGAAGCAAAAACTGTTACTTATCAGGCAAATCAAAGCTATACCGTTAGTGGTGTTCAGCAGTATGGAGCAGATATCATCAGAAGATACTGGGCAACTCATTTTCCACTTGAGACTGCAAACTATATTACTAAAACAAACTGGTTGCGTCTCCGCTCGGTATATCTTTCATACAACCTTCCACAGGAACTTCTCAAAAAACAGAACCTGATTAAAGGTCTCTCTGTAACTCTGCAAGGAACTAACCTTTGGCTTCTTACTAACTACAAAGGTATGGACCCTGAAACAAGCGTTGCCGGATCCGGTGTTATCGGTTCAAGCTCTGCAGGTATTGACTATGCCGGTGTTCCAGCAACAGCCGGAGTATCTCTTGGTCTAAACTTAACATTCTAAGGGTTAAATATTATAAATGGATATGATTATGAAAAATATATTTAAACTTGGTTTAATTTCGTTGTTGGCATTAAGCTTAAGTTCTTGCAACAAGTGGCTTGACATAAATGTCAACCCTAATGCGCCAACCAACCTGGTTGCCTCTGTGGATGCCAGACTGCCTTGGATTCAGCACCACTATCAGTATGCCTATGGCTCTGCAAGTGTTCGCGCAGGCTTTATAACAGGAGCACTAACTGCAAACTCTACAACAAACGCTAATGGATTACTGGCTGCATGGAATCCTGCACAGTCGTCATCAACTACTCCTTACCAACAGTGGTTTGTAGGTGCAGCTTGTAACCTTAAGGACCTTATTGCTGCTGCCGAAAAAGAGGAGGCTTGGCACTATATCGGTGCTGCCTATACTCTTAAAGCTATGGGCTTTATGCTTATGCTTGACTGGTATGGTGAAATGCCTTATACTGAGGCTCTCGGCTCAAGTCTCACTCCAAAATTCGATGATGGACAAACAATCTTTGAAGGATGTATGGCTGACCTTGATGAGGCACTTAAATATTTCCAGAGATCTCAGCCATCAACTGCTACTCCTCTTTCAAGAGGCGACAGCTGGAATAATGGAGATGCACAGAAATGGATTAAGATGATTTGGGGTCTGAAAGCCCGTTGGTTGAACAACCTGTCTAAGAAATCAATCTACAACCCAACTGCAATTCTTGATGCAATTTCTAAAGGTCCGCAAAATAATGCTGAGAGTACAGTTATTCACCACGTGAATGATCTTACTGATATGACAGGTGATGTTCTTATCGGTGACCCTTTGAGAACCTCTTATCTGTTTAACGTAACTGCATGGAGTGACGGTAACCGTTTCACGAAGTTCTATACAGACCTTCTTGAGAACACATTCACAGGCGGAAGCGGAGTAGAAGACCCAAGAGCTGCTAAGATGCTTCCTTACCGTCAGAGCCATTTTGTATGGAATGCTACTGAAAATAAATTCGAAAAGGGCTTTGTAAGAACCAAAGGTGTTGATGTTCACAAGAGCAATATCCGTCTTAGCGGCGGACCTCTTCTGATGTCATTCAACACTACAACCAAAAAGTATTTTATCAATACTACAAACCCTGCCCGCCACGGCGATACAATTTACGTAGGTGTCAGAGCTCTTTGCGCAATGACAGGAGCAACTTCATCTGAAAGTCTCTGGAAAGCCACTGACGGTACTATCCTTAGTACAGGCTCTTTCCTTACAAGACCTGAGTCTCCTACATATGTTATGACATATCACGAGATGATGTTCATTAAGGCAGAGGTTCTGTTCCGTCAGGGAGATCTTCCAAATGCACTTATCGCTTATAAAGCAGGTATAAGAGCACATATGGAGCTTATGAATGCTAAGCTGACTCAGTACGGAACAGGCGAAAACCCAACCAAAACACCTATGAGCACAGCTTCAATTGACAACTTCCTTGCAAGTGCGGCGGTTGCTCAGACAACTTCTCAGTTAACTATGGCTAAGATTATGCAGCAGAAATATATCGCAATGTCTCTGACACAACAGAACTGGAACGATATGAGAAGATTTAACTACTCTGCAGGCAATATCGGAAACTTTGGAGTTGTTTATCCTGACTTTGACAGACCGTTCGAGTTTGGTGCTACAGCAGCTACTAAGATGACAGGAGCTACAAAGAACGATCCTAACTACTGGTTCAGAAGAATGATGAGTATAACTCACGAGATGAACTACAACAGAGCACAACTTGAAGCATCAAATCCTAAGGCATTTGATGTTGATATCTGGAGTGTACCTGTATGGTGGGATATGCAATAAATTTGGTACTATAATTGGTTTGTAAGGGCTGCCCGTGAGGGTGGCCCTTTTTACATTATAATTCAAGAAAATTGTATCTTTGTTAAAATCATTAATAAAATAAAGGATATGTTTACAACAGAGGTATATGCAAACAGGAGAAAGAGACTTTTATCCGGGATAAGGTCGGGACTATTACTATTTACGGGAAACTCCGAAGTTGGGATGAACTACCCCTCTAACACATACAGATTCAGGCAAGACTCAACATTTCTATACTTTTTCGGTCTGGACGAACCGGATCTGGCAGCAATTATTGACGCTGAAAGCGGCGAGGAGATAATTTTCGGCAATGATGTTAGCATTGACGATATTATATGGATGGGTCCTCAGCCTGCTATGGCTGACAAGGCAGCACGAGTAGGGGTGAAAAAGGTTATGCCCTATTCAAACCTGGAAGATTATATTGCCAAGGCTGTTACCTTAGGAAGGAAAGTTCACTATCTTCCTCCGTACAGGGACAATACAAAAATATTGCTCAACCGTATGCTCGGTATTCCGTTCGGGGAGCTAAAACAAAATGCTTCTGAACAGTTTATCAAAGGGGTCGTTGCATTGCGGGAGATAAAAGAGGCTGTTGAGATTGCAGAGATGGATAAAGCTGCCGACATTGGGTATGCTATGCACTACACAGCCATGAAGATGGTGAAAACTGGCATAATAGAGCAGGAGCTTGTTGGAATTATGGAGGGGATATCAATATCCAACGGCACAATGCCATCATTCCCTATAATTCTTTCACAGAACGGGGAAACTCTGCATAACCACTCACATCACCAGGTGCTTACAGATGGAAGGCTTCTGGTTATAGACGCAGGGGCAGAGACAAATATGCACTATGCATCAGATTTTACAAGAACTCTTCCTTCAGGCGGTAAATTTACCGGCAAACAAAGAGATATCTACACAATTGTCTCAACTGCAAACAATATGGCAATTGATATGATAAGACCGGGAATCACTTACAGGGAGGTTCACCTTGCTGCCGGGAAGATTCTGGCTCAGGGGCTTATTAATCTGGGGCTTATGAAAGGGAATGCAGAGGAGGCTGTTGCAGCGGGTGCCCATGCCCTGTTTATGCCTCACGGTCTTGGACACCAGATGGGTCTTGATGTTCACGATATGGAGGATCTTGGAGAAAATTTTGTTGGGTATGACGATGTTCACATAAGAGCAACACAGTTTGGTCTGCGCTCTTTAAGAATGGGCAAGGAGCTTAAGCCGGGTCATGTAATTACAGTAGAACCAGGATGTTATTTTATTCCTGCCCTGATTGAAAAATGGAAGAGCGAAAACATTAACAGCAGCTTTATCAATTTTGAAATACTAAAAGATTATTACAATTTTGGAGGAATCAGGCTTGAAGATGATGTTCTTGTTACAGATAAGGGATGTCGTTTACTTGGAGCAAAGAGATTGCCTGTAACCGCTGATGATGTTGAATGTGAGATGAACGATAACTAAAATATGTTTAAAATCCCCCTGAAAGGTCTTATTGCCAGATTACTGACGATTACCGTCTTGTCTCTTTATATAATCTCCTGCTCCAAAGAGGAGATTATTATTGTGCCGGGAAAATCGGATTACAACGATTTGACCGGGTTTACATTTAAAAAATCGGATAATCCTACACTTACCGAGGACTGCGTTCCGCATATTGCCGGGACTACATTTTACATTACTGTATCAGAAGGGGCGAATCTTACTTCGCTTAAACCATCAATTACAGCATCTCCAAAAGCAACTGTGCACCTAAACGGGGCGCTTGTCCCGGCAACACCCGGGAGCTACGATTTTACAAACACGGCAAAGGTGATTGTGACATCAGAGTCAGGCAAGACCAAAGAGTACAAACTTCTTGTTCAGAACGGAAGAAGAAATCTCGATCAGATGGTTTACAGCTTTATGACAAAATACTCAATCCCCGGAATCTCTTTCGCAATCTCAAAAGGAGAGCAGATAGTTTATAAATCCGGGCTTGGATTTGCGATTACAGAAGAGCAAGTGCGTACAAAGCCGAACCATCTGTTCAGACTTGCGAGTGTCTCTAAGCAGTTTACAACCATCTGTATAATGAAACTTATGGAGCAGGGAAAACTTTCAGTTGAAGACAGAGTGTTCGGAAACGGAGGCATTCTCGCTCAGGAGTTCCCGCTGGTATCTGAGAGAGCGGCTACAGTTACCGTAAGACACCTGCTGGAGCACACCAGCGGCTGGACAAGTAACCCGGATCCTATGTTCACGTCAAGTTTTAAAGGCCAGACACTTGATCAGAGAATAGCCTATGTTCTTAACTCAACTCAAGGTGTTCCGGGGGTCTCTTACTCCTATTTTAACATGGGATTTGGAATTCTGGGCAGGGTAATTGAGAAGCTTAGCGGGAAAAAATATGAGGTGTTTCTCAAGGAGGTGCTGGCGCAGGCTGGTGTTACTGATGTTCATGTCGGGGGAGACAGGCTCCAGAAAAGAGCCAACGAGGTTGTATATTACTCTCAGGACGGAACTAATGGTTACGGCAACGAAATGGAGGTTATTGCGGCAGCAGGGGGGGTAATTGCCTCCACCGAGGAGATGCTTAAGCTTCTATTTCATATAGATGGCAAAACATCCGTACCGGATATTATCTTGCCGGCAACAAGAACATTAATGCTAACACCGTCTGCGGCGTATAACAGATATGCGCTAGGCTGGAGGATGAATCATACCTACTATCCGGGTTCGTGGTATCACGGAGGAAATCTTGCAGGAACAGCAACGATGTGGGTGATGGGTCCGGACTATAACGCTGTAATATTGTGCAATTCCAGATCGTATATATCCGGATTTGACGATGAAACTTATGGCTTAATGAGAGATATACTATCTGTGGCTACTGCTACCTGGTAAAGCTCTGCGAGAATCATTGCAGTTGCGCCCCAGATTATGTGTCCATCAATTATATAGGACTGTGCTTCAATCCATAAACCGGGTCCGGCAAGCACTCGGCTTCTTACAACATTTGAAGGGTTGAATTTACTTAAAGGAGCGTGAATATATCCGGCAACCTCTCTTGGGTCGGGTTTATATTCCGCTCTTTTTTCAGCTATTGCCAAAACAGGAAATATTAGAAAATTACTTGGGGGCACATATAACTTAGAGAGGTTACCAATAATTTTAATATCCGACCTGCTTATTCCTAACTCTTCATATGCCTCTCTGCACGCTGTGTGTACGAAGTCGGTGTCATCTTTGTCACATTTGCCTCCCGGAAATGAGATCTGATCTGAGTGAATGCCGTTGTATTTGTTTCTTCTGATAAGTACAACCTCTAACTCTTCTGAAAATGGCAAAAGTAAAACTAACACCGCCGATTTAACTGCATTGGCCGGTGGTACTTTCTCTACCATAAGTGATTCAATTCGGTGATCGGGAGCCATTGTAAGATGAGCGCTTTTCCCGGGAAGAGTCTCTGGGAGGATAAAATTCATCTCTTATTAATCAGTTATTAAGGTTAAATTTTCTAATTATTTTGGTAATCTCCTCTTCGGGCAAAATGGTGTTGAAGTGTTCCCAAAAATCCTCGTCATATGTATAGTTTGTTTCAAACAGAATATCTCTTACAGACAATCTTTCGGCGCGTGGAATCTGGTCAACATTGTCGGTCGATGTCTCACACATGACCATTTCGAACCAGGCGTGAAGATTAGAACTGAAAAGTTTTTTAGCTCTGCGAACCTTGAAGTTTAAATCTCCCCTAATATGATGTACATAATAGACTCCGTTATGAGGTCTGTAGCTAACCATATATTCTATGTTCCTGGGAGAGATTTCTACATCTCTGCTCTTTTTTACAACGAAGATATCAGAAGTTTTGTTCACAAAATCCGGATTGATCCTAAAATTGGTCCTGACAATTGCCAATGTAGCAGCATCTATATAAATATCCCCCTGATAAAGCGGTTCTGTGATGTGCTCTTTTTGAGAAAATGAAATAACCAGAACTCTCCTGTCATCAATAACAGTAATATCTGTATGGGAGTAGTTATATAAAGTAAAGCTTTCGGGAGAAAGAAAGTCGGGAGGGTTCTTAACAACATCAAGAAGCAGGGATGAGTAAACGCTCGACTTGATTTTTGCAACCAAAGTGTCTTTAAAGTCGTTGCTTGTAAACTTTCTCATCTTTAGCATCTTAACCTGTTCGTTTGAAACGCTGCTCAGGTAACCTGTTTTATATATCTTAAACAGAGCTTCTGTATGCATCAGATTGTCTCTGTATTCAACCCCCTCTCTGTAAAATGCCAGTTGGTTTACTGCCTCACGGGAGTAGTTCTCACTCCTCCTGAACATCGCCTCTCTGATTGTCTTTACCGGGTCAACAACTCTTATAACTACCTCCTGTAAAGGAATCAACTTTTGATCGAGCTGTACAAGAGCCTTTTTGCCGCTTAGAAGGTCAACGGATATCTCTCGAGTCACATAACCTAGGTGAGATATTTTTATATAAGAGTTTCTGAGCGAATCGTGCAGCGTAAGTTTGAAATTCCCATCGAGATTAGTCACAGTTCCAATGTTATAACCCGAAATAGTGACTGAAGCATACTGAACCGGTTCTCCTCCGATTCTGTCTCTGATAACACCCTCAATAGTAAAGTATGGCACTACAGAATCACCGGCAGAAACAGCTTTAGCTCTTTGCCCGGTCACTCCTGAATCCTTTGCTGCAATAAGTGAAATAAGTATATGGTTGCCAATTTTTTTTGTCTCCAATCCGGAATTGCCTGTGATTATTTCAACAGCTCTTTTCACGGTGTAATCACCTGATGGAACTCTTACAACTCTGTCGTTTTCGATTATACGGCTGTCATATATAAACATATACCCTGTCTGTTCAGACAGGGTGTTCAAATGGTTGTAGATTGTTGCCCGTTTACCGGATAACTTTACGGTTAGCTCCTCTTGCTGAAAAACCTTTGCAGGTGCTGTACTGTAAATTAGCAACGGCACTACTATCAGCAGGTATTTCAGAGTTGTTTTCACAAATGACTGTTGTTAAGGAACTTCGTAAATTGTTATTTTGTCATTCTCTTTTAAATATCTTAAATTCAAGGCTAGAGAGATTAATTCTGCGATAGAGTCGGGTGACTCTTTGGAGAATGTTGCAGTTATTTTTCTATCCTCAATACCCGGTAAAATCTCAAATTTTAATGTACTTATATTCCTGTTAAGAATCTCGGCCACATGCTCAAGAGATTCATCCTTGAAGTGCATCCTTTCAGAGTATTGCAAAAATTGATCCGATTCAGACGAATATCCCTTTTCAAGACCACTCCCTTCTATGTTGACAATCTCTCCGGCCTCTGCAATAACTGTTTGACCGCTTGTTTTATGTGTTATTCTTACCCTGCCTGTATTCACCGATATTGATGATGATTCGTTCTCGTGGCACTTTACACTGAAGGATGTTCCAAGCACCTCTATTTCTGCAAGCTGTGTGCTGATTTTAAATCTGGCGTTTTCTACTTTGGCGACTTCGAAATAGGCCTCGCCTTTTAAAGCCACTTCGCGACTGTTTTTTCTGAAATTATCCGGATATGAAAGGGTCGAGTTTCCCGCAAGGTAAACGACTGACCCGTCATTCAGGGTTTTTACATATGTTGATCCCTGATCTGGATTGCTGAAAGAGACCATCTGCCTGCCGGAATCAATGACTCCTATGTACAATAATATGGTTGCACCTGTGATAATCATCAAAGATGCCGCAAACCTCAAGGCCGGCCCGGAGATAAATCCGGTTTTGTATCTCTTCTCTTTTACCTCGTTGAGCAGCCCGTCCCTCTCCAGACGGCCGTACAGACGTTCCCAAGCTTTGTCTGTTTGCCTGCTCTTATCCGGTTGTAAATTCATAGCGAACTTGTATAAAATTCTATCTCTTTTCTCAATGCCTTGAGAGCTTTGCTCATCTCAGCCTCAACTGTTTTAACCGAAACAGATAGTGCCTCTGCAATATCGGCGTATTTTTTATTCTCGAATCGGTGCATTTTAAATATCCTGAGTTGCCTTTCGGGCATCTTTACCATTGTTTTGTTAATTATCTCTTCAAGCTCTTTTGCCTCCAGTGACTCCTGAGGTGATGTTCCTGAATTTTCTGTAAACCCGTTTGACTGAACTCCCTCTTTATAACTTTGCTCACTCTTCTGCCTTTGACAATATTGCAGAGATCTGTTTCTTACGGCTGTGTAGAGGTAGCTTTTAAGTGAAGTCAGGATAAATATGCTCTCACGCTCTTTCCAGATATGATAAAATAGATCCTGTATTATCTCTTCCGAGGCCTCTGTCCTGCCGGTAATCCCTGCCGAGAAATACAAAAGAGGGGAGTAGTATTCTTTGAATACCTTTTCGAAGGTCTCTATACTCCCCTCTTTTATCTTTTTAAACAGGAACAGATCGTTTAACATCCGGATTTATAAATTTACCTGCTTCAAATTTACTAAATAAGTTCTCTCTATTTACTGTTGGCTCTTCTTAGTTTATTAACTGCACTCTCAAGTGATTCGTCCGGCTCTATAATGTTGTAATCTTCCCAGAAATCTTTGTCGTAGAAACTGTCCACTTTGTCATATAGAGCGTGTCCGTCACGGAATGCCAGTTTTGCCGGGATTCTTGATGCATTATCCTCTTTGCCTCCAGTTATAACGGCTTCTGATACAATTGTGTAGTTAGTAGAGAATAGGCGCTTTTTCCAATCGCACTTGAATTTAATCTCGCTTCTAAGGTAGCTTAGATATGTTTTACCTTCTCTCTGCTTATAGTTAACTGTAAATGTTATATCTTCTGGTTTGAACTGCATTCCTGCCGGCTTTTTCTTAAGAATTGCCTGAGTTGCCTTATTTCTGTCATCCATGCTCACGCTAAACACAGCTTTTGTAAATGCCAGATTGTCTTTGTCTATGTAAAGTTTACCGTAGTGAAGCGCATATGGAAGCGATACTTTTGGAACAAAACTAACTACATAATGAGCTCTGTCGTCTATCATTGCCGACTCTTCAATTGCAAATCTGTAGTAAGTAAGTGCCTCTTCGCTTAGCATAAGATCAGGATTCTTTACAACATCCAGATAAACTGCCAGTGTAGGGCCGCCCAGCAATCTTACCATAAGTGTATCCTGAGGATTAGGGCTGATTAGCTTTCTTCCTTTGTAAACTTGTACCATATCTCTGTTGAGGTCCTGGCTGTAAGGCGTTTTGTAAACTTCAATTATTGCCTCAGAAACATTAATGTAAGTTCTTCTTTTTCTGATAGTTTCTCTATAGAATCCTTCAAGAAGAGCAGTGTTGGGACTGTAATTGGTTTCAATTTTACTCATTGCCCTTCTTACAAGTGCCTCTGCATCAAACCCGAGTACGGTAATCTCTTCCAGAAGGTTCTCATTAGGCGTAAGAAAAATCTGAACATCATTCATATCCTCTTTTCTGATATGCTGGGTGTGATTTGAGTATCCCAGGTGTGAAATTTTAATGTTTTTTGCATTAAGTGAATCTTTGATTTTAATCGAGAATTCACCGTTGATGTTTGTTACTGTTCCGATGTTTGATCCCGGAACGGAGATGTTCACAAATTCCAGCGCTCGTCTGGTCACTTTGTCTTTGACTACCCCTTTAATTGTGATGTAATCTTTTACATCCTGAGACCAGGATGGTGCTGCGAGTGTTATCATGATAACAGCTGCAAGCAATCCCGCGATTTTTGTAAATGTTGTTTTCATTGCATTTATTTTATTTAATAAAGTCAGATAATTTGCTCTTCTGCATATAAGACTGCCGAGCAACAAAAAACCCTAAACTTTTTAACGGGATTTTTAAAATATAATTTTGAGAACTAACGCTGATGCTGAAAATAGATTACCCCTGATAGACTCTCCGATACACTCCACAACTCCTGAGCTACTTTACTGTCAAAGAGCTTTTGCCCCTCCTTTGTTGGTACAGGATATCCCCACATATTTTTCCAGCCGTCAGGACCTACATACTCTCCTCCTGATATGCTTGGATCTGTTGCTGCATAAAGTAAAGGGAGAGCTCCCATCCGGGCGGGCTGTGCAATCAGGTTAAAAAAGTATTTAAAAAGGGTAATACTATCATTTCCTGAACCTCTTGATGCAAGGTTTGTGGCGGAGACTCCGGGATGACAAACCACACTTGTAATATCTGTTTGATAATCTTTTAGTATCCTGTTTAGTTCAAGCCCAAAAAGAAGGTTGGCATATTTGCTCTGGCAGTAGAACTTCATCGCTGAGTAACCATTGGATGCGTCAAGATTCTTAAAGTCAATTCTTCCATTTCTGGCAGCAATGCTGCTTACAGTCACAACTCTGGAACCAGGGCTTTTCTCAAGTGCCGGCATCAGTAATCCTGTCAAAGCGAAGTGCCCGAGATGATTTGTTGCAAATTGAATTTCCAGATTATGGTGATTTCTGGTTAAAGGAGGAATCATCACCCCTGCATTATTGATTAAAATATCAAGAGAGGAGAATATTCTCAAAAACTCATCCGCAAAACTTTTCACACTGGCCAGATTGTCCATGTTTACCTGCATAAGTGTGACTTTTGCATGACTATTATCTTGAAGGATATTGCGTAGTGCTCTCTCTCCTTTAGAAAGAGACCGAACAGCCATAATCACCTCGGCACCTTTTGATGCCAGCACTTTAGATGCCTCCAATCCCAGACCGCTGGAAGCTCCTGTAATTACAACACGCTTTCCTGTAAGGTCTCCGATATTCTCTGTGTTCCACTTTCCCATATTTATTAAATGTTTCTTTTATAGTTATCTTCACTACTTGATTGTAACCCTCAATGCCCCCTGGTACCCGTAAGTTGCAAACGGAGCATCTTCGTAAATAAATGCAGGGTACTTCTGTCTTAAGATTTCTGTCATTTTTTGCCTGAGTATCCCTGAGCCACTTCCGTGTACAAAATCAATTCTCTTTCCCTTTTGCCGACTGTTTAAAACAAGAACTCTTTCAAAATGTTCAAGCTGATAAATAAGGCAATCTGCAGGTGTAAATGCACGATATCCTCTGGCAATTTTCTCTATGTGAAGATCTTCGGTAACTATATTGCTTTTCATGGAAGCTAACGCCGTATTAATATATACAGTAATTAATGCTGCAATTTAGTGAAATTAATGTTAAGAAATTTTATGAAAAGTTGTAGGTTGTAAAATATGTCGTAAATTTACGACATTAAGTTTTATTATTTGTTTATACTTTGTTTTATGGGTGACTCCGGAAAATTTGGGCAGGAAATTCATGAGATAACAATTTTTTCAAAAGCGATCTCTAATCCCGCTCGTCTGGCCATTCTGAAATATCTGGCCCAGGCAAAAAATTGTATATCAGGAGATATCTCTGATTATATACCTCTGAGCAGAACTACTGTTTCACAACACCTTAAGGTACTCCGGGATTCAGGTCTTATTAAAGGAGAGATTGATGGGCCAAGAATAAACTACTGTATTAACGGAAAAAGAGTAGAAGAGTACTTAAAACTGACCGAAGAGTTTTTTTCGGGGGTAAGGGCTGCCGGAGTAGAGTGTAAAGATTGTAGTGACTAGAAGACTCTTTCATAAAAAAGCCTATAAAAAGCATTCTGTCACAAAATCTGGCATTTATAATTTTGATTATCAAATATTTTAAAATTCATAGAATAAAAAATTGAGAATATGAAAATATTAATATTGTGTACAGGCAACAGCTGCAGAAGTCAGATGGCGCACGGATTTCTCCAGTCGTTTGACAGCAGGATTGAGGTAAAATCAGCAGGAACCCAGCCTGCAAAAGCGGTGAACCCAACAGCGGTCAAAGTAATGTCTGAGGCAGGAGTTGAGATAGGTCATCATAAACCAACTTTGGTGGATGATTACCTTAATCAGGAGTGGGATTATGTAATCACAGTTTGTGATGATGCAAATGAGACATGTCCTGTGTTTGTCGGGAAGGTTAAAAACAGGCTTCATATTGGGTTTGAAGACCCATCTCACAAAACGGGAACAGAGGAGTATGTGATGAGCGAATTTTACAGAATCAGAAATTTGATAAAGGAGAGATTTTATGAGTTCTACAAATCGCAAATCAGAGTCAGACTGGCAGACTAATTCATTTACGCCTGCAACCAGCACAATTATAAGGGACTAATTACCAAAATAATTAAACGATGAAATCTTCAGACATAAAATTTGTGGTTCAGGAAAAGTATGGCAACATTGTTAAAGGGAGCTCCTGTTGCGCTGGTGATTCATGTTGTGGTGGCAACGAATATAATATGTCAAGTGATGAGTATTCTAATATTGAAGGTTATGACCCTGATGCGGATTTTGGGCTCGGATGCGGTATACCGGTTAGTTTTGCTGGTATAAAAGCAGGTGATTCTGTCCTTGATCTTGGAAGTGGTGCAGGAAATGATTGTTTTATTTCGCGAGAAATAGTTGGAGAAAGTGGAGAAGTAACAGGGCTTGATATTACCGAAGTCATGGTAGCTAAAGCAAGAAGTATCTGCAATAAAAAGGGTTTCACTAATCTTCGCTTTGTAAAGGGAGATATTGAAGAGATGCCCTTACCTGATCAAAAATATGATGTGGTACTCTCAAACTGTGTATTGAACTTAGTGCCTGATAAGCAGAAGGCATTCAAGGAAATATTCAGAGTTCTGAAATCTGGAGGACACTTCTGCATTTCTGATGTTGTAACAATTGGGCAACTTCCTGAGGAGATGAGGTCAGATGCAGAGCTCTATGTAGGATGTATTGCCGGAGCTGAAATGTACGATACCTACATTCAAATGATTAAAAATACGGGTTTCGAGAACATTATAATACATAAAAAGAATAAAATCGATCTTCCCGAAAGTGTTGTCAACAGATATCTTTCAAAAGAGGAGAGAGGCAGTTTCCTAAGCTCTGAAAAGGGGATATTTAGTATAACTGTTAGCGGATTTAAACCTAAATAATCTTAAATATTAACCATTTATACATTATAATATGAGTAAACTACAGGGTATTTCTTTTTTTGATAAATATCTCTCGATATGGGTTGCTTTGTGCATAATTGCAGGGATAGCAATCGGAAAACTTATTCCGGCGGTTCCGGAGCTATTGGGTAAACTTGAATATGCAAACGTTTCAATACCAATAGCAATATTAATTTGGATTATGATTTTCCCTATGATGCTGAAAATTGACTTTACAAGTATTGTCAATGCCGTTAAAATGCCAAAGGGTTTGACCGTTACACTTACAGTTAATTGGTTGATAAAGCCATTTAGTATGTTTGCAATTTCATGGTTCTTTTTCCACTTCATATTTAAGTCGTTAATTCCTGCAGATCTTGCAAACGAGTATCTGGCCGGGGCAGTTTTGCTAGGAGCAGCACCCTGCACGGCAATGGTTTTTGTCTGGAGCCATCTGACAAAGGGGAATCCCGCCTATACTCTTGTTCAGGTTGCAGTTAATGACTTGATTATACTTGTTGCGTTTATTCCAATCGTAACTGTTTTGCTGGGAATTGGCGGTATTACAATCCCCTGGAATACCTTAATCATGTCTGTGGTTCTCTTTGTTGTTATTCCACTTACTCTGGCTTTCATTACCAGAAGGAGCATCATTAACTTAAAAGGCATGGAGTATTTTGAGGGTATCTTTTTGAATAAATTCAAAAGCACTACAATTGTAGGCCTTTTACTGACTCTCATTATTATATTCTCTTTTCAGGGAGATAAAATTCTAAATAATCCGTTAAATATTCTTCTTATCGCAGTACCACTTGTATTACAGACATTCTTCATATTTTTCATTGCATATAAGTGGGCCAGGAGATGGAGACTGCAACACTGTATCGCTGCTCCTGCTGCATTGATTGGGGCAAGCAACTTTTTTGAACTCTCTGTTGCTGTAGCTATCGTATTATTTGGGTTAAACTCAGGAGCAACTCTTGTTACGGTGGTAGGGGTTTTAACCGAGGTGCCTGTAATGCTCACACTTGTCAGATACGCCAACAATACACGAGAGCAGTTTCCGGTGTAAATCCTCGCGCAGAGTTTTCTATGGGTTCATTGTTGCCTCCCAGACGGCTTTGCGGAGTGTACCTTTTGAGTCGTCAGCGTCGTATTGCCAGTACATTAAACCTTTCAATCCAAGGTTGATGGCCCATTTCCCCTTGATAGCAATGCTTTTTGGATTATCGTAGCCACAGAAGAATACCCCGTCCTTTGTTACATACGGAACGTTGGCAACAGGATCCCAGTTGTCAATTTTGTACTGGGCGGGATTTAGTGCGATAATTGTATTGTAATTGAGGGAGGTTGGCTTCACGGAAAATGAATGGCACCCGTAAAACGGTATGCCCAGCACCATTTTGTTATATGCCACGCCGGCGTTTCTGTAAGCATTTACAGTACGGAGGCAGTCCCAGTATGCTCTTGAATCGCTAAGTGCCGAGTGATGTTTTGGAGCAGCATCCATGTTATATGTCATAAGATTTACAAAATCGACATATTTGTCAACCTCTTTAACATCAATGTATCTATATCCACCGGTCACAGCGACTTTATCCTTGACATAGCCGGCGTATGTTATAATGACCTCACTACCCAAAGTCTCCCTGAGCTGTTTCATAAGAAGGATGTGATTTTGAACATCAACTGCGGGATCACTGGCAGCCCCGCTCCACGAAAGACCGGGAAACTCCCAGTCAATATCGACTCCGTCTATGCCCCATGAGGTTATAAATGCTTTGCAATCATTTGCAAAAGCCTTTCTGTATTCATCAGATTTGGCAAGCGCAGAAAAACTCCCTCCTTGCGAATTATCGGAGTTGTCAACCACATGAGTAAATGAGATTAGAATCTTCAGGTGAGGGAACTGTCTCTTAAGATTGACAATCTGTGCAAATCTCGACTCTTTACCCTGAAGTTTAAATCCTTCATAAACTCCGTTTTTAACATAAAGTTCAGCAAAGGCGTAGCTGATATGTGTAAAGAGATTAGGGTCGGGAGTAGATGTTCCCCAGTAAGTTACATATGCCAGAGCAACACGGCCCTCTACCCTTGCAGAGGGTATATACTCTTTTTCATCTTCTCCGGGAACAACGGGTAAAGGCTCTTTCTGACAGGCCTGAAACATAACCAGTACAAACAGTACCGGCAGAAGGATTTTTCTCATTTAAGTTTAGTTTAAATTGAGCGTAATTTTAGGAATAATAATGGTTATGACAATAGAGGAATTGTAAAAAACCGAATGTTTTTATCAATTATTTTTAACAGAGAGCCTTACGATGGCACAGACATTACCTGGAACGGACTTAGGCTTGCAGAAACATTAAGAAAAAATGGCAATGAAATAAGGATTTTCCTGATGAACGATGCTGTTGATCTTGCCAGAGAGGTGTGTACTCCACCACAGGGCGCACAACTCCACAATGGCTTTCCTGGCTGATTGGGTAGCAAGTAGCGATAAAGTACTTACATTTTAAATTTAATAATTTAATGATAAAGCCGGTTTCATCATTTGAAACCGGCTTTATCATTTATGCGTTACGCACTATTTGTGCCCTAGTTGTAAAGCAGATATTTTTTTCTGGTCTCTTTGTACTGAGACAGGGCGGGTTCCCAGCTCTCTCTTATCTCCTGTTCTGTTTTACCCTCAATAATCTGTTTCCTGAGTATATCTGTACCTGCAAGTCTGTCAAATCTTCCCTCCCGGAAAAACTCCTCCTTTTTAGGGTAGAAGTTATAAAGCTCTATAAGCCAGCTAAGATTTATCCTTCCGGTCTCTTTAAATATATTTGTGTCATACTCGCGCAGGTCTAGTCCAAAGCACTCAACATCTTTATGTGGAGGGTTTGTACTCATACCCTCTATTGACACAGGTGTAAATGAGAATGAGTAGTGTTCCTTAAGCTCAGGATTGCCAAGAACCTGAAACGGGAACATTGTGCCTCTTCCCTGACTGATTACTGTTCCTTCGAACAGACAAAGTGAAGGGTAGAGCAGAATTGACTGCTGTGTATTGAGGTTTGGTGAAGGCGGAATTGGGAGTGTATATGGCTTTCCATGTTCGTAATTCGCAACCTCTACAACGGTGACTTTGCACTGAACTCCGTTCTTAAGCCAGCTCTCTCCGTTTATCATGTTGGCATACTCGCCCAGAGTGAGTCCGTGCAAAATAGGAATCGGGTGCATACCTACAAAAGATCTGAATGCTGTATCCAGAATGGGTCCGTCAACATAGTAGTCATTTGGATTGGGGCGATCAAGAACAATAACCTCTGCTCCACTTTCGGCGCAAGCCTCCATTACATAGTGGAGAGTTGATAGGTAGGTGTAAAAGCGAGTTCCCACATCCTGCATGTCAAATATTACAACATCGACTCCTTCAAGATCTTCGGGAATTGGTTTGTAATTACCCCTGCCATATAGCAGACTGATTGGAATTCCGGTCTTAATATCAACAGTGTCATACACATTCCCGCCTCTGAAACCATGCTCAGGGCTGAATATTCTTACTACATTAACCCCGCTTGAGAGGAGGGTGTCCAATAAAGGAGTTTTTCCAACAACAGAACTGTTGTTTACTGCCAGGGCAATATTTTTACCTTCAAGCAGCGGTAAATAAATTTCTGTACGGTCTGCTCCGGGAATAATTTCCGGCTCTCCTTTTTTTGTGCAGCCGATTGCAAGGAGAGCCAGAAGAAGTACTGTCAGAATTGTACGGTTAGTCTTCATAGCTTTTTGATTATTGGTTAGAAATTGTGGTCCTGAACAAATATACAAAAACTGACAGTGTAATTATTAGTTTGGTGACCTTTTCTATGGCTTTTCAACAGGGATTTGAATTTCGGTCAGCCATTCACTTTCGGAATCTTTATTCCAAATTCCGTCAATGTAACAAAAGCGAGGCTTATCTGTAATCCTGAAACCGTTCTCTTCTATGTGTCTGTAAAGTTTTGCAAAAGAAGCGGGGAGCTCTTCATAAACCCCATAGTGATTGATACAAGCTGCGGCTTCAACAGCGGGTATATCTTTGAACTGTATCATCTCAGAGTCCTCTCTTCTCTCTTTTACCGCTTCGAAATATTCGATGTCAATGTTTGTACTACAGTACTCTTCATTATGGTCAACAGTAAAACAATATTCGGGGCTGGCACATTCGCAGCCAAGTCGGGCCATTTCGGGCCCAATGACATTTGGGCAGAGGTTAAACAGTTCGTGATAACCGCTGATAACTCTTCTGTGGGTGGCGGCAACAACTGAAGGCAGGGATTTGATAAAAATTTGTTCCATAATTTCTCTTTTTTGTAGCTTGTTTTCAAGAGCAGACAGTTCTGTTATCCTCTTTGTGAGTCGATTAAGCTCTTTGCCACACTCGTCCAGTTTTAGCTTTATCTCCTGAACAGATGGCAGTTCCCGACCATCTTCAAAAATATCCCTGACCTCCTCAAGAGAGAATCCCAATCCCTTGAGATAAATTATCAGATTCATTTTCGAGAGCTGATCAACAGTGTAGTACCTATAGCCTGTCCACTTATCAATTTCGAAAGGTGAAATCAGTCCGATCTCTTCATAATGGCGCAATGTTTTAATTGTGACCATATTGAGCTTTGAAAACTCGCCGATTTTTAATTTGATTTTAGTTTTATTCATAAACTCTGCGCATTGTTTACGGATGCAAATTTATACCATGCCCTTAGGTACGAGTCAAGAGATTTGTTATAAATTTAGAAAATTTTCAAAAAAATTTAGTTTCTATGTAATAAACCTCCACCTCTTGCGACTAATATGGGTGAAAAGCAAAATTAAATGGGCAATTACGAACAGGAATTTATCAGCTACATCAATGAGAACAGAAACATAATCTATAAAATATGTTTTCTCTACTCAAACAAATTTCAAAGTCATGATGATCTTTTTCAGGAGGTTGTTATTAATCTGTGGAACGCCTGGCCAAAGTTCCGCAGGGAGTGTAAAGTGCAAACATGGGTATACAGGATAGCTTTGAATACATGTGTCAGTTTCCTCAGAAAGAGTAAATCAAGACCAGATTCCATGCCATTAACAAGAAACATCGAAGCAATTGCAGATGAGTCTGACGTGGCTAAGATTAACGAACTGTACAAATTAATCGGGAATCTTGGAAAAATTGAAAAGGCAATTGTACTGCTCTACATAGAAGAGAAGTCCTACGATGAGATTGCCGGTATTATCGGTATTTCCCGATCAAATGTTGCTGTTAAGCTTTTTAGAATCAAAGAGAAACTAAAATTAATGTCAGAAAATTAAATCAACTATGGAACTGGATCAACTTAAGGCCAACTGGCAGGAGCTTTCAAAAAAAATGGAAAACTCAGAGATATTTAACAGACAGGTTACTGTAAATATGTTGAGAAGAAACGCAAACTCTTCATTGGGTAAAATGGAACGTTTTGAGTACTTCTTTCTTATTCTTTGCCTGATTCTAACCGGACTCTTCGCTACACTCTTGGTGATAAATGACCAATCTGTCTTTAGAAATGAGAGCATAATTATACCAATCGCCATTTTTGTAATGGCCGGGATCTGGCAGGCATATAAAATATATCTGCTTGGTAAAATTAAATATGAGAGTTGCTCCACAATGGAGTTGTTAAAAAAGGCCTCAGAATTTAAGCTTATGACCCAGGCAAGGTTTATTGCAGGAATGGTACTGATGGTTCCAACAATAATTCTCCTTGTACACTATCAGAGAGAGATGCTTACTGATGAAATGATAATGGGGATGGTAGCCGGTGGGACAATTGGATTGGTTTTCGGCTTCAGAGCGTTTCTGACTCAGTGGAAGAGTGTAGACGAGCTCATCTTAGACCTTAAAGAGATTAAGAGTTATGAAAAGGAGTGATAAATTTTTTTGCAAGGCATTTTTGGCCGGCACGCTTTACTTTGCAGTATATAATATTGTTACAAGAGTGTTTGATTTTGAAATTTTTATAGTGGACCTTGTCTATAAAGCTGCCTTAATTACAATATTGTTCTCAGCCGGATGGTGTTTGAGCAAAAGAATCTCTCCCTACAAAGTACTCGAAGGTAACAGCGGTAGAAGTATGTTTAAGAAATGATAATCCGAAAACTAAAAAATTAGTTATTAGTCAACCAGTTGTGCCACTCACTCTCTAGCTCCTTAAGCTCTTTCCCGTATACACTCTTCCACTGCAAATCTGACCTCCACAAATCATGGAAATTCTTAAGACTATATTTTTTGATTAAGAAACCCACAAACGATCCTGAAGCGGCATATCCCATCTGAGTGTACTCCTTATCTGCTCCTATCTGAAGCTCGCAGAGTTTTTCGATTGGGAGCAGTTTGTTGCTAATTAGAAAATCTCTTGTAATATCATTGGCCCTTTTAGCCGGCAGAATGCTCCCTTCTGACTCAATTGATTCTGCCTCGGCATACATTGCAATTCCTTCGTTAAGGAAAGAGGATTGACGTCCCCAATTTGTATTGAACATTATATGTGTCAGCTCGTGAACAGCAAGTGCGTAATCGTTTGTTCCTCCATCATAGATTGAGAAAATTCCTGCTTTACCAGCGGCAAGACCTTTTCCCCAGTGGTTTGTGTAAAATAACTTTTCGTCATAGTCCGAAAAGTAGGTGATAAGCTGCTTCTCTTTTGCCGGGGCAAGTTCTGCAAACAGTTTATGCAGAAATTTAAGTGCATTTTCATTGTTATCTGCAATTCGCAGTGCAGAGGTACTGTCGAGTGTATTAGTGTTGAATCTAATAGTACAGTGCTCGGTATCAATAATTTCGAATTTTCCCTTAAAGCAAAAGTCTAAATTGAAAATTGGTTCTCTCATTACTGGTAGCCTCTTCTCTGCTAGTGCTGCTTTTACGGATTCAACATCATAACCATTGGCGTACAACATTAAAAACGCAGTGGTTCGATCAACAGCAATAATAGGAATCTCTCCTTTTTCAAAATGAATATTTTCAAGATCGAAAAGTGGATTCTCCTCATCAACTGAAAAGAGAGCAATTGCAGCAACTCCTTCATTTATAAGCTGATTAATGTTTTTTGTGGGAGAGGATTTGTTTTCAGAAAATTTCTCTAACTCAGGGCAATACAACACGACTCTACCTTTAATCTCAACTATCTGACCATCATATCCATGCCTGTTTAATACTGATGAAACAAAGACCAGAGGATTATTAATGAATACATCTGTTTGATAGCCATTAGTACCCAATGGACCGCTTGCAGGACCGGTAAGCGGGAGGAACCCTACATTCATTTTACTGCCGCTTTTAAATTTAATGCTACCTGATGCCCATGGAATTGACGCCTTTCCTGAATAAAAGTATGGTAACTCGGGCCCTTGTGATTGGGCGACACGGGCAATGAATAAGAAGCAGAGTGTGATTAGAATGAATTTGAATGAAAAATTGTTGGATTTCATATTGAAATAAATATATGCATCACAAATGTAGTTGAATGTAAATATCAGCTACAAAAAATACTCTTCAAATTGGAATAAAGTTAATCGAAAGTGCTGGTATATGTGGTGAGTGTGTAAAAGTGGTGTTTAAAGATGAATTGAGGGTGCTGTATTAAGCTGTTTTAAATGGTGTACCAAAAGGTTCAGAAAACTATTAGCTAAAGACAAAGCTCAAGTACAGGGTAGTGCGGTTCGTTAAAGCCGAATTTTCTGTAAAGTTTCTCTCCGTCCTTTGATGTATGGAGAGAAATTTTGCTTATTCCTCTTCGATTAGCCTCGTCAATAAGCTCCTGCAGTATTATAGCAGAGTACCCCTTTCTTCTCTCCTCCGGCACAGTATACATATTAAGAATGTCACCCTCGAGATATAACGGTTTGTTTGCATCGCCCGGTATCTTCTTAATAACCATTGCCCCAAAGCTTACGACCTTCTCACCTTGCAGAGCCATATATGCAAAGAACCGCTCTCCCACCAAAGCCTCCCTAAAGTAGTCGTTTAGTCCTTTTTCAAGCTCTGCTTTGTACTCAGGGTCAAGTTTTCCCTGCATCTCGGTCAGATACTCCAGCCTGTATTTTGTAAGCAGCTCTATCTGCTCAATTCCAATTTTTTGTAGTGTTAAGTTGCTCATTTGTCAAAGGTACAAAAAAAAATCTCCGCGCCACTTTTGTTCAACATGTTGTTATTTAGGTGTTTGCAAATGAGACTTTAGTGGGATTATAGCTATTTTCGATGAATTCTGTTTTGCAGGATGTTGCTAAACAGCTACATAAGCAAAAGTGGCGCGGAGATTTTTTCACGATATTTTCGGGAGATATCCAGCGCTTTATTTCCAATATAAACCTTCTTTGGAGTGACTTTGGTTATATGAGTTTTGTTTACCAGATACGAACGATGTATTCTGATAAAACGTGAGTCAAGTGCCATTTGCCAGTTTGAGATATTCATCTTTGTTCTGTATGATGAGTTAATGTTTGTTCTAATCCAAACCTCATCGTCACAGGATTCTATATAAATGATTGAATCAATCTCAATTGATATCCTCTTTCTCTCGGATGTAAATTCGATGTATTTTGACTTTTGACTTTCTGTCATTGAGTTAATTCTGCTCTCAAGTAATTTCTCCAACGATAAAAATGCAATGATTATTAGCCATATAAAAAAGGGATTGAAAACTAGGTCTGCATTTTTTTCAGACATATAGTTGATAATATAGATGTCAACCAGTATAATTGAGAGATATTCGATAAGCAGTACAGCAAATGCCAGGCACATCATGTGGAACAATCCTCTCAGGCGTTTAGTGAACGAAATATCTTCAATAAAGAACTTTGCTGTAATGACTCCTGGCAGTGTTGCTACCGACAGCATTAGCGCAGATGCGTATCCATCGGCGGTGCTCATAAACACACCGCTCAGCAAAAAAGTCACGAATACCCAGTAGAGTAAATTGATAAAACCGTTCATACCATAAATTTAGCTCATTTAAATAAACTTCACTACCAAATATGAACATAACATTCTCAATTTCGATTAAACAACGGGTTTTTACACCCGGATGAGGGGATTTGAAGGGTACAGCAGGATCTAATCTGTTAAGAATGAGCTTAACTTTGCAATAACCTTAAAAATTATTATCATGTCAATCAGATCACTGTTTCTTGAAGGTGGAGTATTTGGAATGACTCTGCTCACAATAGTATTAATCCTGATTATTCTTGCTGCTTGGAAAGCTCCTGCCTGGGTCAAGGAGCTTGGCTTAATTGCACTTATAACCGGAGTTTTATGGACATGCAGTGGGTTTTACCAGATTAGTGACATTGTTGCTGATAATCCGGGAATCACTCATGATGTTATTTTCGGAGGAGTGAGAGTAAGTTTAATCCCCTTTTTCTACGGAGGGTTAATCTACCTGGCCTCTCTTATACTGAGGATTATAAACAAACCGAGGTTGTAGAATTTTTCTCCGCATGGCTTTCAGACAGGGTGGGCAGATACCTCGCGCCCGAGGAGGGAGGGGCCCCCGTTTACGGGGAGGCGTATCTGCTGCCCTGTCTGAACAGACTAAACAAATCTTCATACGATTATTGTTCAAACGCTTCGATTATTGTTCAAACGCTAGAAAATAAGCAGTATAAATATAAGACTTTATCAAATTTTCACCTGAAACGAGCAAACTCTTTTTTTAAATGATCTTATATAGAAAGATATGGGAAAAGTGGCTCGGAGAAATTCTCTTCATGGCTTTCAGACAGGGTGGGCAGATACCTCGCGCCCGAGGAGGGAGGGGCCCCCGTTTACGGGGAGGCGTATCTGCTGCCCTGTCTGAACAGACTAAACAAATCTTCATACGATTATTGTTCAAACGCCTCGATTATTGCTCAAATGCTTGAAAATAAGCAGTATAAATATAATACTTTACCAGATTTTCATCTGAAACGAGCAAACTCTATTTTTTAAATGACCTTATATAGAGGAATATACGCAAAATGGCGCAGAGGAATTTTCACGTAAAATGGCGCGGAGGAGTTTTACACAAAATGGCGCGGAGATTACTGCTTAAAGCGTACAATTGCTTCGGGCATGAAGTTTTCGAAGAGAGTTCGCAAAGCGGCTTCGTTCTCCTGAAGAAAGGAGATGCCAATCTGAGGTTTGATTGCTGCTGATTTATAGTGCGACATAATTGTGAGTGATGTTTGAAGTCCCTCAATTTTTGAGTATTGCAGCAAACGGTTGGTGCCAATAAAATGAAAGATAAAACCTTTGACGCGATCCGGTAAATACCGATAATTCAAAAGAGCTGAGAGGTAAAAATTGTAAGAAAAGAGACGCAGATTGCATTCAGGATTGTACTTTCTAAAGTCCGAAGCCAGAAAATAGTCGAAATACATATCTGCCATTATCCCCGAGTAGCGATTGAATACCGGTTTGAGCAACTCCAAAGTTTCAAGAAAAATCGGGTGAGAATCTGTGAAGTGGTCAATCTCCCTGTGCAAAAGAATACCCCGCCTGATATCTGCAGGATATAGCTCAAAACCTCTCCCTTTTACAAAATCACCTGCAAAATTGCCCACCTGCACCTGACGGTTGCTGCCTGAAAGGAATATGTGTGCCAGATAGTTCATAGGTGGCAAAACTAACTATTTTTAAAGTGTAGTACACAAAATCTGCTAAAGTTTGCTTAATTTTAGCGTGTTGAAGCGTGAACTTCAGTATAATCAGCATTCTTTACATCGGCACAAATGACATCGGCACGTATAAAATCAGCACATATGAAATCACACTCTGTTAAAGTTTTAATAATAAGTGCTTTTGTGTTTTTTGTAAATCTTCTTTATTCTCAGCAGGCAAAATTAACCTTTGCACCACAATGGATGCCTCAGGCGCAATTTGCAGGATATTACATTGCTCAGGAGATGGGATTTTACAAAGAGGCAGGTATTGAGGTTGAATTTATTCACCCATCGGCAAATATTCCTGCCACAGAGCTTCTCTCTTCAGGCAAAGCAGATGTTATCTCGCTGTTTTTGGTTACCGGAATGTCGTCCAGGAGTCAGGGAATGGATATTGTAAATATTTGTCAGCTATCCCAGCACTCAGCTATATACATAGTTACAAAGAGATCAAGCGGTATCGACAAGCTAGAAAAGCTGGAGGGGAAAAAGATAGGGGTATGGAAAAGCGGCTTTGACGAAGTCCCAAAGGCAATGATGAAAGAGAAGAGAATTGGTGTTGAGTGGATTCCTATACTCTCTTCGGTTAACCTTTTCATGTTGGATGGAATTGACGCAATGACGGTAATGTCATATAATGAGTACAACAATATCATCAACTGTGGAATTAACGAAGATGAACTCAATGTTTTTCCGATTTCTCAATATGGTTATGATATACCAGAAGACGGCCTCTATTGCCTTAATTCAACGTACGAAACAAAGAGAGAGGATCTTAAAAATTTCATAACGGCTACTTTAAAAGGGTGGGATTATGCAGCGGCAAACAAGGCAGCTGCTATTGATATAGTGCTTAGCAGAATGAAGAGTGCACACATCCCTGCAAACCGTGTTCATCAGGAGTGGATGCTAGACAGAGTACTTGAGATGATGATGGTTTCGGCCAGTGATGTAAAAGGCAAAGGTGTTCAAAACAGGAGTATTCGAAACAGGAGTGTTCAAAACAGGAGTGTTCAAAACAGTAGTTTTCAAAATAAGAGAGTAAGAAAAGGAGAGCTGCTTGAATCTGACTTTGACCAAACGGCAAAAATAATAAAAAGCATATCTGAGAAAAGGGTGAGCTTTGCATTTGATGAATTCTACAAACCTCTTAACTATTAACTGCCTTCAATGAAAAAGACGACACTTTCATACCACATAATTAAGAATGTACTGTTTTTTTGCATTGCACTGTTTCTGGTTACCTTCTCGGTCTACTACTATTTTGCACGGAAGACTATCCGGGAAGACACACGGGAAAACTCTGTTTACCTTGCAAAGACAACCATCAACAAAATTGAACAGGTTCTGACACTGGCAGAGAAAAATCCGCAGATTATTGCCCGGATGCTGGAGTCCTCATTTGTAAGCAAGGACTCTCTCATCCCCTTTTTAAAGTCGATGCTTAGTGTAAATAGTAGCCTGTATGGATCTATAATTGCATATGAGCCAAATATTTTCCCTGAGCATGGAGTATACTTCGCTCCATATGTTTACAGGCAGGGAGATACAATATGCTCTTCGGTTTTGGGAGATATAAACTACGAGTATTTTTATATGGACTGGTACCAGATACCAAAAATTACTAATGAGCCGTACTGGTCGGAGCCATATTTTGACGAAGGGGGAGGAAATGTGTTAATGACAACATATTCGGTTCCATTTTATACCCAAATTAACGGAAAAAGGACATTTACCGGCGTTGTTACGATAGATATTTCGCTGGAGTGGCTTACAAAAATCATATCAGATGTAAAGATACTTAATTCGGGATATGCCTTCTTGCTCTCCCGCAACGGAGTGATTATCTCTCACCCCAACAGCGAGTATATTATGAACCAGACAATCTTTACAATTGCTAAAGAGAATGACCAACCTGGAATGAGAGAGACTGGGAGAAAAATGATAAGTGGAGAGAGCAGTTTCAGGGCGGCAGAGTTCAAGAGCGAATGGAAACCAGGCAAGCTTTGGATCAATTATGCTCCACTCCCGTCAAGCAAATGGTCGATGGGGATCATATATCCAGAAGATGAGATGTTTGCATCTCTGCACAGAATGAACATTATACTTGTTGTTTTAATAATTGCAGGACTCATAAGTCTCTCTGTGGTCATCTCAAAAATAGTAAGCAACCTTACCTCTCCGCTGAAAGATTTTGCTGACTCTGCAAGGCTGATTGCTGCAGGTAATTTTAATGTTAAGTTACCAGAGATTAAAACAGAGGACGAGATGAAAGAGCTTCACAACTCATTCTCGTTTATGCAAAAGGAGCTGGATGAATATATGGCAACTTTGAAAGAGACAACCTCTGCCAAAGAGAAGATTGAGAGTGAATTACGGATTGCAAATGAGATTCAGATGTCTATGATTCCGCACATCTTCCCACCTTTCCCGGATCTCCCTCAGATAGATCTGTTTGCAACACTCAAGTCGGCTAAAGAGGTGGGTGGAGATCTTTACGATTTCTTTATAATTGACGGAAGCAAATTCTGTTTTGCAATAGGTGACGTTTCCGGAAAGGGAGTCCCGGCATCGCTTTTTATGGCTGTAACCCGGACACTTGTGCGCTCAATCTCAGATAATGTGCACTCACCTTTGGCAATTATGGAATCACTCAACAGGTCAATCTCTCAGAATAACGACTCCAATATGTTCGTAACGCTTTTTCTCGGGGTACTTGATCTTAAAACCGGTGAGCTTCAGTACTCAAACGCAGGACACAATCCTCCGGTACTCATCAGGAAAAGGGGTGAGGCAATAATGTTTGAAAAGACTAAATTTATTCCGGCCGGGCTCTTTGAAGATTTTAAATACGGAGAGTCATCGATTCAACTTGAACCCGGCGATAAGCTTTTCCTATATACAGACGGCGTAAGTGAAGCAGAAAACTCACAGGGCGAACTGTTCGGAGAGCAAGCTATAATGCAAATTATCACCAACAACATAACCGCCCGGCCGCAGGAACTAATTGACAAAATGAGCGAAGAGATTTCAGGCCATGTTAACGGGTACACACAATCTGACGATATTACAATGATGACAATTGTTTACAATGGATAATCATAATAATCAGAAAAGCCTGCTTGTCAGTAACAAGATTGACGAGCTATCCAAGGTTGCTCAATTTATTGAGGAACTTGGCGTATCATGGAGTTTACCGGACTCTCTGACAGCAAATTTAAATCTTGTATTAGAGGAGGCCATTTCGAATACAATTTTGTATGGTTATGAAGATACAGATATTCACACAATTGAAATAATATTTAACAAAAGCGAAAGCCAGATATCAATAACAATAAAAGATGACGGGCTGGAATTTGACCCGACAAAAAAGGGAGATCCCGACACATCATTAACGGCAGAAGAGAGACCAATCGGAGGTCTGGGCATATTTCTTATAAAACAACTGATGGATAAAGTGCAATATTTGAGAGAAGAAAAAATAAATTGCTTAATTTTAACAAAAAACATCACCTTATGAACACAACCCTTGTAAAGTCGGGAGAGTACTCAGTAATAATCGTAGAAGGAAGAGTTGACACAACTAATGCGGGTGAATTTGAAAAGGCTGTATTGGAAGTGGTTGAAAGCGGTACCGACAAGATAATTCTGGAATGTTCGGGATTAAATTACATCAGCAGCTCGGGGCTGAGGGTTTTTCTGATAGTGCATAAGAGGATGATTGCAAAGAAGGGCTCATTAAGACTATGCTCTCTTCAGCCCGGAATTAAAGAGATTTTTGACATCTCGGGCTTCTCTTCAATTTTTTCCATCTTTCCCGATCAGCAAACAGCCGAAAGCGCATAGAAAACAATAAACAAACAGGAAAATAATGTAACATTATGGAGTTCCTGGAATCATTAGTTAACTCATTTAATAATAACCTTGTATTGAACAGCGGATGGCTTGTTGTTCTTAAAGGGTTGTGGGTTACTATACTGATTACCGCATTTGGACTCTTTTTCGGAACCATAACAGGTGCGATTCTGTGCTCACTAAGGCTTTCTGCAATAGGATTACTTAGAGTAACCGCAAAAACCATAATTGCTTTTCTAAGAGGTAGCCCGGTGCTGCTATTGCTTATGGTCTTTTATTACGTTGTATTTTCAAACAGCAGAGTTGACGCCGTCTATATTGCAATAATCGCCTTCTCCCTGAACAGTGGAGCACACATTGCAGAGATAATGCGATCGGCGCTTTCGGCTGTGGATAAAAAGCAGCTCGAAGCTGCCAGAATGCTTGGTTTTACAAAAGTAAAGGCATTTCTGGCAATTACACTTCCTCAGGCAGGCAGAATTGCTAGGCCTGTTTACCAGAATGCCACTATAAACCTTTTGCAGTGGACATCGGTAGTTGGTTATGTTACAATTACAGACCTTACACGGACTGTAAACAACATAGGGGCCCGAACAGGTGACCCATTTTTTGCCCTCTTCTTTGGGATACTAATCTATCTGGGTATCTCATATCTGGTTAATTTTCTCTTCTCATTAAAAATAAGAAAGAGGGAGGCGGTATGATTCAGACAGTTAATCTATGCAAAAGTTTTGGCAACCTTGTGATATTCAAAGATCTGAATATTACTGTGCAAAAAGGTGAATGTGTGGCTGTCATAGGCCCTTCAGGAACTGGTAAAAGCGTGTTGTTCAGGACGATTGCTCTGCTTGAAAAGCCGGATAGTGGTCAGGTCTTTATTAACGGCACTGATATAACCCGAAAAGATGTCAACATAAATAAAGTGAGAGAAAAGCTAGGAATGGTTTACCAGGGTTTTCACCTATTCTCACACCTTAATGTAATTGACAACATTACTTTAGCTCCAATTAAGGTGGGCGGGATGAAAAAAGAAGATGCACGAAAAAAGGCTATGGAGCTTCTCTCTATGGTGGGACTTACTGAAAAGGCCTTATCCCTCCCTCACCAACTCTCAGGTGGGCAGCAGCAAAGAGTTGCAATTGCGAGATCTCTGGCTATGGATCCCGACATAATTTTGTTTGATGAGCCCACATCTGCACTCGACCCATCAATGACAGGTGAGGTGCTGGCCATTATCAGAAAACTTGCCCGCAGCGGCCTCACAATGATGATCTCTACACATGAAATGAGATTTGCCCGGGATGTTGCCAGCAGAGTATTCTACATAGATGAAAAGGGTGTTTATGAGCAGGGAACAGCTCAGGAGATTTTCCAGAATCCAAAGAGGGAGAAGACCAGAATGTTTATCCGAAAACTCAAAGTGTTCAGCTACTCAATTACCTCACGCGGTTTCGATATGGTAGCAATGAATGTTCAGATTGAGCTCTTTTGCCAAAAATATAATATTGACTCCAGAAAAATTAATCATATTCAACTTGTTATAGAGGAGCTTATTCTTGAGGTGTCGGGCGGAGCAGGGGGAAAGCAGCAATTAAAAATTGATTACACAATAGAGCACTCAGAAGAGAAGGGGGAGATCTTGATCACATTCAGTTACGAAGGAGAGTTTCAGAATCCTTTTGAGAGTGAGCAGGAGAGTGACCATTTGGGAATGGTTCTTATTACAGGCATTGCAAAAAATTTTGACCATAAGTATGAAGATGGCCGAAACACTATAATTATTAACATTTAAACCCCTAAAACAATGAAAAACAAAATTTCAATTCTGCTAATTGCCCTTTTAACACTTGGGTTAGCATCATGCGGAACTAAGTCAGCAAAAGTCGAGACATTAGCCGACCTTCAAGGTAAGGTTATCGGAACTCTCTCTTCCGGAGTATCAGAAGAGGGAAGCAAAGCTATGATTACAGCTCTTATCGGAGGGGAACCTTCTCAGATACTCAGCTTCAACAGAGCTTTGGACGTACTTGCAGCGCTCAGAAGTGGTAAAATTGACGGATTTGCATCTCACCAGTTTGCCGCCGACTATCTTCTAAAGAGAAACTCAGATGTAATATCAATCCCTGTACTGGACATTCCTATAGAAGGGCAGGCGATTATGGCAGTACGTTCTGAAGACACAAAACTAAAAGCACAACTCGACAGTGCAATCTTAATCCTGAAAGATAATGGAATGATTGCATCTCTTGAAGAGGAGTGGATTACAAACCTACCTGCCGAGAATGAACCAGCATTCAGCGAAATTCCTGTAATCGAGGGCGCTGCAACATATTATGTTGGTGTTTCAGGCGATTTGCCACCGCTCGATTATGTAGCGGCTGACGGCTTCCCTGCAGGATTCAATGTTGCCCTGCTTAGTGAAATTGGTAAAATTCTGAATGTCAACTTTAAATTTGTGTCACTGGAAACGCAGGCAAGGTTCACTGCACTTGCGAGCAAAAAGATTGACGTTGTATTCTGCCACTTCCAAAGTTCAAACACAAACTATTTTGATGAACTGAAAAATGACGGCTGGTTAGCAACAGAGCCATATTTCATTTATAAAGGAGGATGTTTTATCGTTAACAAATGATACGACTAACCTGCTCTGCAGCTCTTCTGATGCTGCTCTTTATTACCTCTGCATACAGCCAGGGAGCCACCACCGGAACTCTTGAAGGAAGAGTTACCGAGGAGGCTTCCGGGCCTGTTGCAGGCGTTTCTGTAATTGCTATACACTTACCTTCGGGCACTCGATATATTGCCACCACAAGAGAGGACGGAACATACTCAATTCCGGGGATGAGAGTTGGAGGACCATACAGAGTAGCTATTAATTATCTTGATTATTACAATGTTAAGCCATCGGATTTAACAATCACTGTTGGGAATATTACAAAGTATGACATCACTATCAGTGAAAAGGCAACAGAGCTGCCCCCCGGAATTATATGGGCAAGACGGGGCGAAGCGGGAACCGTTATAAACAACAGAGATATTGCATCACTGCCATCCATTTCGAGGCTGATTACAGATTTTACAAGGCTGGTGTCTCACTCCAGAGGTACCTACTTTACCGGAAAAGACAACAGAATGAATTCATTGACAATTGATGGATCTATCTTTGGAAATTCATTCGGAATAGCCGGAGTGCCGGGTGAGAGAACGGGTGTGACACCCATCTCTTTTGAAGCAATAGAGCAGGTTGGAATAGCAATAGCCTCATCTGACGTGAGGTACTCAGGATATACCGGGGCAGCAATTAACATGGTAACCAAAAGCGGAACGAATGACTTTAAATCATCGGTTTACTACAGCTTAAGAAACGAATCTATGGTTGGTAAACGGGCAGCTGCTGCATCTTTTAGCACAGGAACCTTCCGGTTCAATATGGGCGGAGTCAATATCTCCGGTCCAATTATAAAGGATAGGCTATTTTTCTTTGCAGCGTTGGAGGCAGAGGAGTATGTAAGGCCTGCAACTCTGTTTGTTGCCAACGACGGAACACAAAATGCAGGGGGCAATATTACAAGGGTTCTTAAGCAGGATTTAATTCAGCTAAGATCGTACTTAAAAGATAACTTCGGATATGAGACCGGAGAGTGGGAGGGGTACGATTTTACTACCGGAGCACTCAGGTTCATAGCAAAACTGGACTATAACCTCAACGACAGAAACAAAATAAGCATTCGCTACAACCATCTGAACTCCTCATCTGACCAATTCATTGCCAACTCAGACGCATTGGGTTTCGGGTATCGCAGAGGGTCAATAAGTTCGCTCAATTTTCAGAATTCAAACTACTCCCTTGTAGAAAATATCAGATCTGTGATTGGTGAGTGGAACAGTACATTCAGCGATAAATTTGTTAACAACCTTATAGTAGGATACAGACACCATGACGAGAGCAGAAAAAATCCGGCCAAACTCTTTCCAATGGTAGATATCCTTAAAGATGGAGTTACATATACAACTTTTGGAACTGAACCTTTTTCGCCTTATAACGGACTCACATACGGCACTTTTCAGTTTCAGAATAATCTTAATATCTACCTTAAAGGCCACTCCCTGCTTGCTGGGTTCAATATGGAGCGGTTCACATCAAGCGACAGCTTCTTCCCCGGAGCACAGAGTATCTATGTATATAATTCATTGGATGAATTTTATGCCGATGCAAACGGCTATCTTGCCAACCCGGACAGAACAACGTCAACTGTTAATCTCAGGAGATTCCAGTATCAATACTCCAATTTGCCCGGAGTTGAAAAACCGGTTCAGGAGCTCAGAGTTATTTACGCAGGATTATATCTTCAGGACAGATGGTCTGTTTCTCCAAATGTAAAGATAACCTTTGGCCTCAGAATGGATATCCCCCTCTTTGAAAAGACAGCCTTCAGAAACCCCGAGGCGGAGCAGTTAACTTTTCGCAACGAAAAGGGAGAAAATGTAAAATTCGCCACAGATAAACTACCCGACCCAAACCCTCTCTTCTCTCCAAGAGTGGGAGTTGAATGGGATATCTTCGGAGATGACTCTTTTAAGATAATAGGAGGTAGTGGAATTTTTACAGGGCAACCTCCCTATGTAATTATATCGAATCAAATAGGAAATAACGGAATACTTACGGGATTCGAGTGGCTGGATGGCACATCTGCCTTCCCGTTATACAGCCGGCCATTCAGCCCGATAACCGACAGATATAAACCTGCTAATGTAAATGGTAATCCGGCCTCAAGGTACAGTCTGGCTTTAACAGATCCCGCTTTTAAATTTCCTCAGATCTTCAGAAACAATATTGCAATTACCGGCCGGCTTCCTTATGACATTACAGCAAACATCGAATTCATATTCGATAAGGAGATTAACGGAATTACCAATATTAATGTAAATCTTCCTGCAGCAAACGGCTCTTTCAAAGGACCCGACAACAGACCTCGTTATACCTCTGGCAGCAGAATTCATTCAAAAATATCAAATGCAATTCTACTCAAAAACAGTAACGAAGGATACTCCCGAAATTTTGCAGTAACTCTTGAAAAAAATTCAGATGACCTCTATTTCTGGAAAGCCGGTTACTCCTATGGGAAGACAAAAAATCTTATGGATATTGGCACGGTTGCATATAGCACATGGAGCTTTAATCCACACCACTCCGATCCCAACAATCCACAATCTGCACTCTCTATGTACTCTCCGGGACACAGGTATTTTGCTGCACTTTCTATGAGAATTAAGAGTTTTAAATTTGGCCCTGCAATGCTCTCACTTTTCTTTGACTCATACACAGGAGGGCGCCAGAGCTATATTGTCGCAGGAGATCTAAACGGTGATGGCGCAAACAGTAACGATCTTATTTATGTTCCTAAAGATCAGTCAGAGATGGATTTTGCAGAATATACTTCAGGAAACCGCACCTACACAGTAGCCGAGCAGAAAGCAGCATGGGATAACTACATCAACCAGGATAAATACCTTAGTAAACGCCGTGGTATGTATGCCCAAAGAAACGGAGTGGCATTACCAATGGTATCCCGCCTTGACCTGAGTCTTTCCCAGCAAATAAATTTACCTTTATTCGGCAAAGAGAACAAAATCACGGCAAGAGTAGATATCCTCAACTTTACAAACCTTATCAGTCGCAACTGGGGAGTCAGCAAAACCCTGATTACCACACAGCCGCTCATCCTTAACGGAACGGTAGCACATGATGGCGGGGTAAAACCGGTTTACGCCCTTCGGGCTATTAATAATCAACTGATTAATAAATCGTTCATTACTACTGCCACCATAAACGACGTCTTCCGACTTCAGTTTTCAATTAGGTTGGACCTTTAATTTATTGCTGCTTAATAGATCCTTTTTCCGTCTGAGGTATAGTACTCTACTGCTCCGTACTTTTCCAGAGTACCTTTGATATCTGCTACCTTGCCTTCAATGAAGACCAGGCATTCGTATGGTTTTATATATTTTTGTGCAGCTCTCCTGACATCATCAGCTGTAATTGATTTCAATTTTTCCGGATAAGTTTTCAGGTAATCGTCGGGCAGGTTATACTTATCTTTTACCATTCCAAACCCAATTATTGCAGGGGAGTTAATATTGGACATCGAGAGAGAGAAATCTCCTAAAAGTCCGTTTTTTGCCATTTTTAGTGTCTCTTCTGATACCAGCTCGTTTCTCATTCTTAACATTTCGAAAAATATGTTCTCAAGAGCATAGGCTGTCATCTCATTTCTTACCATTGTTGTGCTGGTACAGTTTCCTCCCGTTATGTTATTTGAAAGGAAATTTTTTGCTCCATAACTTAGTCCTTTATCCAACCGAATATTCTTATTAAGATTGGAGAGATATCCATCACCGTAGATTTGGTTCATCACCATTAGCAGAGGCTCATTATCTCCATATGGGAATGCATCTCCAAGCGGCCATTTTACAGAAATTTTTGATTGTACTGCATCGGGCTTGTCAACTACATAAATTTTACGTGTTTGAGGAAAATTAGGGGTGTATGAGTTTGTAAAATGCTCTTGGGATCTTTGACCGCCTTTCCACTCCTTAAGAGAGTTTGTTAATAAGCTATCAGCCTCTTCGATACTGAAATTCCCTGAAATTATACAGTAGCTGTTATCGGGATTTATATATTTATTGAAGTAGGAAATTACAGAAGCTTTTGTAATTGTGTCGTATACCTCTGCTCTCTCCTCAATTTTAGGAAGCGATTCTGCTTTGTAAAAAGTGAGAGAGTCCTCCAGAGTTGCCATGAAATTCCGGGGCAGCTCCTTTTTTGGACTCTTCTTTGATTCTCTGACTCTGGAGGCACTTTTTTGAGCAAAATCTCTAACGAGTTCATCACTGATTTTTGGAGCTGTGATGTATGAAACCATGATTGTCATCATTGTTTCCAGCTGACTCATCATACCCGCACATGAAACTCCGTTTACAGTACCTCCCACAGTAGAAGCATAGAAATCTGTTATAGTTTTAATTGTATCAGAATCATATTTTAATGTCCCTTTAGACAATATATCAGCAAGAATCTTTCTCGCTTCAGGCTCTCTCTCTTCGGGAATAAGTGGCACACCAAAATCTATAGATACTCTGAATTTTGGGTAACCACTCTTCTTTATAAGAAATACCTTCATATTATTGCCTGCAGTAAAAGAGTGGAACTCTCCTATCTTAATTGGCTTTGCATCTGATGGTTCCGGCTTTAAATCCGGATTTATCTGAGCACTAAGCGACCCAAAACTTATTATANNATTATAAAAGCGATTAATATTATAATTTTATTCATCATGCTATTTTTTTGGATAGATAAGTAGGATTTTACGATTATCAGGAGTGAAATACTTTTTGGATACCCTCATAATATCTTCGTTGGTAATTGCTTTAACTGAAGGAATAAGGTTGTTTACGCGCTGGGTACTTCCCCATTCCAAATAGCTGATTGCAAGCATATCCGCAAGAAAAGCCATGTCATAAAACATATCTGTATAGCCGCTCTCATAAGAGTGTTTGAGTTGGGATAATCTGTTTTCATCCAGCCCTTTATCAGCAATGCTATTAAGTTTGTTCTGTATTATTTCTACTACACTCTCATATTCAAGAGTGTCTTTAAAAGAGCTTCTGAACCACATATTTCCTGCCATTTCGTATAGCTCTTTTGATGAGGTAACTTTCAATATTCCGGAATTCTCTTTGGCTATTTCACTTAACGGATTATTGCCGGTGAAGGTCAGATGTGAATTTATAAAATCTAGTACAACAGCATCTTTATGAGTCTCCGGAACAGCTTTGTAAGAGATTACAATATGAGGATCTTTTAAACCCTTTATTGAATCACGAATAACTCCGATATCAGAATTTGCTGAAATATATTGGGGCTGGACTACAGGTTTCCCTTTTGGAATTCTCTCAAAATAGGCATTTATATATTTTTTTGCCTCTGCAATATCGACATCTCCGGTGATAACAAGACATGCGTTATTTGGAATGTAATACTGTCTAAAAAAATCTCTGAAGTCATCTGTAGTAGCTGCATCCAAATGTTCCATTGAGCCAATAACCGGCCATCTGTAAGAGTAGTTTTCATGATCAATGGCCTGCATTTTCTCAGGGATTCTGCCCATCGGATTCACATCGTATCTCTGACGGCTCTCCTCTTTTACAACCTCTTTCTCCCTTGCAATTACCTTTTCGGAAATAACAGGATGGAGCATCCTTTCAGATTCAATCCACAACCCAATCTTTAGCTGATGCGAAGGCAGAATTGTGTAGTAATAAGTTCTGTCTGCAGTTGTATTTGCATTGCTGTATCCACCGGCCTCTCTAAGGTAGTACTCCAGATCTCCCTCCGGAATGTTTTTTGTCCCGTTAAAAAGCAAGTGTTCAAAAAGATGAGCAAATCCTGTTCTGTCCGGTCGCTCATTTTTACTCCCAACATGATACATAACTCCAACATTGACAACAGGAGAGGAGTTGTCTTGGTATATAATGACCTGAAGTCCGTTTTTAAGTTTGTATTCGACGGTCTTTATTGTGGGATAGACGTCTGTCACGGCGAAAATCCCGGTAAAACTAAGCAGTGCAAATATTAATATACAGACTCTTTTCATTTCAGAAGAATTAGAATGGTTTTGATATGTATGTTACAGTCATATCACTTGGAACAACAATGTTGAAATCTGCCCTGCTGTTCTTCTTGTCAAAATTCATAACAGAGGCCTGTTTTATGATTGAAATAGTTTTTACATTAATTCCCGGACTATAGTACCTGAGATAATAAACGATAGAGTCATGAAAAGCAGAGTGGTACTCTCCGTTGAAATGGTAGAAAAACAATCCGGGTTTCCAGTTCTTTAGTATAAAATATGCCATTGTTGCATCTTTAATTGCCTGTGCTTTAATTAAATTAGAAGGCTTGCTCCCATGCATTGCACTTGTAGAGCTTTTGCTCTCCTGCTGTTGTTTCATCTCAAACTCTTCGTCAGTCGGGAAAATCCTGGCCATATTTTGATAGGCTGGCTGTGTAAGATCGAAATGAATCGGAAGTGGCGGGAAGTAACTTTTTGCCTGATCGGATAAAGAGTCGAGATACTCTACCCCTTTCTGGAAGACAATTCTTGCATACCTCCTTGGAATATTAGTACATATAAAGGGGAGGTTTTTTGATTTTACATATTGTAAAATTGGCTGATAATCTGTTGCAAAATTTGGCCAAAGTTTGCTGCTCTCTGTGTACGACTTGCCATCTACCAGCTTGTGAACCAGCATTTCGTCCATTATCAGCTGATTATCACTCTCCCACATCTCAGCCCCTACCACAAGCTTATCGCCTTTTATTGAATGGATAGTTTTAAGCAGACTCAACTCCAGCCAATGAGAGATTGGGTCGTCGTGTAGTTCACCAAAAAGCATAATATCGGCAGTTATGATACTATTTACCATTTGCGTATAGGTAACTCTCTCACCCTCTTGGTTATATATTACATATGCAGGAAAGTCATTATTGTATGTCTCTGTGTTATTTTCAACACCTTTCCTGACTTGGGAAGAGAGTGTTATTGAGGTTAATAGCAGCAGAAGTGTAAGCAATTTTTTCATATAGTATTTGAAATATTAGAAGTTAAAACATATAGATAATGACATAATGTATTGACTGTCAGTTGTTGTAAATGTAGACTGGGTTTCGTAATTGTTAATCGATACCGGTTTCAGAAAATCTCCTGATAGAGTGATATCCAGCCTGTAATCCTTTGCAATATTAAATTCGGAGCTTACTCTTGCTCCTAATCTGTAAAAGTCTGAGGTCAGATATGAAAATGAGGGTATTGCAATTTTTGTATTAAAGAAATTACTAGCTGCAGCCATTGGATTATGATTTCCGGATAGATTCATTTTNNCAGAGAAAAGTCCGCCATAAGTAAAGTTAACAGCTCTCTTTTTCCCAGACGTAACATCAGCAGATAGTGTCCCCTCAAGATTTGTATACTCAGAGACATGCCCGTAGTTATAATCATTCCGGCTCGAATTATCCAAAAACAGCCTTGCAGAGAGCTGCCTTAATAAAGAGTTGTTTCTGATATAGGAGACTTTGAGGTCTGAAGTAATTGAAAAGAATTCATAATTACTCTGGAATGCATTAATGTTCTCTTTGAAGATAGCTCCATCTCCAACTATGTTTTTGATATCAAGGGCTGTTATAAAACTTCCGTTTGATGTAATCCTTTTGTGCCTAAGCACAAGATTATTGAAAAAATAACTATAAGCGGAGTATTTTTCGCTCATGTTATTTAGTGTAGAAACAGACTTGTGCAACCACTCTTCACTACCATAATTTGCTGTATATATTGCATCCGTTGAGCTGTTTCTGTTTATTCTGCGATAAGAGACAAACCCTCCGTAACGAGAGTCAACCATTCTCATCTGAGATGGCGAATTGTCCCAGGTTCCAAGACCCTGATTGAAGAAGAGATGATACAACTCCGGCTCGGTTCCGTGCTGATACTTATTTGAAATATTGGGCTCGTTTTTTAATCTTTGGTATAAGAAACCGACAGAGAGGTAGTTCTTTTCATCGAAATTCATTGTAATAGAGGGAAGAACCTGGACATTGAGTGTTGTGTTTTCATTTCTGCTGTCAAAAGTTCTAAAGTGGAGATCTCCCAGATATTTTAAACCAACTCCGGCACTTAACCTACCGGAGATGGTTTTCTGAGCAGCAACATTGAAATCATAAGACTGACTTTTCCAGGTTCCCTCTTGTTCTATCATGTAATAAAATGGAGACCCGTTTACAGGCAGGTTATATGTCATATTCCATTTACCTGTCTTTGCATTTCCGTTCGTATAAGCTACAGAACCAAAGAATCGCCATCCCTTTTCAGCTAGGCTTTTTACAGATTCTGACCTAATCTCAAACAGATTTTTTGAGAAGAAGAGCTGAGGATGGGTGTAATCTCCCCCTGAAGATGAAAACCCTGTTGAGATAAGCGAGTAATCTCCCTTCTCCCAGACCGAGAGAAGAGAAGGTACTTTATCAAAAACCAGGTGATAATCTTCTCTTTGCAGTGTACGATCAATTACATCTGTTACTCTTGTGGAGTCTGAATTGCCTGCAAAACTGCTTCCAAGTGAAAGGAAAAAAATGCCAACAATGCCTAACTGCTTCTTCATTACGGGTATATTCTAAAAATTGAACTACTTAATATTGTATGAGTGAGGTGTTGCAGGAGCTACAACTTCAAAGTCACTTGTGGAGTTATTTGAATCCTGAAGCACTTTTCTGCCAGAAGACAATGTCTTTGCAACCTTTCTCCTTAAACTCTTACCTGTATAGTTTGCACTGCCATTTTCCTGAGCATATGTAAAACCTGAATCGATTGTAGCTGGAAGGCGTTTAAATGCCGCCGAACTGCTTTTTGCGAGGATATCAACTCCGTCGATAATTTCACTGACAGGGATTTTCATATAGAAAACTTCGGAAGTTGTAATCGTAGGATCTTTGATAGTTTCTGTAAATGCAGGACCTGCCTTAACAAGAGCAATTGACGCGTAGTCATCCATATTAAAGAAACCATTGTTCTGAATATTCAGGTAGATACAATTCATGGTTGGGACATTTGGATTATCTACATCAAAGAATGAGTTTCCTGTCCTGCCCAGTGATTGTAACCATGTGATTGCATATGTGTCAAACTGAGCTTTTGAATTATCAACTGTAAGTGCAAGAGGCTTTAACTCTTTATAATTTATTGCATTAATTGCAACTACTGCTCCCATTCCCGGCTCTAGCGGATATTGGGTACCTGTTCCCGGGAACTGAAGGATCTTTGATGCATATACAACATTTGTAAGAGGAAGTCCGAGAGGAACTTCTGTAGCGCCTTGTCCGGCTTTCGTAGGAGCAAGGTATGCGATATATAGTTTGTCAAGATATTGGATCTCATCTGAATTATTATAAATTTCGATGAACTGGTCTTTGAACATAATTGCATAACCGTCATTGGCTGCTCCCAGAGAATAAACCTCCTTTACTACCAGATCTCCTCCGGCTTTTCCATCTAATGTCAAGGTCTGTCTGCTGGTTTGCAAAGGCATTACTACAACATTCTGCATACTTGCATTAATTGTGAGCGCTTTATTAAATCCTGTGTAATTAAAGGCAACCTCGGCACTTAGCTCTTTGCTTGCAGAAATATTGTAAGTTGATGGAGCAAGGTCTTCAAATAGCGCTACTCCTGCCGAGTTGGTCAGAACAATTTTTTTAGTGTTGTCAACGGTGTTGGTGATTTCTACGGGAATATTACTGATTGGAACCCCATTGTAAGTGGATGATGTGGCTAACGTTACCTCAATCACAGATAGTTCGGGAGCTTGCTTTTCACAAGCAGAGAACATTACTACCGCTACAAATGCAGTAATGATTTGACGAAGATTGATTTTTTTCATGATTAAATGGTTTGTTTATAGTTTTAATGTGTAATTGCTTAGTCTGATTATGCTTTATATTTTAAGCGAGATGCCAAACCCAAATGAGATTTTAGAGTTTAAAGTGTATCTGCTGTTGCTATATTGGTCTGTATAATAAGGATTATACCAGAAGCAGTTGTTTGCATAGAATGTAAAGCTGTGTCCCTGTTTTGTCTCTTTTCTGATATTCAGATGAAAATTTGGATAAAATGGAGAGATTGAAGGAAACACCTGTGTAGGACTTAATCTTAAATCTTTGTACTCCTCTGAACCCCTTTCATTTTCAGGAATCTCAATTTGGTTCCCGAATGAGTCATAGTACGCTACAGGAAGCAGATCCGGATTAACATTTACGCTCTTGTTGTAAATATTTAACTCTGTTGTTAGAGTGACAATTATCTTAAGATCAGGAATTTGTTGAATAAGTGTAAGGTTAGCATTAGCCACCTTAACAGACCTCTCCCAGCTGTTATAAACGCCGTATCTGCTTTTAGAAACAGATGTATTGGATATTCTAACAGAGGGAACGTCATCCAGCGTGCAACTGGAAACATATTGTCCTGTTAAGTTAATCCCGGTATTTGTTTTTTTAATTCTTGGAGGGGCAAATGTTAACTCAAACCCTTTTGTGTCTGAAAATTGGTTGTTTACATAAACGCTGTAAGTTCTTGGAAGATATGTAATATTTGACGGATCTTCTTCAACAACAGGAGGTCTTCCGGTCGGCTCGTCAACTATTCTGTAACCCTGATTTTTAAATACTCCCAATTTAGTTGCAGAGGTTATCCCCTTTGATAGAATTTTATGATATCCTGTTAACCTTACATTGAATCCGGATTTATCGAATTCAAATGCAACCTCTCTTGTTTCACCTCTGCCAGGTTTCAGTGAATTATTGTTGGGTTTTATTACATATGAGGTAACAATAGCAAGCCTCTCTTCCGGTACGGGATCGTAGTAACTTAAATTTACTATGTCAAAATAGATAGGGCCGGGGTAAAGAGTAATCATAGAAGGGGCCTTGTAGGATACTCCCCACGCACCCCTGACTCTGATATGTTTGCCCACTCCTAATGTTCCGGATAATCTGGGAGATAGCAGGTTATACCTCTCAATCATTCTATCATACCTGACGCCCAATCTAAGATTGTACATAAAATTTTTAAACTCCCTTGTAACCACTGTCTGATGATACAATGAGAAGTTTTTTGATGCAGGAATTTCATGAAATTGAACGCCCCGGCTCCCCGGTAAACCTGCAGGACCGACTCCTCCCTCACTCTCTACTCTTCCCTCACCGTAATTCTTGTCAAACGTATATTCAATACCGGTTGTAAATGAGAGGTTGTTGCTTGCGATTACGCTGTTTTGCTCACTCTCTACTCTTAAATATGCGTTAACAGGCATTCCCTTCATAATTGTGGTCTGCATGTAGCTTAGAGGGGTGTATGTCGTAAAGTAGGTGCCCGTTTCGGTGGGTTCGATCATTGGTCTGGGGCCGTCAGTTACCTCTTGCTCTAACTTAGTATACTGTGAGTTTAAGTTGAAACTCAGGGTATAGTTCACCCTGCCTAAAAGATCCAGTCTTCCGTTAATACCCAGCATGACTCTGCTGTTCCTGATATCTCTGTTTGAAAGAAGCACCTCCTGTGGTTCAACTCTACGGCCATCTCCGCTGTACCCATATGACGCCGAAATTGTATTGCTCCAGTTTCTCTCCTGATTAAACGTTGTCGTCCACCTGGCGCCAACATTAATCCGGTTAAAGTAGTACTTTAACTCTGTCGGTTGCCCTACAGAGTATGCATAGTCAGCATCAAGATTAAGGTACCCGTGCTTGTTTAGTTTTAAACCACGGGAGAGACTTGCCTGATAGGTTGTAGGGGTACTGTTGAATGATATATTCAAAGGAGAGTAGCCGGCTCTTCTTGTGACAATCACTGCTCCTGATGTAATGTTCCCGTATCTTGCGCTGGCAACACCTGTTACAACCTCAACAGATTCAATATTTGAAGCAGGAATCTCTCTTAGGTCAAGGCCCTTATTGGCAACATTGGTGCCACCTGAAAGGCTTGATGCAGGATTTTCTGCCTGCAGATTTGCGTCATTACTTAGGGGTGTACCATCGACTACAATTGCTGTCCCGAATGAATTTACCGCAGATGATTCTGTTGTCCTAAGATTGAGTTGTGCGGTTGAGGTTAATCTTTGAGCTTCTAATTTACCTCCGGGAAGAAGAGACATTATATCACTTAGACTTATTGCCTGAATTTGTTTAATTGCTTCGTTGCCAATTGAATATGTGCTTGACCCCTCTTTGCTCTGAGAGGTTTTTGCTGTTACAACAACTTCATTTAAACTCAATGACATCTCTTTAAGTACAAAATCGACAGCCTTTAGATTGCCGGTAAGTGTAATGGTTCTCTCCTGAGTGTCGTATCCAAGAAATGCTACTTTAAGTTTATGCTCTCCTTTTGGCAGAAGTATCCGATATTCTCCTTTGTCGTTTGAGTAAGCAGAATACTGAGTCCCATCTGTAAAGATTGTTGCAAAGTAGATTGGTTCTCCATTACTTGCGGAGGTGATTCGTCCCGAAACCTCATATCTCTGGCCGATCATTACGAAAGGAACCAGAAAGAACAGTATGCAAAGCAGTGTTCTGTTATTCATACTCTTCTTTAAGTTTTGGAGTAGTTTTGTAATAATCTGCCGGAACAGTAATTTTTGAAATCAGAGTGTCGAATTTAGAAAGTTGCAATGAGTCACATATTCCGCGAATATTATTATAGAAAATAATGGCCAGATCTCTGTTAAGAGACTGTGCTTCTATGAAATCCACATAAATCTTGTTCATAGCAACAGTATCGCTGAATATTCCCGGAGTACTCATTCTCTCTTTCACATTACGAAGCATAAACCCAACATCCTTCAAGTCGTTGCTATAATTAGCAGAAATGGAATCAAACTGAGCCGTTTGCTTATCATCCAGATTTAGATAAAGAGAGAAGAAGTTATTGGTTCCTTTAATGCTTCTTTCATTCTGGGCTTCCTTTTTCTTGCTTAGATAAAGATTAACAACGATTGTACTAACAATGGTTATATTTAAAACGGAGAGTAGTACTACCCACAGTTTAAGCCTTCTTACAAGTTTTAGATAGTCTTTATTCATAACGGCAATTAAATATTTAGCAGAATATTTCCAAATCCAAAGCTTATGAAATCGACACTTGCAGTGTTTGTAGCTTCATAAACATCAACCAGATTGCCAATAAAACAACCAATACTAATGACGAATGTCACTGAAATTCCATAAACGAGGGCACTTCTCAGATTGAGCCATTTTGTCTCAAACGACGCCTGGAGGCTAAGTTCATTGACGCTATTCATAATCTCATCAATCCTGCTTTTTCTGTTAGCTCCTTGCTTCTCCTTTTCTATAGCAGCATTGAGATATTGATCAAAATCCGGATTATTAAAATTCTTTTTCATTTATAATTGGTATTAGTTTTATTTTTAGTTGTCTTTTAGCTCTCTGAACCAGTGAGTCCACTGCCTGAACCGAGAGTGACATAATTTCGGCGATCTCTTTTTGTGATAATCCATCCAAACGACTCAGGATTAAAGCTGTTTTCTGGTTTGCCGGCAAATTATCTATCTCTTTGTAAATAATCTCTTCTGTCTCTTTACAAGACATAATTGTCTGAGGATTTTCGGTTTTTGTGCTTGTTAAAAAATCGGTTAGTGAACTTATTTTATCTGTATATAATTCGAATAATGACTTTCGTTTCCTCTTCCTTAAAAAGCTATAGGCACTATTAATACCTATACGATATAGCCATGTAGAGAACTCAGATCGTCCAGAGAAGCTTCCAAGTGATACAAATGCTTGCATAAATGTCTCCTGGGTTACATCCTCTGCATCCTCAGTCTGATGCACAAATCCTCTGACGAGAATAAAGATCTTCTCATGGTAGCGCTCTACCAGAAGTCGGTACATCTCTGTCTCTCCGGAAAGAATATCTTCAATTATCTTTTTCTCGTCTCTCATTGTCAGTATATACTTAGACTCAATTCAACATTAAATCCGTCGCCATAAAAAAAATAATCTCATTTTTCATGAGATTATTCTGGTTTCGCGCCAAACTTAGCTTAAAAGAATTGATATCTCTATATAATTTTTTAGTGATATCCGGATAGGTCTGACAACAAGGGGTATATTTTTTCTATCGATCTTTCCCGGTTCGGTTGAGTATGAAGGCCCATGTGAAAGCGGTCTCTTTAATACGGTCATACCTGCCGGTTGCTCCGCCATGACCGGAATCCATATTCATGTATAACAAAACTATATTACGGTCCTTTTTCTTATCTCTTAACCGGGCAACCCATTTGGTTGGCTCGTGGAAGCCTACCTGAGAGTCATTAATTCCACCGGTTGCAAGGATATTGGGGTAATATTGCTCTGTAATATTGTCATATGGTGAGTATGACAGCATATAATTGTAGTACTCCTCAATATTAGGGTCTCCCCACTCCTCATACTCCTGAGTTGTAAGCGGAAGTGATGTGTCCAGCATTGTGTTTATAACGTCAACAAAAGGTACCTGTGCAATTATGGTATTAAAGAGCTGTGGCTTCATATTTACAACTGCTCCCATCAGCAGACCTCCGGCACTGCCGCCCATTGCTGCCAATTTTGAAGGGGTAGTATATTTTTGCGCTATTAACTCTTCGGCACAAGCTATAAAATCGGTAAAGGTGTTCTTCTTTTTTAATAATTTACCATCTTCATACCACTGTTCTCCAAGGTCGCTTCCCCCTCTTATCTGTGCAACTGCATAGACAAATCCTCTGTCAATCAGAGAGTAAATGGCCGGTGAAAAATATACGTCCGAACTGTAACCGTAACTGCCGTAAGAGTAGAGAAGTGCAGGGTTTTTCCCGTTTTTTCTTAACCCTTTTTTATAGACTATAGCCATAGGCACTTTAACACCATCAGGGGCTGTTGCCCATAATCTTTCAACTTTATAATCGTCAGGATTAAAGCCAGATGGAATCTCCTGCTCTTTAAGTTTTGTGCTGCTCTTCTCATTCATATTATACTCGTAAAGAGTATTGGGTCTGTTAAGGGAGGTGTAGCTGTAACGTATAGTTGATGCATCGTACTCAGGATTTCCGTTTAGCCAGGCAGTATAAACCGGCTCCGGGAACGCTATGATATCTTCTTCGTTAGTTGCCAGATTGAATGTCTTTATCGAACTGAGCCCGTTTTCTCTTACCTCAACGGCAATAAAATCTTTAAGAACATCAACCGACTCAATCTTTACTGCAGGATTGTGATCCATGAAAACGGTCCAGCTGCTCTTATCGCTGTAAGATTCCAGAGGGACTTTGTAAATCATGCTGTTAATTTTCACACTGTCTTTATATTTAACAAAGAAGCTCTCTTTATGATGAATCACCGAATAATCTGTTCCTTGCTCACGGGTAAGAAAAGGGGTGAAGTTCCCTGCAGGATTATCTGCAGAGAGCATCCTTACCTCAGAAGTAGAGCTACTTGCGCTGTTACTTAAGATGTAGTTGTTTGTCTTACTCTTACTGACCCACAAATTGAACCTTCCGTCGCTCTCTTCATAAACAAGACGGTCAGCTTTTTTAGACCCAAGAGTGTGGCTGTAAAGCCTGTACGGACGTAATGCGGCATCAATAACGGTATAGAAAATTGTTTTATTATCGTTTGCCCAGACAAATGTAGATATCTTGTCAATTTTTAAATCCAGATCGGCACCGGTCTCCATATTTTTAATTTTTAATGAGGCCTCTGCAGATGAACCTGTTTCATTAAATGCGTATGCTATAAGTGAGTTGTCAGGACTTACTGAGTACCCCATAAACGAATAGGCTTTTTTACCTTCAGCCATACTGTTCACATCAAATATAACCTCCTCAGGAGAGTCAGTAGAGCCCTTTTTTCTGCAATAAATCCTGTACTGCTTGCCACTCTCTGTACGGGAATAGTAGAAATAACCATTTCTGTACTCAGGATATGTTTCGTCAGCATCTTTAATACGTCCCAGAATCTCGTTATAAATACTCTCTTGCAGCTCCTTTGTTGAACCCATGACAATGTTGGTATAACGCATCTCTGCATTCAGATACTCCAGTACCTTTGGGTTCTCTTTGTCTCTTATCCAAAAATAGTTATCAACTCTCTCCCTGCCAAACTCAGTAAAGACTACAGGGATTTTATCTGCAACAGGAGGTGCAGGAAATTCATCTTGATCTAATATTTTCACTTTTGATGTATTACAGGCGGCAAGCAGCAGAATCGCAACCCAGACCGCTGATTTGAAAGTTTTACTTTTCATGATGGCAGGTTTAGAAATTAGCAACATTAAAGATAACAAAAAAACTGACTTTCAAACTGTTTCCCCCCTGCTAAAGAGAATCAAAGTTTAAAAGTCAGTATTTTAGAAGTTTAAAATCTGCCTAAAGCAGTTTACTATAAACTGTAAACCAGGCCAAAGCTTAAATATGAGATAGAGTAACCGGCCTCGGCATAAATTCCCCAATTGTTGTTAAACTGGTAGCGGGCTCCAACTACTCCGCCAAATGCAAAACCGCCTGCCGACGCACTGCCAGGATCCGTACCGTTGCCATAGAAAGTAGCACTGACAATATTGTAGCCTAGCATTAACCCTGCATAGGTATCAATTTTTGGTATAAGTGGGTAGTGGAAAAGTCCTCTTGCACCTAAAATGATATGCGAGTACTTGTAACCAAAAGTACTGCCATCAGTCCAGAGACCAATCTCATCTTTGTCCCCGTAGTAACCAAGATAACCACCAAGGCCCAGATTCAGCTTTTTTACACCAAAAAGATCTTGTTTGAAGCCCTGATCATAAGATACCTCAATTGGCATTCCGGCTGCGTTAATACCAATACCTACTCTAACGTGTTTACTGCCGTTTCCGAACAGTGAGGGATGATTGTTTTGTGCCACAACATTGCTGCAAACAACAAGTGTCAGGGCAGTAAGAATTAAAGTTAGTTTTTTCATCTTTGTTAAAATTGAGTTTATAAGTGAATGATTTAGCCAATTGGGGTTGTCAAAAGATTTCGTTCGGTAAAGATAGGTTCAGTTGCAAACATGATTTGCAAAAGCAGGGGGGACAAAATGTGGACAATCATAAAAAATTTTCTATGACCCTCTTTTTTTGTATAATTGCCTCACCATTTAAAAAACAATCATTCATGATATTAAGACTCTTGCGTGCCGGAACTGTTCTGGCCATAACTTTTACACTGTTCTGTTGCACCCTTTCCGGTCAATCCTCAAAAGCGGACAGCCTCCAAAATATTCTTAAGAACCACACTGTAAAAGATACCACAAGAGTCAATATTCTTAACAAAATTGCCTATTCATTATACTCAGCCGACCCGGAGCAATCAAACAAATATGCAACGGAGAGCTATAATCTGGCAATAGAGTTAGGATACTCAAAAGGGCAGGCAGAGAGTTTATGGTTACAGGGGATATCGTTCATGAAAAAAGACCCTGAAAAGGCTCTCAGCTTTTTCGAAAATGCAATGAAATTTGCAGAAAAAATTGGCTGTAAACAGGCAATAGGTAAATACTCAAATGCGATTGGGACAGCATACGGAGCGACAGGCAGGGACTCTGCAGCCGTTAGTTACTACCTTAAAGCGATAGATATTGCAAAAGAGATTAATGATTCAAAGGAGCTGGGTAAATATTTGTTAAATCTTTCGCAGGCATACAACCGAATGGGAAAGGTAGATCTTGCAGTACAGGGATTTAACGATGCACTGGATATACTAAAAGGTGTTGATGACAAAACTAACATTGCATTATGTTACAACTCACTGGGCAACATCTATTCGTCAAGGGGAAACTATCCCGTTGCACTTGAGTTTATACAGAACGGGCTGAGGATTTGGGAGGAGATGCAAGATATGAAGGCAGTTACTAAATCTCTTATAAGCATAGGAGGCATATACTTTACTCAGAAAGACTTCTCTAAAGCTCTGGAGTACAATCAGAAAGTGGTAGAGCTAGCCGAAGAGTCAAATGAAAAGCACACTTTAGCGGGCAGCTTGCTTAATATCGGAACAATTTACCTACACACCAACAACAAGCAAGCCCTGGATTACTTCAGGAGAGCTCTTGAGATTAGTGAAGATCTTAATGTCACCCCTCTTAAAACAGGCATTGTTCTGAGCATCGGACAATATTACTACAACGAATCTGAATATGAAAAGGCGTTGGAGAGCTTCTCAGAGGCCCTTGAACTATCAGAAATTGCAGGTATTAAATCTAATTTATGCATATCAAAATTTCATATTGCAAGAGTATACTTAGTGAGAAAAGAGTTTTCACGTGCACTTGGTTATGCTCAGAGTAGCCTTGAGATGGCGAAAGAAATTAAGCTTATTGAGACCGAAAAGGATTTGCATAAGATACTTGCAGAGATATACGCAGGGACTAACAACTATAAGAGTGCCTATACCCATATTCTGCAATTTAAACAGCTGAGCGACAGTATTTTTAACGAGAATAATATTAAAAAGATAACGGAACTGGAGTTTACATACAATTTCGAAAAAGAGAGGCAGGCAATCGCTTTGGAACAGCAGAAGAGAGACGAACTGGAGGCTGTGAGAAGAAGGATACAGCGCTCAATTATAGCCACACTTGCTGCTTGCTTTATACTGGTATCAATGCTTGCTGTTTACATTCATCGCCTCTATCGCTTTAATAAAAAGGCAAACCTGGCAATTCGTGAGATGGAGCAGGAGAAAAAGAGGTTACTTGAACATGAAATTGATCTTATTAATCAAGAACTTGAAGAGAATCAGAAGTCGCTTACGGCCGCATCACTAAAGTTAATTCAGAATTCAGAGCGGGATGCCGAAACCGTTAGAAGACTTGAGGCTGTTTTGGAGAGTACATCTCCTGAGGGTAAGAGAGTAATCCTTGGAATAATTTCGGACTTTAAGCGAATTTCCCGAAGCTCTAACTGGAATGAGTTTGAATTGTTGTTCCAGAAGGTGCACAAATCATTTTATGATAAGCTTAACGAGAACTTTCCCGATCTGACAGCAAACGAGCGCAAACTTTGCGCCTTCCTTAAGCTCAACATGAGCAGCAAGGATATTGCCAACATAACCTTCCAGTCAGAAGAGGCGCTTAAAAAGGCCCGCCAGCGTCTGCGCCAAAAATTGGTAATCGACCGCGACACCAACCTGTCTGTCTATCTGCAGAACATCTGAATTCAAGTCTTTGCGTAAGCACCTGTATTCTAATGACATATAAAATCAGCTCGCTCTTTTTCATGCAGCTGTTTTTGTAGTTGATAGTAATACAGGTTTTTATGTAGACACTTGATATTAAAATTTTAAGATTGGTATTGAATTATATATTTGATTAATGCCAATTGTCACAAGTTGTCAAACTATCTCACTAATCTTGTGCTTTCAAATTACTTAAATTGAGAGTTATAATCTTGCAATTTACATATTTGAAAATGCAATTACATTAATAACATTTAAAAAAAGAAGAGATGGAAAAGAAACATCAAGTACACAATTTAATTATCTTGGACGAAAGCGGCTCAATGGAAGGCATTAAAAGTGTTATAATTCAGGGATTTAATGAGTTGGTTCAGACAATACAAGGCATTGAACAAAAATTTCCTGAACAGGAACACTTTATTTCATTTGTCTCTTTTAATGGCTTAGGGATAAAACAGCTTCATTTTATTGAGCCAGCCGGCAAGCTCAAAAAAATTGATTGCAGAAGCTATAAACCTGATGCATCTACTCCATTATTTGACGCAATGGGTTATAGCATAGCAAAATTGAAGCAGGCACTTGAAGATAAATCAGACTACAATGTTCTTGTTACAGTATTGACTGATGGTGAAGAAAATGCCTCTCGGGAATTTTCAGGATACGATATCAAAAGCCTTGTAGAAGAGTTAAAGCGAAATAAATGGACATTTACATATATAGGAACAGACCATGGNNGTTATCTCTTTCCATTGATAATACTATGGTTTTTGATAAAAATGAGGATGATATCAAATGCATGTTTGTAAAAGAGCAGTCTGCAAGAATCCGATATAGTGAAAAAATTCGTTGTAATATGGATACCTCTGAGGATTATTTTAATGTTACAGAAGATTGCATAAATGATAAAAATGGATAACCAGTGAT
>DINE01000017.1:0-1461 GCA_002425935.1 Bacteroidales bacterium UBA5548 | reverse complement strand
CTTCTTTTAATCTAAGTATTGTTTATTTAAACTTCAATAACCTTATCATTTTCAAAGCTGTGGTGTTCCTCATAAAAAACATAGCCTAGCTGATTGGATACGCACTTAGTATTACCAATTATTTTGTCGATATTCCTATGTGAATGGCCATATATCCAGTAGTCTATAGGGCTTGCCTCTATATAGTTTGCAAGCTCTGTTGTAAACGCCCCCGAAATTCGGCTCCCTGCATAATCGGGAGATGATAGTTCAAAAGATGGAACATGATGTGTTACAACAACTATGGGGCCTGAATTTTCTTTTGCGGATTCATTAACAGAACGCTTAATAAAATTCAAACAACGCTCATGCTCACGATTAAACTCATCAATTGTCAACTTAGAGTTATTGTACGAAATCCGGTGAAAATCACTAACTCCATTTTTTACAAAAACTGCTTGTTCAACAGGAACAAAAGACCATAAAGGCGAAACTATCAGCCTCACATCTCCTATGTTTAGTAAAGAGTTATAGTAATAATTAACATTCCTGCGAACAGCGCATATTTTTCCACCTTTAATTTTTGCTAAGTCGTGACTTGTATAAAACTCATGGTTACCGGCAACCACGATTACCTCTTTGAAATTATCTGAGACATAGTCCCAAAAAGAGTTATTAAAAAAGTAGTCAAGGTTCAAACACTCAATATCACCGGCAAGAATTAGAATATCGCCAACAGGTTTTAATGGGTTGCATTTAAGGTGTTTAGAGTTTTCGTTAAACTCTAAATGTAAGTCTGACGCAAATTGAATTTTCATAATATTACAAAACTACAGATACATTTTGACAACTTGTGTCTTGTATGTAACTAATTACCATTTTTTAAAATTAGCCAATACAATATGAATCCAATTTAACTATGGCAGATACCTACAGAAGTAATGAAGAGATTAAATGGGTATACTCAGTTTGGAAGCTGTTTTTGGAATTTTATCTTTGACATACCGCTCACAACTAACTCTTAAAAATTAAGCAGGAGTAGACATAAAGCCCACCCCTGCCGTAGGGAGTGATGACCCGAAGGTGCATCTCTCCGACACAAAAGTACAAAATAATTTGAATTAATAATGGATATTAACGAATTTAACAGAACCCTCGCCGACAAAATGAAAAAAGTGCAAGACTGGGTACAAGGTGAAGATATCAAAGATATCCTCGGTGTCGAAGCAGTAAGTCACTACAAAGAGTCTTTCGAAAACGAAGGGTTTAAAGATGAAGAAACAATTCAAAAGTGGCAGGAGGTAAAAAGACGAGACCCTGATAGCGCTTGGCATGGACATTCTGGACAAACAGGCAAGTTCTCACAAGCACGAACTATTGCGAAAATACTGTCCGGAGAGACTGGAGAATTAAAAAACGCACTTACATATGTAAAAATAGACAAAGGGGTGAGAGTTTAAAGCCGTTGTGATTTGCTTTCAA
>DINE01000016.1 GCA_002425935.1 Bacteroidales bacterium UBA5548 | reverse complement strand
AAATCAAAAAATAAATAAATTCACTGTTAACAGTTGGATCTTCATTCCCTATAACCTTGATATTAACCATACTACATACTCAAAAGGGATGTTTTACAGAGACATCCGAACCAACATCCGGTTAATTACTCCTGTATATAATATTGATAAAATTGCCCATACAGGCTCCGAACCCATCACTTTTTTAAGGCAGGCTTTTAAAAGAGTTTCTGACATTCCTGACGAAAAAAATATTGCAGACTACGAGTACAACATTAAAATGTTCGCAGCAATTTTTAAGAGTTCACTCAGAAATCAGGTCTTTCATATTATGGACGAAAAGAACATTGCAGGCCGCGAGGAGGAGTGTGCTCTCCTGATAAAAGAGACATGCCAGGTTTTAAACTCATACAGGGAGCTTAGTAAAATGCTTGATAACCCCGTTATCCCAAGAGTTTGTTCCGACTATTTTCAATTTGGCGACGAATTTCTGGGTAACATCATTAACCGTCAATTTTTCAGATTGCTTAACCACCTGAAAATTAACGACCCATGTCTTTATAAAAAAGAGAAGGAGGGCTTTCTGAGTCTTCTTCAGAACGAGGTCTCATACAGACGTGAGAGAGGCTACCCGGTTGTTGACAAATTGAGTTCAAATAAAAACCGTGACCTTGTATACCGATCAGGAGCTCTAAAAAAATATACCGAGAGTGAGTTGTTCTTAAATGCCACCAAAAAGAGAGATGCTGTTCTGGTTGAACAGATCTATTTAAGCATTGCTGCAGGAATTTCGATGATCTTTGCCACTGCCATTGCATTCTCTTTTCAGTTGCGATACGGAAGCTTTACTATGCCGCTTTTTGTTGCTCTTGTAGTAAGCTATATGCTAAAAGACAGAATTAAGGATTTGACCCGCTACTACTTTGCACACAAACTTAAGGATAAGTATTACGACAATGTAACAAATATTAGTCTTAATAATACCGGAATCGGATGGAGTCGGGAGGGGGTAGACTTTATTAAGGAGGAGAAGGTTTTGCCAAAGGTAATGAGTATCCGGGCAAGAACACCTCTTCTTGAGTCCGACAACAGAAGTTCTGAGGAGAAAATATTGCTATACAGAAAATTAGTGGAGATTGACAGAGAACAACTTGATATTAATTCAGAATATCCTGTTTCAGGGATTAACGATATAATGAGGTATAATATTTCTAGCTACCTGAATAAGATGGACGACCCCTTTGTTCCTCTCTATGTAATCACTCCCGAGGGAGAGTATGAAGAGGTAACAGGAGAGAAGATCTACTATCTGAATTTTATTATGCAACTGAAATATGGAGAGAACGAATATTTTAAAAGATATCGTCTGGTATTTAACAGAATGGGTATAAATGAGATAGAGGAGTTACTTTAACTCCTCTATCCTATTCCCAACAGATTCACTTGGTTTTTAGTTTCTTATACGGGAAATATCTCTTATTGCCTCAATTGCTGCATCAATCTCCTGTTCGGTTGTGAATGCACCAATGCTCATTCTTACAGTTCCGTACATGTCAAATGTCCCAATATGCTCATGAACAAGAGGTGCACACTGAAGACCGGTTCTTACAGCGATATTGTAATCAACATCCAGCATAGTGCCAACATCACCTGCCTCAAAGCCGGCAATATTGAACGATAAAACAGGATTTTGGTTCTCTCTTCCGTTAGCACAGTATGTTGTTACACCGTCAATCTTTTTAACTTCGCTTACAAGTTTTTCCCACAGGTCCATCTCTCTTCTGTGAATATTCATTATCCCCTCTTCGGTAATCCATTTTACCCCAGCATAAAGACCGGCAACACCAAGTAAATTAAGTGTTCCGTACTCAAGGCGATATGGATACTCCTCAAGGTGTGCCCTGTAAGCCGATCTAACTCCTGTTCCGCCGGCTCTGGTATGGTTTATATGGACACCCTCACGAACATAAGAACCACCAATACCTGTAGGACCCATCAGACATTTGTGACCCGTAAAGACATATACATCTATATTTGACACCTGCATATCTACATCAACGGAGCCGGCGCCCTGACTGCCGTCAACAACAAACAAAACACCTCGCTCCTTGCAAATCTTCCCGATTTCAGTTAGTGGCTGAATGGTTCCAAGAACATTTGAACAGTGTGTAACGATTACAAATTTTGTGTTGCTTTTAATGGCCTTTCCGATATCTTCGGGATTAACATATCCGTCATTGTCAAACGGAACATATGTTACTTCTATATCTCCCTTTTGTTCAAGAACATATAGTGGCCTTAAAACAGAGTTGTGCTCAAGCATCGTGGTAACAACGTGCGTGCCCTTCTCTACAAGTCCGTTGATTATAAGATTAAGCGAGTCTGTTGCATTATAGCTGAAAGTAAGCCTGTTATGATCAGACCCTCCATTAAAGAGCTTTGTGAGCATCTTTCTGGTTCCGTTAACAACCTCTTCTGCCTCCAGGGCTGCGTCAAATCCGGATCTTCCAGGGCTCACTCCTTTGTTTCTGAAAAAGCTGTCCATGAAGCTGTAAACGGAATCCGGCTTTGGATAGCTTGTTGCAGAGTTGTCAAGATAAATAAGTTTGGACATATTAAGTTTAGTTTATTGTTTATTAATAACCAGGGCATCTGCGACAATTTCTGCAAGAGTCATAATCTTTACCCCCAGTTTATATGTATGATTCAGTTGCTGTAGCTGGTCAACACAGTTATGACAAGGTGTAATAACCACTTTTGCTCCGGTTCTGGCAATCTGTGTTGCTTTTATCTCACCTATCTTGATGCGTCGCTCATTATATTCGCTCATAGCAAGTGCTCCTCCGCCTCCGCCGCAGCAGAAGTTATCCTCACCGTAAGGATTCATCTCTTGAAAATCGGAAACTGCATTTTTAACCACAAAACGAATCTGGTTATAAAGGCCGCCGTTTCTTACCAGATTACATGGGTCATGAATGGTTACTTTGCTGTTATTAAGCGTTTTATCTAGCTTAATTCTTCCTTCGCGAATATACGAACCAAGTAATTCTACAGCTGTAACTGTTTCAAAATCAAACTCTGTTTTAAGGTATCCCGGGCCCTCCCACCTGGTAGCTCTTGAACCATGACCACACTCACCCAGTACCAGTTTTTTTCCTCGTAGTTTGTGGATTTCATCGTAAAGATACCCGGCAATCTGAGCGGCCTGTTGGTTGTTACCATTAAAGAAGCCGTAATTGGTGACATCGTAGTATTTTGACGAAATTGTCCAGCTCTCACCCGCTGCATAGAAGATTTTGGCAATTGCACTGATAGAGAGGGGGAAGAACTTTGGTTCGCGTGGATTTAAAGTATAAAAAATCTCTTTATCATACTCGTCCAGTGGAATTCTTGCATTTTGATCTCCCATTTCATCAATGAGATCCTCCTCCATCCACTTAATTGTATCCACAAACTCCTCCTGAGGAATGGCCATGTTGTTTCCTGTGTTCAGGGCAGCGTCCACCGTCGACTGCAGCGTTGCAGGGACCATATCCATAGCAGCTAGCATCTCTCTTCCCTTTCTTACAATGTATGGAATATCAACGCCAATAGAGCAGTGTTTAACGCATCTGCCACACATAGTGCAGGATCCGAAAAGCATGTCAACCATCTTATCTGCCATTTCGCCGTCAAGTTCTCTGGCATTAAAGAGTGCCGGAGCAATTCTTCCCGAAAGTGTGTTATACCTTCTGTTGATTGAGGAGACAAGCTCTGCCTTGGCACCAGGAATATACTGAGGCTCTTTGTGAGCAAGATAGTACATGCAACTTTCGGCACAAAGGCTACATTTAACGCATGCATTAAGATTTGTCTCAAGTTTGCTGTCAACCCCCTTTCTGAGTATTTCCAGCGGCTTATCTATATTTAAAACTCTTCCCATCACTGTTCTCTATCGGTTACAGGCCATGTTCCTCTTCTGCCGTAGAAATAGCCCAGATGAATTCTTGCAAAGAAGAAATAGAGCAGATGCTTTGTCTTTCCAAACGGCATCCACAAAAAGATTAAAGTCGCAGAAAGATAATATACTTCAGCAGAGAGTACTCCAATAAGCAACAGTGATGTTGCTGCCTGAAGCGCTGTAGTTAGAATATTGGATATAAAATCATCTACAGAAGAGAAGTACTTTAGTTTCGAAGAGAAAACTCTCTTGACTAATATTCCGGTACCCGCCAATGCCGACAGAGCAAGCATCCCCGAAAAAGCATAGATTATAAACACCGGAATCAACTCAGCTTTATCTGAGAAAAACAGTATAAAAGGAAATATAAGCAGTGATGCAAATGTTCCCATATGGTAAACAATACCTGCCAGATATGTTGGAAGATGCAGGTAAGCAGACTCTTTCGATTTTGGAGACATTGCTCCGGTAAAGGAGTAAATTATTCCATCCTTTACGCTTCCGCCGGGTTGTGATAACTCTTTTGGTAATCCCAGTCTAATCAGTTTTACCAGCTTTTCTGTTAAAAGAGTTATGCAAAGAAAGGCAGATATTACTGCCATTATCTGATACCACTCCATATGTAAATATGATTGAAATCTGTGCTACACGCAACCGTCCGGTTTTGGTAACCCTGCAACTCTGCAGGCCCCTCTGGCAGGCCCTAATGGGAACAGATCATAAATTTCTCTGAGCTTAATTCCGGTCTCCTGGCAAATTTTCCTGATCATAGGTGCATTGCCGTGAGTTTCAAAGTTATCCCTAATTATTTTAAGGATAGCCCAATGTTTTTCGTTAAGTTGATCAATTCCGTCAGATTTTGCAATGAGAGCCGCAACCTCTTCATTCCAAACAGATGGATCGGAAAGAAATCCGTCTCCATCTACGTCAAAAACTCTTCCTTCGATCTCAAGTTTTGCCATAGCAGTTTCAATGTTTCGTTTTGGGTTAATATCCGACGAAGTTAGAAAAATAATTAATTTGCCACAAAAACATTATTGAGTTACATTTGTTTTATAATAAAAAGTAATTGTTTTACATCAAATTTTATTAAAATGACAGATTTGGAAATTGCCCGCACGATTAAGATGCAACCCATTGGAGATGTTGCAAAAAAGTTAGGTATAGATCCGGATGATCTGGAACTCTATGGTAAGTATAAGGCCAAACTGCCTTTGAAGTATATAGACAGAACAAAATTCGGAAAACTCGTACTGGTCTCTGCAATCTCACCTACTCCTGCAGGGGAGGGGAAGACTACAGTTTCAATAGGACTTTCGCAGGGACTTAACAGAATAGGTAAAAAATCGGTTGTTGTTCTCAGAGAACCCTCACTTGGCCCTGTTTTCGGAATCAAGGGCGGAGCAACAGGCGGAGGATACTCTCAGGTGCTTCCTATGGAGGATATTAATCTTCACTTTACGGGGGATTTCGCAGCAGTCGAAAAGGCACACAACCTCCTTGCAGCGCTAATTGACAACAATATTCAGAGTAAAACCCGTTCACTGAATTTAGACCCGAGGACCATCTCCTGGAAGCGTGTTATGGATATGAACGACAGATCTCTGAGAACAATTGTGGTTGGTCTTGGAGGTACAACACACGGCATTCCGCGCGAGACCGGATTTGACATAACTGCAGCATCTGAGGTGATGGCAATTTTATGTCTCTCAAAAGATATGACCGACCTTAAAAACCGGCTCGGAAACATATTTATCGGCTTCACATTTGACAAAAAACCCATTTACGCAAAAGATCTGAATGCTCAGGGTGCTATGGCCGCGCTACTTAAAGATGCACTTAAGCCAAATCTGGTACAGACAATAGAGGGGACTCCTGCAATCATTCACGGAGGACCTTTTGCAAACATAGCACAGGGGACCAATACTGTGATTGCAACCCAGACAGCAATGTCACTTACTGACTTTACCGTTACCGAGGCCGGTTTCGGCTTTGACCTGGGCGCAGAGAAGTTCCTTGATATTAAATGCCGCAGTGCAAAATTGTCTCCAAACGCAGCTGTACTTGTAGCTACCGTAAGAGCTTTGAAATATCATGGCGGAATGGCTCTTAAAGATATTAAAACCCCAAGTGTTGAGGCACTTTCAAAAGGGATTGAGAATCTCGAGAAGCATGTGGAGAATATCAGACTATTCAGCCTCAACCCTGTGGTTGCAATCAACCGCTTTGTGACAGACTCACAGGAGGAGCTTGATTTTATACTTAACTTCTGCAAGAGCAGAAATATCCCTGCAACCATAGCAGATGTATGGGCCAAAGGGGGCGAAGGTGCAGAGGAACTTGCTAAAATGGTTGTAGAGGCTACTAAGGATTGTTGCCCGAATTTTGCTCCGCTCTATCCTCTGAGTGATTCAGTTGAACAAAAGATTGAGACAATAGCTAAGAAGATATATGGAGCAGAGGCCGTTGACTATACAGCAAAGGCAAAAGCAAACCTTAAGAAAATTGAGAGTCTTGGGCTGGGCGGGCTTGCAATATGTATGGCCAAGACTCAGAAGTCACTCTCCGACAATCCTGAATTGCTCGGACGCCCTAAAGACTTTGTAATTACCGTAAGGGAGATAGAGATTGCAGCAGGGGCGGGATTCCTGGTTCCTATCACCGGAGAGATAATGAGGATGCCGGGATTGCCTGAAGAGCCGTCATCTGAGAGGATTGACATTGACAATGACGGCAATATCTCAGGCCTGTTCTGATTCTACCTTACTCTTGAAAACAGCTCTTCTTCAATATCTTTAAGAGAGAGTCCGCTGTTTTCAAGCAACACTATAAGATGGTATATGAGGTCACCGGCCTCGTATACCAATCTTTTTTTATCCCCCTTTACAGCCTCAATTATTGTTTCGGCCGCCTCCTCTCCTACCTTTTTTGCAATTCTTTCAACCCCATCTGTAAATAGCTTAGTTGTATAAGAGCCTTGGGGCATCTGTTCGTGTCTCTTCTTTATAACCTCGTTCAACTTTCCCAGAAATCCTTCGCTATCCCTTCCATTAAAGCAGCTTACCGAACCGGTATGACATACTGCACCTGCAGGATCTACCCTTATCAAGAGAGTATCAGTGTCGCAATCAGTACTGCAGCTTATAATCTTTAGAAAGTTGCCGCTACTCTCACCCTTTGTCCAGAGTCGTTGTCTTGAACGGCTGAAAAAGGTGACCAGACCAGTCTCAACACTTTTATTCCACGACTCCTGGTTCATATACCCCAGCATAAGAACTTTAAGGGTCTTATCATCCTGAATGATTGCAGGAACAAGTTGCTGTGGATCTTTAAACGCACTCTGAGGTATCGTTTTTTCTACAATAATTTTATCCATATTTTACTATAATTTGCTTATTATTCTCTAACTCTCTATAATTCTCACAGGAACACCACATCTATCCAAATATTGCTTCAATTCAGGCACAGGAATGGTCCCTTCATGAAATACAGAGGCAGCAAGTGCCGCATCTGCGTTGGTGTTTAAAAAGAGGTCTCTGAAATGCTCTTTTGCGCCTGCACCTCCGGATGCAATTACAGGAACAGAGAGCAATCGGCTTAATTTATCGAGTGCCTCAACTGCAAAACCGGACTTTGTCCCGTCATTATTCATCGAGGTGAAGAGAATCTCCCCGGCACCTCTCGACACCGCCTCCTTAGCCCACTCAAACAACTCTCTGTCTGTGCTCACTTTTCCACCGTTACACATTACACTCCACCGTTCAGCGGAAAGCTTTGCATCAACTGCCACGACAACAAACTGAGAGCCATACCTACCTGCCACTTTATCAATTAAACCGGGCGTTCTGAGTGCAGCACTGTTGAGTGAAATTTTATCCGCACCTGAGTCGAGCAGACGAGCGGCATCGTCTGGGGTTGATATACCCCCTCCTACCGTAAAGGGGATGTTTAATGTCTCTGCGACCCTTCTCACCAGTGACAGAAAGGTTCCTCGCCCCTCATTTGTTGCACTTATGTCAAGATAGACAAGCTCGTCTGCCCCCTGAAGAGAGTATGCTCTCCCCATCTCAACAGGGTCTCCCATAACCCTGAGATTTAGAAAATTGACCCCTTTAACCGTATTTCCCTCGTACACATCAAGGCACGGAATTACTCTTTTTGCAACCATCTCATTAAATCTTTAGTGTCAATTCTGTTTTCATAAAATGCCTTCCCCACAATAATGCCGTCTGCACCCGTCTCTGCAATGTCATAAATATCCTTCTCAGATGATACTCCTCCGCTTGCAATGAGAGTTATATCCGGAAACTCATATCTTAGCCTCCTGTACAGCGTCGTAGCCGGCCCTTCAAGAAGGCCATCCTTTGATATGTCAGTACATATAAACCTCAAAACATTCATTGCAGTAATACTTTCAATAACATCATATATTGTTTTATCTGTCTGCTCTGTCCATCCTTTTACCGAAACTTTTTCATCTCTTACATCAACACCGGCAATAATCCACTCCGGGCCAAATCCAGAAACAATAGCTCCAAACACTTCGGAACTTTCTACAGCTATGCTTCCGCAAATAATGTCAGTTGCTCCCGCCTCAAAAGCAAGCCTGGCACTTTCGTAACTTTTTATACCACCTCCAAACTGTATTTCCAGCCCCTCTATTGAGCAAATTCTCTCTAAAACCCTCAAATTGACAGGACGACTGGATTTGGCCCCCTCCAGATCTACAACATGCAGTCGTTTATACCCTGCTCCGGCAAATGTTTTAGCGACCTCTGCCGGATCTGATGAATACTCCTTTACTGTACTGTAACTCCCTTTCGTAAGTCTAACGCACCTCCCCTCAAAGAGGTCGATAGCCGGGATTACCTCAAATTTTTTGAATTTATCTGTCTCCACTCTTTAATGCATTTTTTAATTAGTTAATTCAATACGTAATTCTCTTATTTTGAATTTATTGTCAGGAAATTTTTAAGAAACCTGTCGCCAACTCTTCCGCTCTTCTCCGGGTGAAATTGTGTCCCGAAAAAGTTCTCATTTGCCAGTACTGAGGCAAACTCAACCCCATAATCGGTAACCGCCTCTGTACAAATACCACTTTCCGGCGCAAATGAGTGCACAAAATAGAACCACTCTCCGTTTTTGATCCCTTCAAAAAGAGCACTCCCACTGTAATTAACCCTGTTCCAGCCCATATGGGGAATTTTCACACCCTCTCCTCTGAGTCTCTGTACACTCTCCGGAAATACTCCAAGACATTTGGTATCACCCTCACTGCTGTACGAACAGAGAACCTGCATTCCAATACAAATCCCAAGAACAGGAACCTTAAGATTTAAAATTGTCTCTCTGATCCCTCTATTCTCAATCTCTCTCATAACCTCTGACGCCTCTCCTACACCGGGAAGAATTACTTTATCTGCCTGCTGAATAACCCTAGTGTCAGATGTCACTTCATGCTCAAACCCGGCTCTTTTAACCGCGTTGCAGAGTGAGAAGATATTGCCACTGCCATAATCAATAATTGCTACCATAACTTTATCAGATTACCCCTTTACTGCTTGGAAATTTTTCAGATAAATCTGTCTCAAGCGCCATACTTAGAGACCTTGCGAAGGCTTTAAAGACAGCCTCTGCTTTGTGATGGTCATTCTCTCCCTCTGCCTTAATGTGAAGAGTAAATTTTCCTGAAGTAGAGAGAGAAGAGAAGAAGTGGCTTAACATTTCGCATGGAAAATCTCCGATTTTTTCACCACTGAACACAACATCCCATTTAAATCCGGCTCTACCTCCTAAATCTATCAGTACAGACGCTTGTGATTCGTCCATTGGAAGAGAAAAACCATATCTTCTGTTGTTCACAACAGATTTAAAATAGCGGTTTAGGGCCTCTCCCAAAACAATAGCAACATCTTCAGTTGTATGGTGGAAATCAACCTGAGTGTCTCCGTATGCGTCCAGCTCAAGTGATAATCCGCCGTGAGTTGTAATCTGATTGAGCATATGGTCTAAAAATCCTATCCCGGTATTTATTAATGAGAGTCCTCCTCCTGTGAAATCGGCCTTTAGAGTAATTGCTGTTTCGGCGGTTATTCTGCTTATCTCTATGAATGGATTTGGAGGAAGTATAAACTTATCCTTTCCATACCCTGATATCAGTGATAACAGTCTATCGTTCTCAGAAGGTTTGCCAATAGTTATTCTTAGGCAACCTTCGCAACCCGGAGTTCTGCTTCTGTCTCTCACTATTACTCCGTTTGCCGTTAAAAATTTATACATACCCGAAGCATTTTTGAATCTTGCCAGCAGAAAATTCGTTTCACTCTCATAAACTCTAATGACCTCAGGTGATTCATTAAGGCGACGGGAGACTCTTTCCCTCTCAGAAATTATAATCCCAAGACTCCTAGACCCTTCGCGAATTCTTCTAATCGCAGCCTCCTGGCTAGCTCTGTTAAGGTTATAGGGATATTTAACTCTGTTCATATATGAGATAACTCTGCTATCTCCAAAAGCAAATCCCACTCTTAATGCTGCCATACCCATCGATTTGGACATAGTCTGCAACACAACTACATTATTATAAACTTTAAGAAGAGGAACAAACCCTTCTTCAGACGAAAAATCGCAGTACGCCTCATCGATTACGACTATGCCTTTAAAGTTCTCAATAACTCTGATTACAGAGCTCTTTTCAAGAAGGTTGCCTGTAGGATTATTCGGTGAACACAAAAATATAATCTTGGATTTTTCGTCTGTGGCCTTAAGAATGGCTTCAGGATCGAGAGCGAAATTATTCCGCAACGGCACCTCTCTGTACTCTACATCATTTATGGATGCTGCTACCTTGTACATCCCGTATGTAGGAGAGATTGATACAACATTATCAACCCCGGGGGTGCAAAAAACTCTTATTACAAGGTCTATTGCCTCATCGCTGCCGTTCCCTGCAAAGATCATATCCTGATCAATGGTCCCCATTTTTAATGCCAGCTCTTGTTTAAGCCGTTTGTGATGAGGGTCAGGATATCTGTTATATCCAGTATTATAGGGGTTTTCATTTGCATCCATATAAGTTCCGAATGAAATACTGCTCTCATCTCTCGCGGTTGAATATGGCACCAGCCTCTTAATGTTATCTCTGATTATTGATTCCGGAAACAGCTGATCTGTTTTACACTCTGAATCAAAACTCCTGTTATTCATAAATGTCTCTCCTCTTTTTTGTTCTTATCTGAGCTGCTCTTTTATGTGCATAGAGCCCCTCTGCATCTGCCATTGCGCAGATAACCGGAGCCAGCCTTTCAATTCCTTTGGCAGATAACTCCTGGAATGTTATACTCTTCATAAAACTTAAAAGCGAAAGTGAGCCGACAGAGCGTGCCCATCCGCTTGTGGGGAGGGTGTGGTTTGTCCCCGAGGCATAATCTCCGGCACTTTCAGGTGAGAAGTGTCCTATAAAAACGCTTCCTGCCGAATCGATTTTATCTGCAATCTCCCACGGATTCTTAAGTGAGATTATAAGGTGTTCCGGAGCATAATAGTTTGCAAAGGCAGTCATATCGTCTATTTTTGAGAAGATTATAACCCTGCTTTCAGACAAAGCACCATCTATCTTATCTGCTCTTGGGCAATCAGATTTCTGAATGTTTACCTCAGAAATACACCTTCTTGCCAGCTCTTTGCTGTTGCAGAGCAGAATTACCTGAGAATCGGCGCCGTGCTCTGCCTGTGACAGAAGGTCTGCTGCCACATATTCCGGAATAGATGTCTCATCGGCCATTACCATTAACTCGGATGGCCCGGCAACCATGTCAATAGAGACATATTTGCTTACGAGCTGTTTTGCAACAGAAACATAGCTATTTCCAGGGCCAAATATTTTGTCAACCCGCTCTATACTCTCTGTTCCAAAAGCCATTGCAGCTATTGCCTGTGCTCCGCCTATAGTTACAATCTGTGTAACTCCGGCCTTAAGAGCGGCATATGCAATAGCAGGGTTTACTGCACCATCTCTCCCGGGAGGGGTAAAAAGGGTTATCTTTTTACACCCCGCAATTTTAGCCGGAATTGCAAGCATTAATAGAGTCGAAAAGAGGGGAGCCGTGCCTCCGGGAATGTATAAACCCACCTTCTCAATTGGTCTGTACTTTAGAAGACATCTCACTCCGTCGGCTGTTGTAATATCTACATCATCTCTTTTCTGGGCTGAGTGAAATTTTTCAATATTCTGGGCAGCAACATCAATTGCACTTCTAAGCGAGTCCGAAATTTTACACTCCGCTTCTGTAAACATATCCCTGCCTGCAAATAGTGAACTTAATTTAACTCCGTCATACCTCTCGGTAAGTTCATAAAGCGCTTTATCTCCTCCTTTCCTAACAAGGTCAATGATCTCTGAGACCCTCAGTTCAATTACAGAATTATCATCTGCAGGTCTTGATATTAGCTGGGGCCATCTATCTTTAGCCGGTTCGGTGTATTGTTTCATTACGGTAATATTTTTTCCAGTGACAAAACGAGTATTCCCTCAGCACCTATTGATTTAAGTTTTTCAATTTTCGACCACAAATCCTTCTCCTCCACCACAACGTGAATCGAACACCACCCCTTTTGAGCAAGTGGGAGAATTGTGGGACTCCTCATGCCGGGAAGAATGACTGTTGCATCTTCAATCTTCTCTTCAGGCAGGTTTAATAGCATATACTTCATACCACGGCTTCTCTCCACAGCCTCAAACCTCCCTACTAGCTGGTTGACCTCTGCCCTTTTTACAGCATCCAGATCTCTGTTGCTCACAAGCACTGCCTCGGAATAGAAGACTCTTTCAACCTCTTTTAATCCATTAGTGATGAGAGTTCCCCCTGAGCTGACAATATCAAATATTGCATCAGCCATACCCACCGACGGCGCAACCTCTACAGAGCCTGCAATTTTGTGAATCTCTGCCTTTATCCCCTTCTCTGCAAAGTAAGATGAGAGTATTGCCGGGTAAGAGGTTGCTACCCTTTTCCCGTTAAAAAAGTCTAGCCCCTTATACTCTGCCACTTTTGGAACAGCAAGAGATATTCTGCACTTGCTGAACCCAAGGTAGTGGGCAATATCAATGCTAAGCCCCCTCTCCTCAACTTCGTTTAATCCTACAATGCCAATATCGGCCACTCCCATGGCAACCGCACCGGGGATATCGTCATCTCTAAGAAACAATACCTCCATTGGAAAGTCGCCGCACTTTGCGAGTAGTTTTCTTTTACTCTCCTCTATGGAGAGACCTGCTTCTGAGAGCAATTGCATGCTCTCGTCACTTAATCGTCCTTTTGCCTGAATCGCAATTCTAATCATAATAAATGGTTGTAAAAAAAAGAGGGCTAACCTTTCGGTAAGCCCTCAAACTANNGTATGTGAATTTATCTATCTCATGTATACAAACAGCCATTCCCGCCTACCGTTAAACTGCAGGTGATGATGATGAAGTGAATGGATATTTGAAATAGTGTTCATTTTGTCTTCTCAGGTCACAAATGTAATTGAATTTTCTTCTGTAATGCCAAATTTTTTTATAAAATTTTTAATATACGTGTATACTTCCCTGTGCTGCAGGAAGATAATTAACCCCTAACCATGTTATCATTAGCATTACAAATGCTAAGGGAATAATCCACAAAATAACTCTTAACGGATATCTCTGCACTCTTGCATGAATATAAACAGCATAAACAGCCGCAGTAATAAAGGCCCACACCTCTTTTGGGTCCCAGGTCCAGTAATCCCCCCAGGCCTCTTTTGCCCAAATTGCTCCTAAAAGCATTCCCGTAAGAAGAAATCCAAGCCCTATATATATAAGATTATCAATCAATGGCATAAGTCTTTCGCTGCTGCTTCTCAGCTCTCTTATTGCGATAAATGAGGCGATAGTTGCTGCCCCGAATAGTGCATAAGAGAGTATATAAACCGTAACATGTGGTACGAACCAGATGCTTTGAAGTGCCGGCATCAGATTGGTAAAATGTATCTCAGGCCTGAGCAGATTTACCATTATAAAGACAGCCGAAACCAAAACGCTGTAACCTGCAAGCCATTTATATCTCCATCGTAACCATGTAAAAAATCCCACAAGAGTAATAAAGAAAGAGTACCATAGTCTTGTCTCTCCCATTGTTCTGAGCGGAGGGTGACCCAGGTCGTTCCACAGCAGAAAGATAAAACACAGAAAGATGGCAAGCCCTGCAGTTATCAGAACATTACCGACTGCTGCAGATCTCTTGTTAAGATATAAAGCGAGCACTCCTGCTATCCAGAGAAGAAGTGATGCCCCTGAAAACCATATGAAATTATCCCACATCATGACTTACCTCCTTTCCAGAAAAGGGTTACAGCACCAAGCAACATCATTATCATCCCGGCATATGCAGGAATAATCCACGGGTCATATACAAGTTCGAACATAGACCAAACTGAATCCCTGCCTCTTGCAGAGTCATATGAGTGTTGATAAATCTTCCATCCTCCAATTGTCATGGGATGGTTAACCTTGATTACCCCATTTTTGACCTTTCCGCTTTTTGTATACACCTCGACTGTTGATCTGAACTCTTTCGGCTCCGGAAATGTCATTGCAACACAATAAACCGTATCAAGATTTAACGTTTTAAAGTGCTGGAAATAGTTACCACAGCTCACCCATCCCTCTTTTACCGAGTTCGTGTTAACATCTGTTACCTTCACATATGCCGCAGGAGCATAACCGGGTTTATAAATTACCGAATCAACTCTCAGAGTTCTGTTCTCTATTGTTGCAGCAGCATTAAGGATTGCCTCAAAATAGAGTGGTTTGCCTGCAGGCAGAGCCATTCCGGTCATTCTCTCAATTATGCCTAGCTTTGGGGGGTACTCATCCATCTCAAAATCTTCAAGGCTTATAGCCACCGGGAGCTCTACAGATTCGCCAGCCTCATTTCCCCTGCTAATCTCTGCTCTCCACTCTACTTTACCCTCAAAAACTCTCATAAAATATCTGGCTTTATCGGCAGATCCCGGGCCTGCAGCAAACAGAAGAATCAAAAGGCCGGTGTGATTAAGCAAAAACGAGTAATCCCTTTTCAGATTAAAACTTCTTACTCTCTGGACAACACATGCTGTAAGATTAATAAGCAGAGCCAGATAGGTAAGTACAAAAGGCCAGGACCTCTTAACCATATTGCCGGGCACAAGTCCCATATACAATGCAAGAGTTGTAATTGCTATAAGAAGTATAACAGAAAGGGAGCCCGACGCAAGTCGCGCAGAGGCTCCCTTAAAAAATATTATTAATGAAACAATTACAACAATCAATGCAAGATTGACGGGAAATGCAAGAATCTCACTCCTAAAGCCACCTGTAAACAGCTGCAGCGCCAGGCCTGCTGACACAAGGGCCGCGGTTATAACAACCTCTATAGCAATCTTTTGTTCTCTCTTGCCTTTGCCAGCCATTCCGGTACCTTTTCTTCGTTAAACTTATCTTTGGCTGCCCTCAGTTTTGGCATATCAAGTCCGATATACTTCTGAGCCTTCTCTTTTGTTGAGATATCAGGTGAAGGAATCTCGTCTTTAACACCAAGTTGTGACAGAACCTTGTTTACCTCCAGCTGAGCCTGATAACTCTTATCCAGGCTGTGAGATAGAATTCTCTGTGTCTCAACGGGAGCATGGAAAGAGGCTCCGTGAGAAGCTACAGCATAGTCCCATCTCCACTGTGCAGCCCTGAGAAGTTTAAGAACCGGCTCCATCTGTTTTTCGGTGGCACCGTTATCCCAGGCAAATTTTGCACCTATGTGTGCCTTAACAAGCTCTGTTTCTACCCTGTCTCTTGTCTCAAGAATCTTGTCTTGATATTCATATACATATCTGAGGAGATTCTCTTTACTGTCTCTGTGGCAGGTCTGACAAGTACGATCTATATACATAAGCGGAGAGACAAGGTGGTGGTCACTGTATTTAATGGCTCCGTCAGATTTGTAAGGCATATGACAATCTGCACATGAGAGGCCTCTCTGTGCATGCGGGCCAAGAATAAACAATTCGTAGTCCGGGTGCTGTGCCTTTAGCATCGGGGCCTTACTAAGTGTGTGAACCCAGTCTGTAAAGCCAACCTCATCGTAGTAACGCTCCATATCCTCTGCAGTCATTCCCTTATCCCATGGGAAGGTGAGATATTTGCCGTCTCCTTTGAAATAGTATTCAACATGACACTGTGCACAGGCGAGTGAGCGACGCTCCTGAATTGTAGATTTGTGGATATCTTTCCCCATCCTCTCAAATGCTTCGGTAAGCGCTGGTCTTGATATTGCAATATTCATATTATCAGGATTATGGCAATCGGCACACCCGATTGGGTTTACCACCTCATGACCATATTCAGACCATTTTGATTTGTAGAAATTTTCAATCCCCACTTCGGCCATAAGCCTTGGTACATCGGGACTCTTGCATGACCAGCATGTGGCCGGCTGCATATTCTCTTCAATAGTCATAGGGGCTCCAGTTCTGAGGGTGTGAACGACATCCTCAACGGCGTATGCGTGCCCCCTTGGTGCAGAGTAGTCTCTCGAAAATGCGTATCCGGCCCAGAGAACAACCATATTAGGCCTCATCTCCAGTACGTCAACAAATTTATTCCCGTTGTGCTTACTCTCAAACTCCATCTCTTTTGTCCTCTTCCAGGTCTCAAATTCACGGGGATAGTTTTCTCCCCAGATTTCGCTTCTGGACTCTATGCCTTTAATTTCAACCCTCTTATTGTTAAAAAGTGTTGCAATTTCGGCCCTTCGTTCAGTCACCGATGCAGCAAGCAGTCCAAGCAGGAACACAACCACTATTGTGCCTGCAAAGAGGGTCCACAAAAGTGCAACCCTGTGTTTTTCGAAGTATTGTTTAAGTTTCATAGAGGTTAGTTTTTTCTTTTCATCATTTTATTCAGCCACTGTGGTACCGGGGACTCAGGCAGAGGAACAATTGCATTGGGACTCATTGCCAGATTGGATATCCTGCCGTGCGGAACATCTCTGTGACAATCCCAGCATGCGCGTGCCTCGCCCTTTTCAACCTGGGCGTATTTAACCATTCCGGTTTTTACAAACTCTGTATTGAGCTGAGTGTGACATCTGATACAGTTTTCCATAATGGCGCCGTAGCTTTCACTCCGTGGTCTGATTACCTGAGGTTCCATCCTGAGGGTAAATACCGCTGCATGATACAAGCCATCTTTGGCTTTAAAGGAGTACCCGCGGATAAAGTTATCCTGAGGTACATGGCAGTCGTTACAGTTTGTCCAGGGCTGGTGTGAACTCTTCTGCCATGACTGGTAATAGGGAGCCATAATATGGCAGTTCACACATGCAGATGGATCGTCAGAAAGGTAGGAGGCCATCCGGGAGACATACATCAGATAAAAAAGAAGACCCACCATAACACCAAGAAGTATTACAGTAGGTACTATTAGCTGCCGTGGGAATTTTCTCTCCATAGGCTTGTGATTATCTGTTATGTCAAATATAACAAAAAAATCAATATCCAAGCCTGTAATCCAGTTCAATTGCACTCATTCCTCTCTCCATCCACTCAGGCATAGGTTTGCCTTTAAGATAGTGATCAAAGAACTGCATCATTCTTATCTGAAAATCAACTTTATTTTTAAGCTTCTGAGGCCAGTGAACCTCCCCGGTATAATTGAGCATCCATACAGGTTTCCTAAGTCTCTTAAGAGCAACAAAATACTCTATTCCCTGATACCATGGCACGTGTCCATCCTGATCGTTATGCATAATCAGAATCGGAGTGGTAACCTTATCCATCGTGAAAATCGGTGAGTTTTCAATATAGCGAAGAGGTGACTCCCATGGCGTTTTACCTATGCGACTCTGCTGATGTTCATACTGGAACGACCTGTTAAGACCGGTACCCCATCTGATTCCTCCATATGCACTATACATATTTACGACAGGCGCTCCCGACTCAATTGCAGCAAAGAGGTTTGTACGGGTTGCCAGATACGCAACCTGATATCCTCCCCAGCTGTGCCCTTGTGCTCCAATTCTGGCAGGGTCTATAAAACCCATGTTAATGACTGCAGATACTCCAGGCATAATGCAGTTGAACGCACTCTCGCCCGGATACCCCTCTTTGTAAACGATATCGGTATTCAGCACAATATATCCGTTGCTTGTGTACATGTGATAATCAATAGTTGACCTGTGGGCCTCGGGAATTCTGTGTGAATGTAGAGAAGATGAGTTCTTCTCATAGAAATTGACAATCATTGGATATCTCTTTGAGGGATCAAAGTTTTCAGGTTTGTAGAGAACTCCCTCAATTTTGTGACCATCAAGCGAAATCCAGCTTATAAGTTGGGCTGTTCCCCAGTTGAACTCGCTTTGCTGAGGATTGGCATAAGTTATCTTCAGTGGCTTTTTGAATTTGGAGTCACTCAGCCAGATATCAGGAAACTCTGTAAAGGTCTCTCTTGTGAATATGTAAAAATCGGAGGATTTTGCCTTAGTTACATCAGAAAGCATAGCCTTTCCGTCGTACAGAAGTAAAGGTGCTCTGTTTTTATCCGGAGTAAAACTATAATATGAGCTCTCCTTTGTCACATTGTCAAATGCATTTAAAATAAGTGACTTACTCAGGTCTATCTCCTCAGATTCGTCGGCCGGAGTGTATCTGTAGGTGAGGTTTCGCTCCTTTCCGTTAATTGTCAGGTTTACAGGAGCCTCTTTGCCCAGCGGATCAACTCTCCAGATATCATGCCTGTCATATACAAGAAAGTATTTATCTCCTGAACTCCAGCCTGCAGCTGAGTATGACGATGGCCAGTCAGGTACATCGTTCTCATGGTCAAAGGCCTCAATTGTTTTAGGATTTGTAATCTGTTTAACATCCATTGTTTCAGGAGAGACTGCATACCATGAGCTGTCCGGTCCGCTGTACCAGTATATAAACCTGCCACCCGGCGAAACTCTCGGCTGACCGGTAACACCGGCCTTAAGCATTGAAGCCCTTTGCATAACGGTGTTTACAATATAAATATCATATTTTGAGCGACCCTCCCACATTCTTTCAATAGCATAGCGATTATCAGAAAGGGCAATTACAAAATCGGAGTCCCCTCTCTTAATAAGCCTTGTTTCACTGATATTTTCGTTGGAAATCTGTGCAGATTCGCCTGTTACAGTATTGTAAACATAAAGAAAACTCATCTCTGAATCTCTTTTTTTATCCACAATCTGCTGAGTGAACTGCTTACCCTCGTTCCAGTGCCATATATGAACTTGTGGAAAATCTTCCTTTGCAATCGTAGTGTCTCTTTTCATTGGCTCAGGTGCAACGCCGTAGTAAATTTTAGTCTCGTCCGGTGATATTATAAGGTCTCGCTTTTCCGAGACCCCCTTTGCGATTGTGTTTAATTTTCCGCTTTTGTCATACAGATACAGAGATCCCGATGCTGTGAACGAGACCACATTACCTTTATCACTAATAAAATACTTAATGCCTTTAGGAGTAGCTCTCTTCACCGTGTCAGGTGCGGTTGCTCCGTTTTTATATAAAAGCAGGTTTTCTCCTGAGGTATAGACCAGTGATGCCCCCTCTTTTGAGACCTTAAAGTCAGCAGCCTTGCCAAGAGAGATCTTCTCTCCCTTACCCAGAGTCTCTACGATAAGCGTAGAATCCTGGGTCCTGTATACTACATCTTTACCAAACCCCGAAGGCATTGAAAACTCCCTGACCCCCTCTTTTACAGTTCTGTCTCCTGACTTAAGGTTGTAAATAACCATCGACACCTTTTTATCAGATCCACTTCGCAAGAGCAGAAATTCAGATGATTTATCAAAGATTATATTTGAAGAGGAGTCCGATGTCAGAAGCTCTTTGCCGCGATTGTCATACAACTTTACAGTTGAAGCGCCCTTCCACGGCTCCAGTTTTACAGCTACAAACTTACCATCGGGAGATATCTCTTTTTCGGTAATTCTGTTCCACCTGACAACATCATCTATGGTCATGCTCTTTTTAGCAATCTGAGACTCCGCCGTAATTGCTGAGGCAAGAACGAGTAGTGTTAAAGCAACTCTTTTTATCATAATTGTTAAGTTTTGGGATTTTCTAACTAAAATACTGATATTCCTATATCTGTAGTGAATTTCTCAAGTGTGGCTATTCCTCTGTAGGAGTTTCCGTTCTGGTTAAGTTCGGGACTCCATACTGCTATAGAGAGCTTTCCAGGAATAATTGCCACTACACCTCCACCTACACCACTCTTTCCCGGTAATCCCACTCTGTAAGCAAAATCTCCCGACTCATTGTATAGGCCGCAAGTAAGTAATAGCGCATTCATTCTCTTTGCGCTTCTCTGTCCCGTCACCTGCGTTCCGGAGAGAGGGTTTACCCCTCCGTTTGCAAGAAAGAGAAACGACCTGGCCAGCTCGGCAGTACTCATGCTTATACTGCATTGGTGGCAGTATATATCAATTATCGTCTCAACATCGCCTTTAATATTGCCAAAGCTCTTCATGAAATTTGCAAGCGCTATGTTCCTGTGTGAGTGCTCAAGCTCCGATTGTGCAACCTCTTTGTCGTAGTAAATATCATCCTGAGAACTTATCTGCCTTACAAAATCCAGAATTGCCTGCTTTGGCTTGGGGAAAAGCTCTGTAAGCATATCTGTTACCACGAGTGCTCCTGCGTTAATAAATGGATTCCTTGGAATACCCCTCTCCTGCTCCAGTTGAATAAGAGAGTTGAATGCAGTGCCTGACGGCTCTCTGCCAACCCTCTCCCAAATCTTCTCCTCGACCTTACCAATTACCATTGCCAGGGTAAAGACCTTGGAGATACTCTGAATAGTAAATTTCGAAGCTGAATCCCCTACCGAGAACTCTCCCCCCTCCAGATCACACACCGAAATTGCATAAGAGTCCGGATTAACCTTTGACAAAGCCGGTATATAATCTGCAACTTTACCGTCTCCCTTAAGATTTCTGAACTCATTGTAAATACTCTCTACAATATCTTTATAAAGCATATCAAACCTTTTATTAAACAAAGATATGCAAATATGTCTGCTTAACTAACGCCTGAAACGGCTCAGGTTTGCAAAAGATCCGAGCAGAATTATTATATCCTCCTCCTGAAGCACAATGTCTCCCTTCTCTACGTCAACTACCCTTATCTCCTTGTGCTTGGCCCCAAACATATTGGTTATTTCTACTTTACGCTTAAGACTTATAAACTTAACTTTATGCTCAGATTTAAAATTTATCATCGACAGCTTTAGTCCTGCAAATCTCTTTGGAAGGTGCATCTGAACAATAAATGTCTCATCATCTAGCTTATAAGAGCTTATATAGTTTTCAAGCTCAAGACTCAGAGCATATTTCTGAGCGGCGTCCTTCTCCGGGAAGATGATATTCTCTACCCCCAGAAAACTTAACACTGTGGCATGGATCTCACTTACTGCCCTCACAATAAGCTTATTCACACCAAGCTCCTTAAATATTGCATAGGCCATAAGAGATTCACCAAACTCTTTTCCCAGAGCAATTATAACTCCGTCGGCACTCTCAAGGGGAAGCACATTGAGGTTGTTTTTATCGGTTACATTAAGGCAAACCGCAACCGAAATTTTTGATTTAATATCCTCAACCCTCTCAATATTTCTGTCAACCCCAACAACTTCATAACCCATCTGTGTAAATCTTTCGGCCAGAACAGAGCCAAAGTTTCCCAATCCAACAATAATGTACTTCATAATAAGAGATTTAGTTAATTAAAATATCGGCGCCCGGGTATCTGTATCTGTTTTTGACATGAGACCTGAAAAAGGCACTCAGCAGAGTAATCATGCCCACCCTGCCCGCAAACATCAGTACTGTAATTACAATTTTTCCTGACGGCAGTAACTCTTCTGTGACACCCATGCTTAGCCCCACTGTTCCGATTGCAGAGACAGTTTCAAAAAAGAGCTTAACCGGCTCAATCCCGGGATGGATTTTTACAAGAATTATATAGGCCGTTATAATCGTAAGAAACGAAAAAACAACAGTTGCAAATGCTCTGGTCACAGAGAGAGATGATATCTCTCTGCCATGAAACTCAACTCTGTCATATCCTCTTACAAGCTGGAAAGCATTCCTTATCATTAGCGCAAAGGTGGTCACTTTAATACCTCCTGCCGTTGACTGAGGGGCACCCCCTATCCACATAAAAAGTATAAACATGTAGAGGGTAACAGCTTTTAGTGCAGCAGTATCAACAGAGTTAAAACCTGCGGTTCTTGGTGTAACGGAGTTAAAAAATGCCTGAATCAACTTATCCTCTCCGCTAAACTGAGCTAAAATTCCATTCCATTCAAAAATCAGCAGATATGTCATTCCTGTAATGATTAGAATTGCCGTTGTACGCAGAACGATAATTGAGTTCATATCCCACTCCCTTACAAACCTTGTAAATTTACCAAATCTGAAGTACATGTAAAGCTGCCTTACACGATGCCCGGCTATTCTCAGAATATTTGTAAAGATCGGAAATCCTATCCCTCCGAAAATTATCAGAAATGAGATTACCAGATAAAAAGGCCCTATGTGAATCAGTGGCTCACTTGCAAGATTGTCTGGCATTGTTGAGAAACCGGCATTACAGAATGCCGATATAGAGTGAAATACAGAGAAGTATATCTTCTCCCACTCCTCCTTCTCCAGATGTGGCGAAGTGTATAGATAGATTAGCAGCGCCCCTGCAATCTCCATAATAAAAGTCACAGTCACTATTCTTGTTACCAGCGATATAAGCTTAGTACTTCTGTTTCCCGAAATAATATCCTTTATTATATACTCGCTGTTAACAGAAAAACCCTGAGTAAAAAATACTGCAAAAAAGGTTGTAATGGTTATAACTCCCAATCCACCCGCCTGAATCAGAAACAGAACTACAAGCTGTCCGCTAAGAGTGAAGGTTTCGGAGAAGGGAACAGAAACCAGCCCAGTTACACAGGTAGCCGAGGTTGCCGTGAAAAGTGCATCAGTAAAGCTAATACCGTTGTAAGTTGAGTTAGGGAACATCAGAAGTGTTGTTCCAATTGTGATTAAAGAGAGAAAGCTTACAACAAAGATCAAATTAGGGTGGACCGACTTTGAGAGGATCTTAACAAGCGCACCCGAAAGCTCCATAAGTGACACATAGAGCAAAACAGCAACTACAAAGCGGTAGTTATAGATAAAAGGCAGATCAATACTAAACCCCAGTATTGAAATGTCAAAAACCACAAATATCGACGCAGCAAGAAGAATCAGCGAAAACCAGCCTCGCTTTTCCTGTTTTTCCGACGAAATCAATCCGGAAAACGCTCTTAACAGGTGCAGCGATATAAAGAAGAGAAGAAAGAGTTTGTACACGTCATAAAGACGAGCCTGAACAAGCTCTTTCTGCTCAAAACCTATACTGTAAACAACAAAAATTATACTGGCAATACTAACAAAAAAGGCACCCCACGATGCTGTTGCCAGCAAGGGTGCCCTTAATTTTCTAAGATATTCTCCGACTATATAGTAAAGGTATCTCACTGTACCACCTTAAGTCTCTCACCAGCCTCCTCCTTAACGGCTCTCTTCCATTTTTCGTTGTAACCCGGGAACTGTGGCGAAGCAGGAATATTCTTTCCGCTTCCGTTATCAAGGAAACATCCGGGAGCACTCTCCTTTTTAACATTTCCGTCAATATATTTTATCAGAAGGTATCTGTCAAGCTCTACCCATTTATCAAACAGGTGCTGAGCAGTATTAACCGAATAGTCGGTAAGAAACTCTCTTGCCTTTTGAGGTGACTCTTTATAGATTGACATTGCAGCAGCATCGATTGCTGCAGTTCTTTCCATTGCTGTAAGCTCATGTTCATCGGCCGCACGTTTGATATCTGCAGACATCATATCATATCTCAGGTATGCAAAGTTTGAAACTCTGCTGAAAATCCAGAAGGCCGAAGTTGGGGAGTATTTAGTCATGTGACCGTTACCCTCTCTGAAGCACTCAGGCACTCTAAGCGAAGATGAGTAGATTGGTGTGAGTGCAGAGGTAGCAGCAGCATCAACTCCAAACCATAAAATTCCACCAATTTCATCCGGCAGCCAGCTTCTGGCCTGGCCAAGCAGCCAGAACCCGGTCTGCTGAGTACCAATGGCTCTTTCGTTGGTATATCTCTGACCATCAACCTCAAACGTCATAGGCCTCCATCTGTATGGCAAGGCATGACCGCCAGCTCCGATATCTTTAGTCATATCAAGAGCTGTTCCCTCGTAATGGTCTCTCATCACATCGGCAACCATCTTAACGGTAACCTTCTCTTTAGGCTTAATGTAAAGAGGCATTCTGTTTTTTGGATTGTGTCCCATAGCGTAGTCAAGGTATGCAGTGTACTCTTTGTCACCAATCATACCTCCTCCAAGGATATTGAAAGCAGACCACACCCTTGCTTCGCATCCTCTCATTCCACTGAAAGTCAGGGGAGCATATGTGTCAGAGAAACTAAAGTCCTTATCTGCACCTTTGTAGAAACCACTCTCCTTTGCAAAGGAGATTACATCCGGAGCGTAGAGGCAGTTTTCAGGATCATTAAGCGGGAATGTTGTGATTCTGGCCTGATTAGCATGAGCAGAGATATAACCGTCAGGTATTCTTATTGCAACCCACACTGCGCCTTTGTTCACATTTTTACCGTTAACAATTTTTGTCCCCTTGCCAATCATCTCCATAATCCAAACCTCATTTTTATCGGCAATAGAGAATGACTCACCTGAAGAGTAGTAACCATGCTCTTTAACAAGATCGGTCATTACCTTAATCGCCTCTCTTGCAGTCTTAGCCCTCTGAAGAGTTACATAAATCAGAGATCCGTAATCCATGATTCCGGTAGAGTCATCAAGATTACGACCCCCGAAAGTTGTCTCTGTAATAATGAGCTGATGCTCATTCATATTGCCCACAGTTGTGTATGTTTTAGGTACCTGAGGAATCTCTCCCAGATACTTTCCTGTGTCCCATTCATAAATTTTAAGCATAGTGCCCGGTTTATGTTCCGCACCTTTACGGAAATACAACTCACCGTACAACTGGTGAGAGTCGGCGGAATATGTTACCATCACAGAACCATCTTTGCTGGCACCCTTGGTTATGAGTACATTTGTACACGATTCGCCCCTGCTTGGAAGGGCAAGCATCAAAACCGCAATTAAAATTGTAGTTAAGCCTTTTTTCATTCGCATCTGTTTTAATTAATAATATTACTGGTGTTTATAGTTAAATNNTTAATTTTGTTGGAACAGAGAGTTAAGATACCCCACGCAAAAAATTATAAATATGATATCTAAAAGAGATCTCCTTACACTTCTAACAGCCATATTGATTGTAACTCCTGTTGCTGCACAGAACAATACACAGCAACAGAAAAGTCCTGTTCAGATAGCTGCCGAACAGGCAGACAGGCTTCAGACAGATCTTAAGCTAAATGATTATCAGACATTTCTTGCAGATTCGGTACTTCAGGCAAATATCACAGGAGTAACGGAGGAGTTTGAAAGGATGAAGGCGGGAGGTATGCAGAATCCCGACAGCTACAGGGATGTTCAGGAGAAGTGGAGAAGAAAGACCGAGGATGCTTTTGAAAAATTCATGAATAAGGAGCAATTTGACAGATACCTGAGACTAACCGGCGTATCTGCTAAGGAGAGAAAGAAGAGACTCGAGCAGAAGTCCGCTGCTAAATAGTAGTAAATACAGGTTTTCTCTCCTCGAAGTTTACAACATATCTGAATCCGCACCTTTTTAACATCTCACATGAAGCATCAAACTCCTCACCCAGCCTGTCTGCCGAGTGAGCATCCGAACCCAGTGAGATAAGCTCTCCCCCAAGTTCACGGTATCTCAGTAGTATATTCAAATCCAGAAATGGTGTGGCTCCGTTTCTGTAACGGTATGTGTTAGTATTTATTTCCAGAGCCTTACCCCCTGTAATAAGCGAACGGAAAATTGTATCCAGAATGTCAGAAAAGTTATGATACTGAATTGATCTTACATTGTATGGAGCATACCTTACAATGTAATCATAGTGACCCAGGATATCAAAATAAGGATAAGCATCAACCATCTCTGCCATAATCTCCAGATATCTTCCGTAAGCTGCTTTTTCTGATTTATGGTCGTAATACTCCCCTTCGTACGGGTCAACTCCGTCAACAAAGTGAACCGAGGCAATAACCGTGTCAAATTTAAAGTGGGACAGAAAATCTTTTATCTCCTCAAGATTGCATGGCTGTAGCCCTATCTCTATGCCGGTGAACAATCTGACCGGTGATTTTTCGGCTGTGGCATAAATCTCCGATTGTTGCTCAGCTGGATCAAAAGCAAATTTCAGGTTGTCACCCGGAGCTTTAAGGTCAAGGTGATCTGTAAATGTCACACCGGCAAGACCCAGGCTGTGAGCCCTGAGTGCCGCCTCGGCCATTTTCATCCTGCTGTCAGGAGAGAAACTGCTGTGAGTATGAGTATCTACTAACTTTTTCACCATTTAAAATCGGAATTATCTCCCAAGCTCTACTATTTTCCACTCCTTATCAACTTTCGAAAGAGAGAGGGTATTGTCTATCCCGTTAGGAAAGCTTGGTAAAACCACACTGTATGTTACAATCACTGTATCCTTTTTGGATTCGGCATCAACAGATTTTATGGTTGTTTTTACCTCTGAGGCCTGTTTTATTACCATATTTCTAATGCCCTCTTCAAGGGATTCAATGCTCTTGAGAGATGCAGAAAGCTCCTCTGCAAGCTCCTGTGTACAAAGCAATGCAGCCTTTTCGTAATCAAATCTGAAATAGGCATCAAGAAATTCGGTAGCCTTAAGCTCTGCAGTCTTCTCTGCTCTATCGCACGATGTCGTTGCAAAAAGGGTGAGTACAAAAATTGTAAGAAGTGCAGTTTTAATAGTTTTTTTCATATACAGTCCGGTTATATTAATCTTCAAGTTTGACAACAGTAATGCCTGTACCTCCCATCTGAATGTTCTCGTCGCGGAATGAGGCAACGCCCCCCATTGTCTTTAAATATTTTCTTATCTCTTCTCTGAGTATTCCGTTACCCTTTCCGTGCAGTATTCTTACTTCGGATACTCCCACCATAAGTGCATCATCAATAAAGCGGGTAACAATCTCAATCGCCTGCTCAAGTCTCTCGCCTCTTATGTCAATTGAGGGTTTGAACTCAAGTTTCCTGTTTGTAATCTCCTTACTCTCTGTTACCGAAAATCTCTTTCCGGACATCTGTTTAGAGACATCGGAATACTCCTTATTTGAAATTCTCTCAACCCTATCTTCGGGTAATCTGCTTATTACAGAGCCAATTGCCACGCTCACCGTCTTACCGTCGGCATTAAGTATCTCACCTATCAGATCACCCCCTTTGATTCTAACCTTATCGCCTTTTTTAAGAGGCAGATTTTCTACCCTCTTATCATTAACAACCACCGGAACGATTGGTTTGACACTACTCTCTCTTTCGCTCTTTTTCTTTTCCCTCCTCTCTTTTCTCTGCTTGAGCTGCTCCATCTTATGAGCGATTTTATCATCCTCAAGATCGTGGGCTTTCGCCTGAGAGTCATTTATGAAATCGTTAAGACTCTTTCTTATAAGCTTAGTCTTCTCTTTATCAGCCTGTGTCTCGCGAATCTCCTTTATCGTTGCCTCTATCCTTTTGTTGGCCTCAGCAAGGAGCTGCTGTGCCTCTGCCTTTGCCTTGCTAACAATAGATTTTTTAAGCTCCTGAATATCCGATAATTCCCGCTGATACTTGTCTGTAATGTTTTCCAGGGTTCTATCAGTACTTTTGATTTTTGCAAGTCTCTCTTCCCATGCTCTTCTGTTTCTGGCAATCTTTTTAAGATGCTTTTCAAGATCAACAAAGTCTGTTCCTGCTCTCTCCTCTGCCTTTTTTACAACATCTTCCGGTAATCCGATTTTTCTTGCCAGTTCAAAAGCAAACGAACTTCCCGGAGTTCCCGTCTCAAGTTTAAAGAGGGGCTTGATGTTTTGAACGTCAAACTGCATTCCTCCGTTTATAACCGCTTTGCTGCTGCTTGCATAGAACTTAAGGTTTGAGTAGTGGGTGGTGATAACCCCAAAACACCCTTTGTTTTCAATCTCCCCAAGTATAGCCTCAGCAATTGCTCCTCCGGCCACAGGCTCTGTTCCAGCTCCAAACTCATCAATCAGCACCAGACTCTTCTCGGTTGCACTGCTAAGCATCTCCCTCATATTTGTGAGATGCGAACTATATGTACTCAAATCATTATCAAGCGACTGCTCATCTCCTATATCTATAAAGATATTATCAAAAAGCATAAGTTCCGAACTCTCTGTTGCTGGGATAAGAAAGCCGCACTGAAGCATAAACTGTAATAGCCCGACTGTTTTAAGACAGACCGATTTCCCTCCGGCGTTCGGACCGGAAATAAGTAGAATACGCTTATCACCATTAAGCGAGAGTGTAAGTGGAACAACCTCTTTCCCCTCCTTTTTAAGTGCTTTTTCGAGCAGCGGATGCTTAGCGCTCCTGAGGTTAAGCTCTCTCTCCTGAGTAATAACCGGCATACCGGCACCCATAGATGAGGCCAGTTGTGCTTTTGCCCTTATGAAGTCAAACTGGGCAAGAGTGTTGGCAGAGAGTAACAGTTCTGGCGCATAGGGTCTGAGAAAATCTGAGAACTCTGCCAGTATCCTGAGAATCTCCCGCTGTTCGGCAAACTGAAGCTCTTTAACAATATTGTTTAACTCTACAACTTCAAGAGGCTCTATGTAAAGAGTTTTACCGGTTGCCGATTCGTCCAGTACAAATCCCGGCACCTTTCTCTTGTTTGCTGCAGAGACAGGTAGAAGCATCCTTCCGTCTCTTATTGAGACAGAGGCATCCATATCAACATAACCCTCCTGCTGTGCGCTTTTCAAAATGGAGTTTATTCTCCTGGCAATAGAGCCTTCCTTCTCTTTTATCGCCTTTCTGATGGCCGCCAGATCTTCACTGGCGTTATCTTTAATCTCGCCAAAGCGGTCAATTATTGAGTCTATCCTTCTGCTCACTTCAGGAAAGAGGATAACCGGCTCTGCCAGCTGCTTAAGGTACGGATATTGATTATCTTTGGTTTTTTTGAAAAAGGCCTGTATCTGTCGTAATGTCTCAAGAGAGGTTCTCAACCTTACAATTGATGAGAGGTCAAGACAGTATGATGTATTCTCGAGTTGAGCAACAAAGTGCGCTGTATCAACATATCCCGAATCAGGAAATCCGCTCTCCAGCATAGAGATAACCCTCATCTCATCTGTTCTGTGAAGAGCAGTTGTTACCTCCTGCAAATCATCCGAAAAGGAGATCTCAAGGGCAGCCCTTCTGGCAGCATTGGTTGAGCAGAGCGATTCAGTAGCAGCTCTTATTCTGTCGAAGCCAAGTTTCTGTTCGGTTCGTTCTGTATTAATCATAATTGGAAAGCTCAAAGATGTTTTTTGCGCTACTGATGTGCAACACTATGGTTTTTATAAGAGTTCTCTATTGCCAGTCTAAGTTCTGTAATACTATTCATTCGTTTAATCTCACCATTACTTACGAACGAAACATGACCCGTCTCCTCTGAAACGACAACTACGTTGGCGTCACTATGTTCGGTTATTCCTGCAGCGGCACGGTGTCTCATTCCGTATGATGCCGGCAGGTGTGGATTTTCGGTAATAGGCAGGGTGCATCTTGCAGCCACAATCTTGTCGCCGGCTATTACTATTGCCCCGTCATGCATAGGTGCATTTTTAAAGAATATATTCTCTATGAGCCTTCTGCTTATTTTCGCGTCAAGCCTGTCGCCGCTCTCAATTACAAATTCCAGCGAGGAGCTTTTTGCAAGGACTATTAATGCACCCGTTTTTGATTCAGACATCCTTCTGCAGGCCTGGGTTATTTCGTTAAGCGCCTCACCACTAATTGATTTGCCCTGACTACCGAAGAATATTTTCACCAACCTCAGCTTATGACTGGAGTCCATATATCTGGTTCCCATTCTTAGCAGGAATCTTCTTATCTCCTGCTGAAAGAGTATAATCAGCGCCAAAACACCTACACCCATTACCTGCCCGAGAATTGCACTCAGAAGATCCATTCTTAGGGCCTTTACCACAAACCAAAGAAAGTAGATTACAATAATACCCGTGAAGATATTCAGGGCTGCTGTGCCTCGTATTAATTTGTATGCCTGATATATAAGTACGGCGACAAGAAAAATGTCGATAATATCAATTAACTCTATTTTTATAAAATCCAGCATAACAGTATTCTTACAAACTTAATCATTTTATTCAACAAATGCCAGAGCCGCAAAGCTCAGCTTTATCCCATCTGCCTCCATAAGCAGTTTGCCGCACTCCCCTGCAGTAGCCCCCGTTGTAAGAACATCATCTACCAGAAGAATATGCTTACCGGCTATTTTTTCTTTATCAGCCACATAAAAAGCACCACTTACCCCTCCTGATCTGCCTCTGCGATCTTTAAGTGTTTGGGAGACGGAATATCTTCCCCTTTTAAGCACCCCCTCTTTAACAGGAACTCCCAGTACGGACGATAACTCCTGAGCAATAACAGAAGCCTGATTAAAGCCCCTCATCCATTTTTTAAAAGGGTGCAAAGGTACTGGAATTATCATTTCAATACCACCAAAAAGTCCTCCATCTTGCATCTTTTTAGCCAGAATGCGCGTCAGGTATACTCCTATAGATTTGTCACCGTAGTACTTAAAGTCATACAAAGTATTTTTCCAGCGGCTCTCCTTCCTGTATATCATGAGAGTAGCAACTCTCTCAACAGGAACTCTCTCTTCAAGCAGAATCTTGGCAGGATTTTCTGCCGAATTCCAGTAATAGGAGTACGGGAGGTCAGAAATACACTCTGCGCAGATATGTCTCTCTCCCCTCACTAACAACCTTTCGCACACCGGACAGATATCCGGGAAAAACAGATCTCGCAGACCCACTATTCAATCAATTTTATACTCAATGCCTTATGCAACTGGTCATCATTTCTCAGCATACTCTCCGCCCTTCCTCTCTGGTAGAAATATCTTGCTAAGATCTCCTCCTCGAGCAATGCCTTTATCTCTGCCTTGTTTTTTCTGAGAACATCGGCCTTACCAAGTTTTATTCTCTCTCCAAGGGCTGACAGTTCACTCTTAAGATCAGAAAAGAGCCCCTCTCGTACTGCAATTGCCAGTAATTTATCGTACTCAACCTCCGATGCGGTTCTGTGGTCGAAATCTCTGACTGATGCCCAGGCAACAAACTTTTCATATTCGCTGTCTGTGAGCGAGAACTTAGAAGGGAGATCAATTGAGTTATTATCTCTGAAATACTCCACCGAGTAATCCTGAAGAACCTCACCGTAAATTAGAGAGAGCGCGGGTCTGCTGAATGTTCTGGGCTCAAGGAGGACATCCGGTGTAACCCCTCCGCCGTCATAAACTACTCTTCCCTTAAGTGTCCTGAACTCCCTAATTAATGAATCCGGAATGCTGGCAAGCGAACCATCTTCGTTTCTTTGAGAGTAGTCAATTGCCTGAACGCATCTTCCGCTTGGAGTGTAGTATTTGGCAGTTGTCAGTTTAAGTTTGTAATTGAACCCTACGTCACGAATCGACTGAACCAAACCCTTCCCGAAGGTTCTTGTTCCTGCAATAGTGGCCCTGTCAAGATCCTGCAACGCACCTGCAACAATCTCCGAAGAGGATGCCGAAGAGGAGTTCACCAGAACAACAAGAGGAATCTGAGTATCAACCGGCTCCTCTCTAGTATAGTAATCCATATTCGCCTGTCTGACCTTTCCGATTGCAGAGACCACCTTTGTACCCTTAGGAACAAAAAGAGATACAATATCAACCGCTTCGTCAAGAATTCCTCCGCCGTTACCCCTCAAGTCCAGAATCAACCTCTTCATATTTGGATTTTTCTTAAGATCCAGAAGAGCCTTCTTAACATCCTTTGAGCCACCCAGGGTGAATCCCGAGACTCTTATGTAGCCTGTTGTATCCGCTATCATTCCGCTGTATGCAACATCGGGGAAATGGATCTTCTCCCTAATTATCGAGATACTCTGTTCATTTCCTCCCCTTAGTTTTAAGATGGTGAATTTCACGGGAGTCCCCGGAACACCCTTCATACGGGCACTGCACTCGTCAACCTGCAAGGGTTCAACAGATACGCCATCAATTGACAAAATAATGTCCCCTGCAACAATCCCTGACTTTGCAGCGGGTGAATTTTCGTACACCTCTGTGATGACAATACCCTTACCGCTCTTTCTGATGATTGCGCCTATCCCTCCATATGAACCCGTTGTGAGAAGTTCAAGATTCTCTCTATCCTCTTCCGGAATAAGCAGTGTGTATGGATCCAGCCCCTCAAGCATAGCCTGGACGGCCGAAATAATCAGTTTGTCGGCCTCAACACTGTCCACATACAGGTACGAAAGCTCTCTCAGTACATTAAGCTGAATATCCAGATTCTTTCCCAGTTTGAACGCAGCTGACTGTCCGGTTGCCGTCAAAGGCATCAATAATATGGTAAATACCAATGCCTTTATTATTAATCTCTTCATCACCCTCTTTATTGTTTATAAATTATACAAATTTAAAGTTTTAGTATCTTTGATGCAATAATGATTTCTTATGGAGCTGATTTTTGCAACCTCAAACAAACATAAATTATCTGAAGCAAAAGGGATTATAGGAAACCAGATTTCTCTGGTGTCACCCGAATCCCTTGGTATTTTTGACTCTATCCCGGAGGATGAACCAACACTCGAAGGCAACGCCTTATTCAAAGCCAGATATCTGTGGCAAATCAATAAGATGAATGTTTTTGCCGATGATACAGGCCTAGAGGTTGAAGCTCTTAACGGTTCACCCGGGGTTAAATCGGCAAGGTATGCCTCCGAAGAGTGTGATGCCGGGCTGAATATGCAAAAATTGCTCAAAGAACTTAATGGTGTCAAAAACAGAAAAGCAAGGTTCAGAACAGTAATTGCCCTTATTCTGGATGGCCGGGAGTATCTTTTTGAGGGAATAGTAAATGGCACTATCCTCGAAAACAAGTCCGGCACCGGGGGATTTGGTTACGACCCGCTATTTCTTCCCGATGGATACACCAAAACTCTTGCCGAACTCACTTTTGAAGAGAAAAATTTAATTTCGCACAGAGGATTGGCACTAAGAAAGCTCGCAGAATTTCTAAAAACCATCTGATGACAACCGCCGCATCATCATTCCGGGCTATAGTTCTTCACACCATAAGGCACAAGGAGAACGGCTTGGTGCTACAGTGCTACACAAGCAGGGGCGGAAGAGAGAGTTTCTACATAAGATACTCTCCCAGATCAAAAGATAAAATAAATATAAGTCAGCTGCATCCTCTTGCAATTGTCGAGATTGAACTCTCTTCTTTAAAAATGGGCACAATGGCAAATATCAGGGAGATATCATCCCCTGTAAGGCTGTCGTCAATAAGGGGAGATATTTACAAATCATCTATTGCGCTGTTTATGTGCGAACTGATTCTTAAAAGCATCAGAGAGGTTGAAGAGAATCCCCTGCTTTATGCATTTCTGCATAACTCTGTAATAACGCTGGAGAGTATGAAAGAGGGAGTAGCCAATTTCCATCCCTGGTTTCTGGTAAATTTTTGTGGTCAGATGGGATATGCACCAAAAATTGACAAAGATCCCGAAGATGCCCTTTTTGATATTGTATCGGCAGAGTACGTAAAATACCCCCAACCTGATTCGATCTGCATGAATCAGGCAGACAGTGCGCTTCTATACCGTTTTATTGAGGCAGACTCCGCTACCCTGAGCAGTATCAGGATAACAGGGTCAGTCAGATATCATTTTATCGGAGAGCTGCTCAGGTACCTGAGTATTCACTCCGGAAGTGAACTCAAAATTGAGTCACTGGATGTTCTTCACGAAGTGTTCGAATAATGTATATATTTGCACCATGTCACTTACATCAGATATCTACTCCCTGCTCACCCGCAATATGCTTAACAGACTGGAAGATACAAGGAAAAATCCTGTTTACTTTCAGCAAAATCTGTTTGGCAGGCTTAACGATTCACTGAGCAGGACAAGCTTTGGAAAAGAGCATGGAATTACCGGAAAGTGCACTCTCCGGGAGTTTCAGGAGGCCGTTCCTTTGAGGGATTATGATAAATTTGAACCATTTATAGAGAGGGTCAGAAGGGGAGAACAAAATGTTCTTTGGGACAAGCCCATAAAATGGTTTGCCAAATCGAGCGGAACAAGCTCGTCTCGATCTAAATTTATTCCATTGTCGGCAGACTCTCTTCACAACTGCCACTTCTCCGGCATGAAGAAGATGATAGCAACTTATGTAAGGAACAATCCCGCTTCAAGGATATTCGACGGAGATGCCCTCACATTGGGAGGCAGTGTTACTATTGACGAACTTGGCAGAGGAAAGAGTCACTACGGAGACCTTTCTGCGGTCATGCTTCGCAACTCCCCTTTCTGGGTGGAGATGAGAAGAGTTCCGGGGCGAAAAATTGCCCTGATGGGTGATTTCGAGAAGAAGGTGGAAGAGATCTGCAAAAATGCACACAGATATAATGTGACAAACTTCTCAGGCGTCCCGTCATGGAACCTTGTACTCATGAGAAGAGTTCTGGAGTATACAGGAAAGAGCACCCTTACAGAGATATGGCCCAATCTTGAGCTCTTTATGCACGGAGGGATAAACTTTGACCCTTACAGAGCAGAGTATAAGAAAATTATCCCGGGCAAATCGATGCACTATATGGAGAACTACAACGCCTCTGAAGGCTATTTCGCTTTTCAGGACAGCCCTGACGATAAATCTATGCTGCTTCTTACAGACAACGGCGTCTTTTATGAGTTCATTCCAATGGCAAGGTTGAATGAAGCACTTTCGGGTAGCTTCACCCGGTTCGATACTATTGAGACGGTTAATACAACAGACAATTACGCAGTGGTTCTAACCACAAACGGAGGGTTATGGAGGTATCTTCTTGGCGACTGCGTACGCTTTACATCACTCAATCCGCATAAAATCATCATTTCTGGCAGAACACAGCTCTACATAAACACATTTGGCGAAGAGCTCATGATTAACAATGCCGAAAGAGCAATGACTGCCGTATGTGAAAAGCACTCTGTAAGTGTAACAAACTACACAGTAGCCCCTCTGTTTATGGAGGGAAACTCAAAGGGTGCCCACCAGTGGCTGATTGAGTTTTCTGTTAAACCACAGGATATGGCTTTGTTCACCTGCGATCTTGACTCAGAACTTAGAAAGCTAAACTCAGACTATGATGCCAAAAGAACCAACAATGTGACAATGACAATGCCGCAGGTTGTAGAGCTCAGGGAGGGCAGCTTTTATGAGTGGATGAGGCAAAAGGGAAAACTGGGAGGGCAAAACAAAGTGCCAAGGCTTTCGGGAGAGCGAAATCATGCTGAGCAACTTATTGAAATACAGCAAAGTGCTTTTGGAAAAGAGCTATGAAAGAGTTAATATTCAATATTGACAACCGTGAGCAGTTCAATTCTGCAGCCTTGGAAATATTCAGAATTCAAAGCAGGCTGTGTGCTCCCTACAGAGAGTTCATCTCTCTTGCAGGAGTTGACCCAAGTAAGGTTGACTCTGTCAGGAAGATCCCTTTTCTTCCGGTTTCAATCTTTAAAACCCATAAAGTTATCTGTGACGGACTAAAACCCGAAAAGATATTCACCAGCAGCTCCACTACAGGCACAACCCCCTCTTCACACTATGTAGCCGACCTTAGTCTCTATACAGAGAGTTTCATGAGGGGATTTATCAGATTTTGGGGAGATCCCTCTGAATTCGCTATACTTGCGCTGCTTCCATCCTACCTCGAAAGAGAGGGGTCATCGCTTGTTTTTATGGCAGACACTCTGATTAAAGAGAGTAGAAATCCGGATTCAGGATTCTATCTATACAACTTTGACACTCTAAGTAAGAAGCTAATAAAACTAAGAGAGACAGGACAAAAAACAATATTGTTAGGAGTAAGTTTTGCCCTCCTTGATTTTGTCAAAGAGTTTAGAATGCAATTTCCTCAGCTGATTGTTATGGAGACAGGCGGAATGAAGGGCAGAGGCAGGGAGATACCCAGAGAGGAGATGCACTCAATTCTAAAAGATGGTTTTGGAGTTGATAAGATTGCCTCTGAGTACGGAATGGCGGAGCTTCTTTCGCAGGCATACTCAGTTGGGAACGGGTTGTTTGAAACACCTCCCTGGATGGAGATCTTCACAAGAGATCTCTCGAATCCGTTCAGAATTATAGACAACCAAACATCGGGCGGAATTAACATAATAGATCTAGCCAACTATAACTCATGCTCATTCATTGAGACTCAGGATATGGGCATAAAAGAGGCCGGAAACACATTTCGTATCTCCGGCCGTATTCAAAACTCAGAATTGAGGGGCTGTAACCTTTTGCTTGAAAATTAATTACATTGCCTGAAGCTGAGAATAGAGATCGTTTAGCATCTTTTCATACTTTTCGGACTCCTGAGTAAACCCTCTGTTGGCAAAAATATCCTGCAGATAGTGAAGATAAGAGAGATTGCTCTCAATGTCGTTCTTGGAGATAAACCTGCCTCTGAAAGGCTTCGAGAATAGCTTTATAGACTTAATCGTCTCATCAGCAAATAAATCGGCCAGTTTACTACCCTTTTCCAACTCTCCGGCAACCAGATAGGTGTCTATACTCTCAATAACGGCTAACTCATTAAGTGAATTGGACATTGCCGATCCGTTCAGAGGAAATTGCGAAGGAATCATTACCTCCTGCATCCTGTCAAGAACCTCAACAGCACGTGTCGTATCACCAGCTTCAAGTAGCGAACCTGCAGTCTGGCTGAAAATATTTCTCACCGAAAGAACAGCGTTAAATGTCAAAAGATTCTGATAGTCGATATTTACAGTTGGATCGTTCATATTACCCCACCTGTAAACATTCATTACCAGGTTGTACATTACATCGGGATTAACTCGTCCCGGATTACCAAAAGTACTTTTGTTCTTAATTGGTACAAACTTGTATGCAAAACCGTTATATTCCAGATAATCCCTTATTCCAATCTCAAGATCCCCTCCCATAGCTACAAAGTAGATTGGTCTGTCCCATTTGTAGTTGGCAAGCAGGTCAAGTATCATAAGCTCACTCTTAATCATTGAGTTTTTACGTTCAGGAAGATCAAGCTGTATAGTATCCGGAACCAGATGAACTTCAGAGGCATCAATTATGCCACTCTCGACAGCCTTTTGTTTATCGACAGGGATCAGCAGTTGTCTTGCAGCAAAATAGCTTAAAGTTCCTCCCAGACGTGTCCTCACCTTGGCAGCCGGATTTGAGATAAGGTCAATTACCTCTTTGAGCATAACCGGACGCTTAACCCTGTCAACAACCTCAATCACATCGTTTGTTCCATATATATACTCATGCCTTGGTATAGAGAATGGCAGAGGCTCAGATTCGTATGTCTTATACTGCATCTGATCTATATACCAGTCAGTTCCCAAAAGCGAGGTATTGACGATTCTAACATCGGTCCTTACCCCTTCGACCTCCTGAAGATACCACAACGGGAATGTGTCATTATCACCGTGAGTAACAAGAATAGCCTGTTTTTCTGTAGATTGAAGGTAGTTATAGGCAAGATCACGTGCTGTATACCTGTTGCTTCTGTCATGGTCATCCCAGTTTTCAGAAGCCATCTGCACCGGAACAAGAAGAACAGTGCAACTTACTGCAATCGCTGAAACCTTCTCAGGTGCCCACTTTTTAATCTTCTCATGAATAGCCATAACAGCAAGGCCAATCCAGATTGCAAATGCGTAAAACGACCCCGCATAGGCATAATCCCTCTCCCTTGGCTGGAAAGGAGGCTGATTCAGGTATACAACAACTGCAATACCTGTAAGGATAAACAGAAGCATGGTAATCCACCAGTTTTGCTTATCTTTTCTTAACTGATACAACAGTCCGATTATCCCAAGAATCAAAGGAATCATGTAGTAGTGGTTTTTAGCTTTATTGTTGACAATAAAGTCCGGCCCCTCTCTCTGGTCTCCAAGTCTTGCCCTGTCAATAAATCCAATCCCCGACTCCCAGTTACCCTTTATAATATCACCCGGACTCTGAGCGTGCAGGTCATTTTGGCGCCCTGCAAAGTTCCACATAAAATACCTCAGATACATCCAGTTAACCTGATAATCAAAAAAGTATGCAAGATTATCCTTGAAAGTCGGCATTTTATAATCACTTCCCGTAACACTTTTACCTCTGCCCTTTGTGTACTGCTGGTAAAACTTGATGTAATCAGGATTGTTGCTGCTCCACATTCTTGGGAACAACATTTTAGTCTCCGAATCATATTTCGGCTGGATAGGGCCCTGAACAAATTCGTACTTGTCACCTGTTTTTGCCCAATACTTCTTAGATTGAAGCTGATATGTAGAGGCAAAGGTCTCACCGTAAATGAGCGGGTTGCTACCATACTGCTCCCTTGCAAGGTATCTTACAAGCGAAAACGGATTATCAGGCTGATTTTCGTTTGTCGGGGTATTTGCAGACGATCTGATAATTATAACGGCAAATGCAGAGTAGCCTATTACTATCATAGTAAATGACAGTGCTATGATATTAAGCAGAACTTTTGCTTTTTTATATGAGTACCACACAAGTAAAAGCGATGCCGCCAGAACCATTGCTACAAAAATTGCTGCGCCGCTGTTAAACGGAAGTCCAAATACATTAACAAAAAGAAGATCAAACAGAGCAGCTCCCTTAGGCAGATAAGGGATAATCCCGTATAGTATTGCACCAAGAATGACTCCCGATATACCCAGTACAATCAGGCTTCTCTTTCTGGTAACTTCGTACTTTTTGTAATAGTAAATAAATACAAGAGCCGGAATTGTAAGAAGGTTCAAAAGGTGTACACCTATCGACAGACCCATCAGAAATGCAATAAGTACAATCCATCTGTTTGAATAGGGCTCATCTGCCTCCTCTTCCCACTTAAGCATAGCCCAGAAAACGGCAGCCGTAAAGAGCGAAGACATTGCATAAACCTCGGCTTCGACAGCTGAAAACCAAAAGGTGTCAGAAAATGTGTAAACCAATGCACCAAGAGCTCCTGCACCCCATACTGTAATTGTATTGGAGAGATTCAGCTCCTTCCCTCCCTTCTCAAGAATTCTTCTTCCAAGGTGTGTAATTGTCCAGAAGAGGAACATTATAGTGAGGGCAGAACAGATGGCACTCATTGCGTTAACCATCATAGCCGCCTTTTCGGGCCCTGCAAAGAGGGTAAAGAAACGAGCTATAAGCTGAAAGACAGGATTTCCCGGAGGGTGACCTATCTCAAGTTTGTACGACGAGGCGATAAACTCCCCGCAATCCCAGAAGCTTGTCGTGGGCTCAATTGTAGAGAGGTAAACGAATGAGGCAACCAGCAGAAGCGCCGCTCCAATGAGGTTGTCAATCTGTTTGAACTTTTTTAATTCCATATGATTTTACGGTATGTTGCGCAATAAACAACAAAGATACTATTTTGAATTTTTCTACCTAAATTTGCACAAATAAAAATCACGATGGCGGATAACGACTGGAAGAGCAGACTTGGAGTAGTATATTCCACAAATTCAGATTTCAGCTACGATAAAGATGGTATTGAAGAGGAGCCTGAAACACTTCCCCCTTCAAAGCAAAAACTGATAGTTAAGATAGACAGAAGAAACCGCGGAGGCAAACAGGTCACTCTTGTTACCGGATTTACAGGAACCTCAGAAGATCTTGAAAAGCTGGGCAAAGAGCTCAAGACAAAATGCGGTACAGGCGGCAGTGTAAAAGAGGGAGAGGTTGTTATTCAGGGGGATTTCCGTGACAGGCTGGTTAACGTTCTGCAGTCAATGGGTTATAATGCTAAGAGGGGCAATTGATGACAGTCAGGGATACAATCACAGTCACAGACTCTTTGTACAGCAGGTACATTGTTCTCGAATGGGAGAGGGAGGCAGAGCAGAGCACTCTGCTGCCGGCGGACTCCCTTTGGACAGGAACTGTAGTTTTGCAAAATCCGGTTATCTCCCAAAGAGAGGGTATGCAGGAGCAGAGCTTTCTTGACTCGGCCCTGATAATGATCTTCACCCTTCTCACAATCTATTTCTTCAGAGAGATTCTGGTGACACTTCCATCAATAATAAAATCTTTGGTAAGTTACAAGGAGCATGTGAGGATTGAGGAGAAGCTATCCGCTGCTACACAACGTGATGTAACAGCTCTGATGGCTGCAATATATTTTCCCGTATTTCTAACAATAACTCTCGGAGACAACATTGCAGGGTACTCCGGAATTCAGGAGTGGATTCAGTTTTTAGCAGCCACCGGATTTGTTCTTGTTTACTGGATATTTAAGTCATTTATTCTCTCTTTTCTCGGTTGGGTTACAAAGAATAAGCAAACATTCGGTCTGGTTGGCAAAATAGGTTACAATCACCTTATTATGGCAGCAATTTTCTCAACACCAATACTGCTTTCAAGATTTTTTATCCCCGATATTGAATTTTCTTTATTCTCCAAATTGCTCACATATTGCATTTTAGCTATATATGCGCTATATCTTATAAGAGTTTACCAGGCAATAATTTCAAATCGTTTTTCACATATTTTCTATATTTTGTATCTTTGCAGCGTTGAATTTTTGCCCATAGCACTATTCATCAACTTTTTACTCTCTTACCAATAGTATGAAAATCAAAAAGATACTCATCTCACAACCAGCCCCTGCCAACGGTTCTCCATACACAGAGCTAATTTCAAAATATAAAATCGGTATCGATTTTATCCCGTTTTTTCGTGTTGAGCCGGTTCAGGTAAAGGAGTTTCGTCTGCAGAAGATAAATATTCTGGATCATACCGCCATAGTATTTTCATCAAGAACAGCGATTGATGCATTTTTTAAAATCAGCGAGGATCTGAGGATAGTTATTCCTGAAACTATGAAGTATTTCTGTGTTTCAGAGGCAATTGCCCTTTATCTTCAGAAATACATCGTCTACCGTAAAAGAAAGATATTTTTCGGAAACGGCAGTAACAGCTCTGTTATAGATATTATCGGAGCGAAACATAAAGGAGAGAACTTTTTACTGACAGTTACCGATAACGTAAAGACAGACCTCAACAAACTCTTCACAAAATCAAAACTAAAGCATTCGAGCGCGATTCTGGTAAACACAGTGCCATGCGACCTTAAAGAGGTAAAGATCAACACATATGACATGGTTGTCTTCTACAGCCCGTCTGATATTAAATCTCTGCTGGAGAACTACCCGGAATTCAAACAGGAGAATCTGCTCTTTGCCACATACGGACAGACTACCCTAAAAGCTTTGAAGGCGGCAAAATTTACTCCGGAGGTTGTTGCCCCGACACCCGAAGCTCCTTCAATTGCAAGGGCACTGGCTCTCTACTTTGAACAAAAATAGCAGCTTGCTGCACCACAGTGGATAATAAACCTAAATTGACATTTGGCAAAAGTGTAAAACTATGCTCCGAGACAAGAATATCTCAACTGTTTCGGGATGGAGGTGTTATTTTCAACCACCCCCTGAAGGTTAACTATCTTCCCGGGAAGTCTGCGCACTCAAGAGTCGTGATATCTGTCCCCAAAAGGTCATTCAAAAAGGCTGTCGACAGAAATTTTATCAAACGAAAAATCAGAGAGGCAATAAGAGCACTGGGATTTCCTGACTATATAGAGAACAGTTATGATATCTCGGTTGTTTACATTGGTAAAGAGATGCCCCAAACCGCTCCTTTAAACCAAAAAGTTAAAGATGTTCTGGATAAAATTAAAAAAGAGTGTAGTAACAATACTCTCTCTTCCGTTCATACTGCTGATTAAGTGTTATCAGTACTGCATCTCGCCACTGAAGCCACCAACATGCAGGTACACACCTACCTGTTCGGCATACTCAATTGAAGCCATAAAGAAACACGGCCCGGTTAAGGGCCTTTGGCTTGCAATTAAAAGAGTTCTAAGCTGTAATCCCTGGGGTGGCAGCGGTTACGACCCTGTACCCTGAACATCTTCGGTAAAACCAAATCTCTCCATTATTCTGTGAATATCCGGCTCACCTTTGGCAAGTGCCATAATCTCCTGTTTTGAGACCTCCATAAGATCAAGCAAAACCAATCCGTCAACACAGTAGTTAAAGTCAGGATCCACGTTAAAACTCACTATCTTACAGTTAATTTTCAGATATTTCTTGACCAGCGTAGGAAGCCTGTACTCATTATTACTGAGTCTCAGCAGATATCTGTCAAACTTTTCAAGACTATCCATCTTGCCATGCAAAAGCTGATCAACTGAGGTCTTCATATAGTCAGGGAAGAACGGGTTACTTGGAACAACGTACTTATCCAGTTCGCCCGCAGAGTGGCTGTGCCTTATGTAGTGAACCATAAGGCTTCTGTAAAACTTTGGATACCATGAACTGATACTCACAGGTCCGAGAAGGTATTTAATTTCGGGATGGTTCAAAACAGAGTAGAATAGTCCCTTTATAAGAAGAATAAGAGGGAGAGCCTCCTTCTGGTAGTCAAGAACTACAAAAGAGCGGCCAAGCTCTATTGATTTTGAGAGTATCGGGTGGAACTGCTTCTCGTAATTGAAGAGCGATTTGGTATAAAAACCCTTTACCCCTTTAGCTTTCATTATTTCATTACCAAATCCGAGTCTGTAGGCACCAACCAGTCTTGTCTTTGTTCTGTCCCAGAGTATCAGATGTTTGTAATAATCGTCGTACTCATCGAGGTCAAGAGGTCTTCCCGTGCCCTCTCCTACAGCCCTGAATGCCTCCTCCCTTCTTCTACCCAGTTCGTGCATCATTAAAGGAATTGACTTTGCATCTGTCAGGTAGCAACTGTAGTGACCATTTGTAAAAAGGTGTTTGTCCGCGCTCAGGGCGTTGATCTCCTTCTGCATGGCCCGTCTGTTTTTTGGGAGGGCAATCGGTTCAAGATCTTTTCTCTCCTCAAACTTTTTAACACCATTATTTATATTTGCTTCAAGAGCATAAACCCGAGATCTGATATGAAGCCCAAGATCTTTAATGTCTTTGAAATCTGCAATTTCGGACTGAAGAATCGGGCGTCCGATGCATAGCTTAAAGTTTTTGTTCTTCTTGTTTAGAAGTTCGCCCGGAAGCCTTGCTGTGCGAAGCATCGGATGAATTTTGCCTATCCAGTGGAAAAATCTGGAGTTTGTACCATGAAAGTAAACAGGAACAACAGGAACATTGGCATTTTTAATCAATTTGATAACAGCAGGATTCCACTCCTTATCTCTAATAACAGAGGTGCCGTATCTTGTAGAGACCTCGCCTGAAGGGAAAAGGGCAATACCTCCGCCCTTCTGTAAATACTCCACTGCACTCCTGAGACCCGAAAAACTTCCGGCCAGTTCCGGCCTGTCGGTAAACGGATTTACAGAGAAGAAAAAGTCATTGATATTTGGAATCCGTGAAAGCAGAAAATTTGATATGGTTTTAATATCAGGGCGTATCGAACTAAAGATGTGCAGGAGCAAAATTCCGTCAATACCTCCGTAAGGGTGGTTTGCCACAACAATAAACGGCCCCTCCTGAGGGATGTACTCCATCTCCTTCTCGTTCAGCTCAAAAGTGACATTAAAATCTTTAAGAATAGCAGCAGTAAACTCCCTGCCTTTGTATTGCGAGACTCTCGTGTAGGTCTTATTGACTCTGTTCAGTCCGGTAAGAGCCATGATAAGAGAAGCCCCGATATCCCCGAAGATGCCGCGAAGCTTAAACCCGCGCTTTACATCTGCTCTAGAAATAAGTTTAGTTACCATATCCAGACACAAATATAAGATATTTGTTACTTTTACAAAAAAAGTGTTACTGTTGTAAAGCAAATGAATGACAATCCACATAAAGCTACACTAAAAGAGAGGGTTAAGATGTTACCATCCCTGCCCGGAGTATATCGCTTTATAAATAAAGAGGGGACAATTATCTATATTGGTAAGGCTAAGAATCTGAAAAACAGAGTCTCTCAATACTTTCAGCAAGAGGAGACACTGTCTGCAAAAACCAGAGTGATGGTTTCAAAAATTGATAGATTTGAGCATACTGTGGTAGATAGCGAAGGGGACGCTCTGTTACTCGAGAATAATCTTATCAAGGAGTTTCAGCCAAAATACAATGTGATGCTTAAAGATGGCAAGACTTACCCCTGGATATGTGTTAAAAATGAGCCATTTCCCAGAGTCTTTATCACCCGGAAATATGTAAGGGACAAATCGCTCTACTTTGGTCCGTATAGTTCGGCATCGATGGCATATAGCCTGATAGAATTGATAACAACATTGTTTTATCTGCGGGACTGCAAGCTAATACTCACCCCTGAGGCAATATCCCAGCAAAAGTACAGGCCTTGCCTTAAATATCATATCGGAAAATGCAAAGCTCCATGTGTAGGCAGATTTTCAAAAAAAGAGTACGATCAACAGATTGAAAGCATTGTAAAGCTACTTAAAGGAGACACAGGAAGGCTAATAGCCGACTTCCGCGAACAGATGAAAGAGCATGCAGCTGCATTGCGGTTCGAAGAGGCGCAACTGTGCAAAGAGAAGATGGAGCTTATCACAGGACATAATAATAAGTCACTGGTTGTAAGCCAGACAATAACAGATGTTGATGTATTTTCTCTAATATACGACACCGGAACATCGTTCGGCAACTATATAAGAGTGGTGAACGGTAGCATTATCCAGTCGCTTAACATGGAGCTGAAGATGCCTATAGAAGAGAGCAGAGAGAGTGTCCTGAGCCATTTTATTGCCGGAATTTACTCCAAGTTTGGTGACACCTCAAAAGAGATAGTTGTACCCTTTATGCCTGATAGTGAGAGCCTCTCTCTGAAATGTCACGTACCACTTAAGGGGGACAAACTCAAGCTGCTAAAGTTGAGTGAGACAAATGCCGCGCAGTTGAAAAACGAGAAGATTAAACAGGAGGAGGCTCTCAGACCTGACGAACATAAAGCCAGAGTTGTCGGTACACTCATGCGAGACCTTGGGATGAGCGAAGAGCCAAGGCATATTGAGTGCTTCGACAACTCAAACATTCAGGGAAAGTTTGCGGTTTCGGCATGTGTGGTTTTTCGTGACGGAGCTCCAAGCAAGAAGGAGTACAGGCACTTCAATATAAAAAGAGTTGTTGGGGCAAATGATTTTGCAACTATGAAAGAGGTTGTAAACAGAAGGTACTCAAGAGTTCTCGCAGAGGGGGGTGAGATGCCTCAGCTTATTGTAATTGACGGAGGAAAGGGGCAGTTGTCTTTTGCCTGGGAGGCGTTAAGAGAGCTTGGACTTGAGAATAAGATTAAAATAATCGGGATAGCAAAGCGGCTGGAAGAGTTGATTGTTCCAGGAGACCCCCACCCGCTTTTTCTTGACAAGAACTCTGTCTCTTTAAAAGTTATTATGCACTTGCGCGATGAGGCCCACCGCTTTGGCATCTCGCATCACAGAGACAAACGAAGTAAAAGTCAGATAGAGTCCGAACTCGATATAATTCCTGGAATTGGGGCTAAAAGCAGGGAAAAACTTCTGCGAAAATTCAGAAGTACAGGTGCAATTAAGAGGGCAACATTCGAAGAACTAAAGGAGGTCGCCGGGACAGCGGCGGCAAAGGCGGTCACTCTCTACTTTTCGAAAGCTTGACCCAGGTTATCCATCCATTAACGGAGTTTGCAAGGTAAAATACCCACATTATCACCATAAGTGCGGAGTGTGACTGGCCATTTATCAAAGCTATGCTCCACATGACAATGCTAATTATATTGACAGCTACCCAAAGCGTCCACTGTTCCATGAATCTTCTTACCATCAGAAACATAGCTATTACAGAAAGGACTGTCGTTGCAGAGTCTTTTACAGGCTGAGGGTCGCCTGATATGTGAAGAATCCAGGCAACAACCGCAGTGAGTATCACACAGGCCAAGGAGAGCCAGACCCTCTGACTTCTGCTCATCCTTCTTGCCACAACGGTTACAGACTCAGCCTCCTCTCTCTTCTTAACCCAGCTGAACCAGCCGATAAACTGCATCGGGAAGTAGTAGAGAGCGTTCAGGGCAGCATCGCCATAAAGACCGGCCTTGAAAGAGATGTATGCATAAAGCGAAACGTTTATAACTCCAAAAAGGTAGTTCATAATGTTCCCTCTCGCAACCATCACTACGCAAATAACTCCGGATATTCCTGCTGCAGATCCCACAATATCTGCACTCTCTTCAAGAATTGAATAAATCAGGTTTGCCGCAATAACTCCGATAATAAGTATCCAGTCAAAGATTGTGAGAGTATTTATATGTCTGAATTTTAACATTACAGTGGCGTTTTAAAGAGAAATTCAAAAAAAGTTTGCTTTTCGGCAGTATATCCGGCCCTGATGCCGGCAGCCAGAGGATATGAGATACCAAGAAGATTGAGGTCAAAAATCAGATCGCTCCCCGCAGAGAAGAGTTTTTCAGTCTCCTTCTCTGCTCCGTTTCTCATATATGAGATGAAAGGAATGAGCTGAACTCTTTTAATATAGAGCAACGATGTGATTGAAACATCCCCCGTGAAAAGAGGCATAGCGTACTCTGCCATCACCCCGGCTGCCCACCTGCTGTATCTTGAGGTATAGCCTCTGGGAAAAGCAATCATACTGGACATAAGGTAGTTCTTCTTTTCATAGTACTGTTTTTGAGCAGAAACAGATAACTTTAAAGCGTGGTTCCTGCCAATTCCCGGAAGATATCCGTAAGCAGATGAGAAGAGCATAGAGCCAAAGTTTTCACCGGCAAACGGAACTGTTGCCATCTGAAACGAAGCTCCCGCTCCAAATCTGGGGAAAATATCGCGGTGAGAAAGCCCCATTACGCTGTAAAAGCTTACCCCAAGGTTAAGATACTGGTAGTTAGAAAATCTGTCATTCTCATACGAGAAGAAAGAGTCATTGGTATATCTCCACAACAACTTTGGGACAACTCCCCTGTACCACCCTCCGCTATTGAAAGAGAGCGGAACATAAGCTAGCATCTGTGAGTTGAGATAAGGCTTACCGGCAATTGTATCGCGCTGAATTTCCGGCCTTTTGCCCGGCTCCCGTATTAGTGTACTGCTAAAACGGTCTCTGTCGTTAATATCTGCCTTTAATTCTATAACAGGATAGATCCCTCTGTAGGTAAACTTAAAGTGGCCAGAATGGTAACCTCTCTTCCATGAATAGCCTGCCGTTGCAAATGCAGTACTTAAAGAGTTCTGAGAATATAGTATAAAGCCCGGAGTTGCGATGTCGTATATAGTTTCGTATGTAAGACTTTTGATATTATCTATGTTGTAATAAACCGGCGCCCATGAGTGAATGTTAATCAACCCCGAAAGCTTACTGTATCTTTTTGCCTCATAATTTTCCAGCCCCTTAGGTGTAAGAGTATCTGCCCTGAACCCCTCTCTCAGGGAGAGGTACTCTGCGATGTTGTCCTTGAAAGGTTTTTCAAAAAGAGATGGCGACCAGTTCATTGAGTCCTGCTCTGCTGTCACTGCTACATACCCTTTGTGGGAGAAATCGGAATAGAGCAGTCTGCCCCCGGCTCCTAATGAGAAAGAGGAGACACCAAAACGAGAATTTGTAAGCCGCCTCAGAAATTTCAATTTTGGCGAGTAGTTGTAAATATTGTTAATCCCGTTCAGGTCACTCACAAAAAAAAGCTCACCCTCTGAAATTCGAAGGTTTTTCAAAGATCTGCTCTGCTCTGCAATTTCTACACTCCATTTAAGTGAATCTTTGTTATACACATAAAGCCCCATTCCCTTATCAGACATTAGGGTTGAATAGATGTTACCGGAGGTGATTACTGCCTCCTTAAGTTGTCCTCCAAACGGAGCCTTAATGCTCTCTTTTGTTTCAAATGTCTCTTTATCAAGCACAAGTATGCATGATGAACCCTCAACCGGATAAGAGACAGTAAGTAACTCTTTATCTGTAAAGTGAAGGGCGAAAAAGGCACCTTTTCTGGTATGTCGTAAAGTGACAGCTTTGGTTAAATCATATGAGTAGATATCCGAAAAGCTCTCCATCTCCCACCTTGGTGAATCTGTATACTCTGTCCAGAAAAGCTTATTGTTGTACAGAACAACAGGAGAGCTTACCCTGCCCATGTACCTTAGAATCTCCTCCCTTCCGTCAGGATAAATTCTCACAAGCCTTCTTATTTTAACCAGATCATTTTTAATGGCAATCATAGTGCTGTCCGGTGCCTCTATAAGATTGAGATAGTTGGAGAACTCTTTTTGAGGGGGGCTAATTGAAGTAAAAGAGGTGAACTCCCCTCTTAATGAGTCTTCTATCCTCCATTTAGAGGTCATAACCCTTTTCAGAAGTTCAAAATTCTCTTTTTTCCTAAGCCCGGTAAAATCACGGTAAGCACCTCTCTCTGCCCACGGATTGTAAAATCTGTCAACAACCCTCTTTGATATCTCATCAAGATAGAAGTAGTTTCCGGAGTTGAAACGAATAAAAGAGCTCATCATATAACCGAAACTGTAAACATCCGGGACATAGTCACGGTATGAACCCATTGTCCACCTGTACCAGCTGCGGTAGTCTCCGTTAAGAAAGGCCGCCCTGAAGTAAATAAGGTGGTCTGGGTCTCTGCCTCTGCCGGCCGATGTAAGAGCAGTCTCCGCCACAACAGCATCACCCTCCAGTTTCCAGGTATTCATATAGAGTCCGACCCCTATAGCTGTTGCCTGTTCACCAATGAGCCAGCCAAGCGGTTTAAATATACCTCTTTCAAATTTATTAACCTGTGCAAGATGTCTCAATTCGTGAATAACCAGATGCCTTTCCCAGTTTGAGTGATACTCGCTGTCCCAGGGAGGTCTTGTAATAAGTTCTATTCTTTTGGGAGCCCACCCGACCATCCCATTGCTCATCACATTGTAGGGGTGCAACACTACATCTGTTACAGATGGCAGAGATCTTAGAGGGGCAAAAACATGCTCTCTCAGATGCTCCGAAAAGAAGGCATATCTCCTTGCAAGAGAGTCAATTTCCTTTGGGTAGATAATCTTGTGATTAGGGGTCTTTATGTAGAGCCAGCGCGCTCTTGCAGGATCGCTTCCGGTGCTGAAGAACTGGGCACTGAGCGGAATTGTTACAAAAATATTAAGCAACAATATCAATATCAACAAACTCTTTAGTGCTGGCTTTCTGCTCATTACAAATATTAAAAGTTGCTTAAAAATAGTTCCTGCAGTTACGAAGATAGCAAAAAGGTTTCAAATTTTTTAAGGGCTTAATTATATGCTTTATATTTGCAACACATTTCAGCATAAAAATTAATGGATATAATCTATCAGGTACTGAAAGTTCTGGGCTCCCTTGGTCTTTTCCTTTACGGAATGACGCTTTTAAGCGAAGGTCTCCAGAAAGTTGCCGGAGATAAGATGCGAAGCATCCTTGCGGCAATGACCTCAAACTCCTTAAAAAGAGTACTCACCGGACTATTTATCACAGCAATCATCCAATCTTCAAGCGCAACAACCGTAATGGTTGTAAGCTTTGTAAATGCAGGACTGTTGTCGCTGGCCCAGTCTGTGGGTGTTATCATGGGTGCCAATATTGGTACCACCATTACCGCTTGGATAATCTCTCTCCTTGGGTTCAAGGCTGATATCGCAGTCCTTTCAATCCCGCTTATTGGAGTTGGATTCACCTTTATGATGTTCAAATCAAAGAGAAGAAAATCAATCGGAGAGCTTATTATCGGCTTTGCACTTCTCTTTTTAGGATTGAGCTTCCTAAAGGAGTCTGTTCCGGATCTTAAGTCAACTCCCGAGGTGCTTGAGTTTCTAAAAGAGTGGACAAGTTTCGGTTTCCTTTCGGTATTAATATTTGTTGCCATAGGAACGCTCCTAACGATAGTACTTCAATCTTCAAGTGCAACCATGGCTCTTACCCTGGTAATGTGTTCATACGGGTGGATACCATTTGAAATGGCAGCAGCAATGGTACTGGGAGAGAATATCGGAACTACCATTACTGCTAATATTGCTGCGGCAGTTGCCAACGTCTCTGCGAGAAGAGCTGCTTTGGCACACACTGTATTTAACTTGTTCGGAGTAACCTGGGTTCTCATCTTTTTTAAACCAATTCTAAATCTTGTGGCGATGCTTACTGTAAGTGTCGGTGGCGGGGATCCTTTTTTAGATGCAGGCTCAACACTTTATGGAGTATCATTCCTGCATACGCTGTTTAATACCACAAATACTCTGATACTGGTTTGGTTTACACCACAGATTGTTAAGTTCGTAAGCTACGTTGTTAAAGCACCAAAGACAGAAGAGGTATTCAGGCTGCAGTACATACAGGGAGGTCTTTTGAGCACAGCCGAACTCTCTCTCACACAGGCTAAACAAGAGATTGTAAGCTTTGCCAGACTTGCAAAGAAGCAGTTCGAATATGCGAAGCAGGCTATACACGACAATGATAAAGATAATTTCGAGGAGCTTTTTACAAAACTAGAACACTACGAGCAGATTACAGACCGTGTTGAACTCGAAATTGCAAACTATCTCAACGGCATATCGGAGGGTCAGCTTAGCGAGGAGTCGGCAAGAAGGCTGCAGGCAATGTATACGATTATAAGTGAAATAGAGAGTATCGGAGATTCCGGTTATAACATTGCAAGGATACTTCAAAGAAAAAGAGTGCACAACAGAAAGTTCGACAAAGAGATGATCAAAAAGCTTGACCACCTGATGGGCCTTTTGAACAATGCATTTGACCATATGATTTCTAATCTTGAGCTTGGTTATACTAAGATTACAAATATTGCCGCTGCCGAGGATGCCGAAAATTCCATTAATGAATACAGAAACCATTTAAAAGAGGAGCATCTTATGAATCTGGAGAACAATGTTTACAACTACCAGACCGGCACTTTCTATATGGATATTGTAGCGGAGTGCGAAAAGGTGGGGGATTACATAATTAACGTCTCAGAGGCAATAATTGAGATTCAGTAAGTATTTACTGAGACAGAATTTTTAGAGTGACATATTGCTGAAGTTGCATAACAACTTCAGCAAATTTGCTTTGATATTAATCATGTACAGAGGGCTAAATTGACAAAAAAATAAGATTATGAGAAAAATAGTATTGGGATTACTCCTGTTTTACGCTGTTAACTTAACCGCATCTAACGACTCAACCCTGCTTGTAACCTCTCCGTGGAAAAGTACACAGGTGGCACCAGGCATAGTGCATAAATACATTCACTTTGCTGCCGGTGAGCTATTTGAATCCAATCAGTTTATCAATATAATCGAGATCGACCCGGCTTCCGGCAGAACCCCGGAGATTGTCCCAAGCCCAGTATTGATTCAGACTTCTGTTCTGGCAGAACAGAACAACGCAATTGCTGCAATAAACGGCTCTTTCTTCAAATTCAACTACGAACACAACACCATTGACTACAACTCCGTTGACTACATAAGAAAGGAGGGGCAGACTCTGGCTCCAAACACTTACGATCGGAACAGACGAGCCATGCACCAACGTGGAGCACTTGCAGTTCACAACAATAAGTTCTACATTCTAAAAGCCGATCAGCTAAAAGAGTGGGAGAGATTTATTCTTGCAGACGAAGTTATTACAACCGGTCCGCTTCTGAGGGTAGCTGGAGTTGATGAACCACTTGAAAACTCCTCATTTTATACAACTCGTCACCCAAGAACAGCTATGGCAAAAAAGGCTGACGGAACAATAATTCTTTTCACCGTTGACGGAAGAGCAAAAGAGTCTGCCGGAATGTCACTCAAAGAGCTTCAAAACACCCTCAGGTGGCTTGGTGCACATGACATAATCAATCTTGACGGAGGCGGCTCAACCACTATGTATATTAAGGGAGCAGGGACAAATGGTATAGTAAACCACCCAACCGACAACAGGACATTTGACAACCAGGGAGAGAGAAAAGTGGCCAATATCATAATCATTAAATAGCATATGAGCTCACGGGCTCTTTTTATCTACACACACCCCTCGACATTTGTAAAGGGAGACATCACAATTCTCAAAAAGAGTTATGATGTTACCGAATATTGCTTCATAAACAACCCTAAACGAAGGCTTCCTCTCTCACTTGCCGGTCAGTTTTTCTATCTGCTCCTCAATATCTGCAGATATGATATTGTTTACATCTGGTTTGCAGATTACCACTCCCTGTTACCGGTCCTCTTTTCACGTCTCACAGGCAAAAAGTGCTATTTAGTAATCGGAGGATACGATGTATGCAGGGAGCGAAAATATGGTTACGGCAGCTTCAGCAACAAAATAAGAGGGATGTTTGCATATGTGTCTATTCGTTTCGCTTCAAAGAATTTGTGCGTATCCAAAAATATAGAGAGAATCGTCTCTGCCATAGCTCCAAAATCGAAGCATACAACTGTTTACAATGGCGTTAATATTAAGTCGGAATTTGACGGAACGCAGGAGAAAGAGCCGGTCGTTCTGTGTGTAGCTTTGGTATCAACACTTCAGGCTTTCTACATTAAAGGAATTGACAGGTACAACGACCTGGCAAAAGAGATGGGGGATACTCACTTTACCCTCGTTGGCTGTAAAGCAGAAATTTTTGAAAAAGCAGGCATTAAAAAAGCAAAAAACCTTAGAGTGGTTCCTGCTCTTGAACACTCAAAGCTTGCACTACTCATGAGCAAATCAAAGGTATACTGCCAGCTATCCCGCCGGGAAAGTTTCTCGCTCTCCCTTGCCGAAGCCATGTATCACAACTGTATTCCGGTTATTACCAACACCGGAGGCATGCCCGAAGTCACCGGCGACCTTGGCTACTGCATAACACCCGACTCCCCCGCCAGTACAGCTTTTCACAACAGCCAAACCAGTGATCCTCAAAACTCTGCCAACTCAATCTCTTCTGAACGCCATACACCTGACAATCTAACTACTGACCTTCATAACACTGCCAACTCAATCTCTTCTGAACACCAAACGCCTGACAATCAAAACTCTGCCAACTCAATCTCTTCTGAACACCAAACGCCTAACAATCAAAACTCTGTCAACTCAATCTCTTCTGAACGCCATACATCTGACAATCAAACTACTGACCTTCATAACACTGCCAACTCAATATACACTGAGCAACATTCTCACGCCAACCAAAACCCAGATTTAACAAACAACCTTGCAGAAGCTGTAAGAAAAGCACTTGAACAACCCCAAGGCACAGCCTACCGCAAACGAATCGAGCAAAACTTTACCGCCTCACACAGAGAACAGGCAATTTTCGCGCAGCTTTAAACTACTCCCGCAAAAATCTCCGCGCCACTTTTGCGCACATACTTGCATATGACCAACTTGCAAAAGAAGCTGCCTAGCAAAAGAACCCCTCCGCAAAAAATCTCCGCGCCACTTTTGCACATATGCCTGCATATGCCTGTATTTGTACTACTTGCAAAAGAGTCTGCCAAGCAAAAGAACCCCTCCGCAAAAAATCTCCTCGCCACTTTTGCGCACATACTTGCATATGACCAACTTACAAAAGAAACTGCCAAGCAAAAGAACACCTCCACAAAAAATCTCCGCGCCACTTTTGCTTATATAATTGAATACCTGCCACTTGAAAAACAGACTTCGACAAGAGCAACTTTAATCTCGGCAAAGTCTCTTTTGCACAAACCTAAATATCAGCACGTTGAACAAAAGTGGTGCGGAGAAAATCTTTGATCGCACAAATCCTCAACTCAAAGGCAAC
>DINE01000020.1:36418-36601 GCA_002425935.1 Bacteroidales bacterium UBA5548 | reverse complement strand
GTTCGGTCATAGTAAAAGATTAGTTTAGGTTTGGGGTAACAAATTTGGTGATAAATTCTGTAAAAAAAAATAGAAAATGTGTTGGAAAATTCAATTTTTTTTCAAATCATTGGAATTCAACCCCAAAAAATTTAAAAAGCTTTTCTGAATTTAAATTTCTTTAAAATCAGCTAAATATATAAA
>DINE01000020.1:0-36382 GCA_002425935.1 Bacteroidales bacterium UBA5548 | reverse complement strand
AACTTTTATATATTTTTTGGGATTTTCGTTAATGTTTTTGACCAGAGTATCCAGATCCCTTATCAAACGGTCAATTGAGTAGTGAACTGAATCGGTTCTCAACAGTTTTCCAACGCTGCCTTCCGGGTTGTTTATCTGTTCAAGAAGCTCCTTAAGTGAGTTCACTGTACCGGCAAGGTCGGCTCTTTTTAGTGAGTCGGTAATCTCTCCGATATTGTTAAGAGAGTAGTTGAGTTTATTTGTGCTTTTACCAAGCTCCTCAGAGAGGTTTGAGATATTTGCAATTAGTTCAGTTATTTTTGGACTGCTCTTATCGAGATTCTGAACTATATTTTTTGCCCCCGAAAGTGTCTTGTTAAGATTTTCAAGTGAAGAGGCAATATTCCTCCTTGCATCTGCATCAATAACTCCGTTGACATTATCGAGTGTCAGCTTTAGTGTGGTAACCAGATCTGATATCTGATCTTTTAACGGGAGAAATTCACTTTTAAGCATTTCGGTTAAACTCTCCTCTGTTACAGATTTCATAGTACCCTTATCTTTGAGGTAAGTTTTGGCATCTCCCATATTAATTCTCATTGCTTTACTCCCCAGCAGATCTGAGCTGTATATCTCAGCGGCAGAGTTTTCGGGAATATTGTAAGAGCTCTTAACTTTGAGTTTGACAAGGAATTCATCTTTTTCCTGAAGGTACTCCACAGACTCTACTGTCCCAACCTTGAGGCCTCTTATGTAAACAGGTCCGGTTGTGTTTAAGCCCTCTACATTGTTATATACTGCATAGTAGGTATTGCTGCTGCTGAAAAGATCCTTGCCTTTAAGGTAGTTGATTACCAGATATATTGATGCTAGTGTGATAATGGCAAACAGACCGATTTTCTGCTCTCTTGTCAGTTTAAGTTTCATCTTTGACTTTAGTTGTTTAATGGAACGATTGTGTTGTTTCTTACCTTAATAATAAATGCCTGAGGAAAAACTCTACGTATTTCATCCTGCGCCAGTTTTGCCTCTTCAACAGTTTTATACTCTCCAATGGTGTATTTGTACAAATTTCCTGCCTTAATATATTTTGCATCTCTTCTTCCTTTGAGGTCAGGTGCACCGGAAGGAAGAATTTTGCTTACAGCCAGTATTTGAATCCGAAAGTGCTCCTGTAGCGAAGGTTGAGGGCTTGGCTTTACCGATACAGATGTGTCGCGAAGCGATGCTTCAATGGTCCGGCTTAACGAGGAGTCATTAACTGCAGATGTGTTCTGATACCCCTTTTCATATTGGTTTTTGTACTCTTCAAATGCATTGAATATACCCTCTGCAAATTTGTCATGACTCTTCTTGTCATTTAAAATCCTTAGGTCATTCTGATTGGAGATAAAGCCAAGTTCTACGAGTACACCAGGCATTCCGGTTTTCCAAAGTACAAGCAGGGGACCTTGTTTGATTCCTCTGTCAATTTTAATTGGGCCCTTTGCAAACTGTTTCTGAACTAGTGAGGCCATTAGAAGACTCTGTTCGATATGAGCATTTTGCAGTAGTGAAAATACTATGTAAGATTCAGGGTCGTTTGGGTTAAACCCCTCATACCTTGTGCTGTAATCGTCCCCCTCCAGCATAATAACGCTGTTTTCGAGCATAGTTACTTCAAGATTTGAACTGGTTTTGTTCACACCCATTACAAATGTCTCTGAACCTGATGCTGCTCTGGATTGTGCAGCATTCACATGTATTGAGATAAAAAGATCTGCCTTATTTCTGTTGGCAATTTTTGTCCTTTCGTCAAGAGGGATGAAGATATTTGTCTTTCTGGTATATATAACCTCGACATCTGGATACCTTTTATTAATAAGCTCTCCCAGTTTGAGTGCAACCGAGAGGGTTATATTCTTCTCTCTCACTTTTCCGTCTGGACTGATAGCTCCCGGGTCCCTTCCTCCGTGACCTGCATCGATGACCACTTTTTTAAGCCTTAAAGAGGCCCTCTCCTGACTGCTCGCTGTAGGAAAAATGATCAGAAGTGAAATTATGGTTAAAAGAGTCTTCAGAGGCATAATTGTTGTTAATTATGATTAACTTTGCGAACTGCAAATGTAGCACATTTTTGTTAAACCTTATACCATTTTGGTTTTGAGAAGAGAGTTTCCGGTGTCGGTTCTGATTTTGGCGGCTTTAATAATTGTCCTGTCTCCCGGGGCGGCCTTTACCCATGACCATAAAATAGCCGGTAACCCGGATACTGTAAAAATAAATCAGCAAACTACTTCTTCTGATACAACAAAGTCAGTTTTAAAAGATTCATCAAAAGTCAGAGGATTTCTATCTGCCCCAGCCTTTTCCGAAGCAAAAGATTCAATAGTTGATGACTTTTCTGAAGGAAAGAAGATGATTTACTATTACGGAGGCGCAACAGTAAAGTATGGCAACCTCGAACTTACTGCATCCTATATGGCTTATGACCTGAATAGCAAAACTGTATTTGCTACTGGTATAAAGGACACAGCAGGAGTACTGCAGGGCAGGCCTGTAATGACGGAGGGTAAAGAGAAGTATGAAATGGATACTCTATACTACAACTTTGAAACTAAGAAGGCCTTTATAAAACATATGGTCACACAGGAGTCAGAGGGGATTTTGCACGGGAGATATCTTAAGAAAAATGCCGATAACTCAATAAATATCAGTGGGGGAAAGTATTCTGCCTGCGACCATGACCATCCCCACTACTATCTTCAGCTTACTAAGGCTAAGATGATAAACGAACCAAACAAGGTTACTGTATTTGGCCCGGCATTCCTTGTGATAGAGGATGTTCCTACGCCATTTGCACTTCCGTTTGGCTTCGTTCCAGACAGAGTAACCAGAGCAAGCGGAATTCTGGTTCCTACATTTAATGAAGAGGCAGCCAGAGGTTTTGCCCTTAAGGGCTTAGGGTACTACTTTGTATTTGGAGACCATTTTGATGCTTCTCTTACGGGAGACATATTTTCACTGGGGTCATGGAATGCAGTACTGACATCCCGTTATAAAAAGAGGTACAAATATGACGGCAATGTAAACATTAACCTCTCTGTCAATCAGATTGGAGAGGAGGGGTCTCCCGATTACTACAAATCCAAGGACTTTTCAGTCAGATGGAGCCATTCTCAGGACCCGAAAGCCCGCCCGGGAACATCGTTTCGTGCTTCTGTTAACTTTGCAACGCCTATGAATAACCGTTTTAATTCATACGATATTCAGCAAAGCCTTCAGAACCAAATCTCATCATCTGTATCCTACTCAAAGAGCTTTCCGGATTCGCCTTTCTCACTGTCGATAAACATGCTTCACAGTCAGAACTCGCTTGACAGCTCATATGCGTTAACTGTTCCTAACCTTACACTTACCATGAACAGAATATTCCCGTTCAAGAGTAAGAATGCAGCCGGAAAACCTAAATTTTACGAAGATATTTCATTCAGTTACAGTACCAACCTCGACAACAAAGTTAACTTTAAAGCAAGTGAATTCGGAGAACCGGATTTCCTCTCAAAATTTAAAAGCGGTATGCAGCATGGGTTTACAATAGGACTGCCTGCATTCAATCTTTTCAACTACCTTCAGTTCTCACCCGGAGTAAGGTACGGGATGAACTGGCATTTTCAGAAGAGTGAGAAATATTACGACGCCGAGACGGATAAAGCTGAGAACAGAATGGGAGATGTATTCAGCCACTTTGGAATAACTCAGGATTTCTCGGCCTCTCTTTCAATGAATACTATTTTATATGGTATGTTTAATTTTGGAACCAGAGGTAAGCTGCAGGCAATAAGACATATGGTAAAGCCATCTCTTAGCGTGAGTTATACCCCTGAACTTGGAACCCCCTCTAATGGTTACAGAACCCTTAACTATATTGACAATAACGGAGTACAGCACCAGATTGAGTACAACCAGTACGAAGGTATGCTTTTTGGTTACCCGTCAAAAGGCAGATCTGCTGCAATGAACTTCTCATTAGGTAATAATTTCGAGGCTAAAATAAAAAGTGACAAAGACACTACGAATGGAGGAATTCAAAAAATAAAGCTAATTGACAACCTCTCTTTTGGTGGTTCTTATAACTTCCTTGCTGATTCAATGAAGCTGTCAAATATATCGGCATCACTCAGTACTACAATTTTCGGTTCTCTGGCATTTAATGCAAACGCCAATCTGGACCCCTATGCGGTTGATGGAACCGGTAAAAGGTATAATCAACTCAATATTGTTAAAGAGGGCTGGCTTAACTTTGCCAGACTTACAAATGCAAGTGTATCCCTCTCTTACCAGTTTTCGGGAAAAGGGTCAAGGAGGGGCGCAGGAATGGGTCTGCCTGATCCCGGGACATCCGGAGGACGTGCTCAGGCAGGGTCTGATTACATTCGTGTTTACAACCATCCGGTTACTGGAGAGTACATACCCGGCGGATGGGTATACTATCTGGACCCTGATAACCCGTGGTCTGTCAATTTTAATTATAACTACAGCTACAACAGAAGTTATCAGATGGTGGGCGGTGTGCTGAATACCAACCATAACCATATGCAGACTCTTGGAATTTCTGCCCAGATGAAGCTTGGAAGGGATTTGAATGTAAACATCAACACAGGTGTTGACCTTACAAAAATGGCACTGACAACAACCCAGGTAAGTGCAACTTACGATCTGCACTGCTTCTTAATATCTGTTTCGTGGATTCCGAACGGAATGTGGGAGAGCTGGAGTTTCAGAATAAACGCCAAAGCATCTGCACTTGCAGATCTGCTCCAGTTCAAGAAGAGTGCCAGCTACTGGGACAGAGGAGCCGGATTCTGATTTTGAGAAAATTATAACTATAAAATTAATATTATGAATAAGAAAATTATCTCTTCGGCAAAGGCACCGGGAGCAGTAGGGCCTTACAGTCAGGCAACAGAGGCAGCGGGTTTGGTATTCGTTTCAGGGCAGCTTCCAATTGATGCATCAACCGGTGAATTTGTGCCGGGAGGAGTTAAGGAGCAGACGACTCAGGTGCTTAAAAATGTAGGCTTTATTCTTGAAGAGGCCGGTCTGGATTATAGCAATGTTCTTAAATCAACAGTATATCTTTCGGATATAAAAGACTTTGCGGCAATGAATGAGATCTATGCAACATTTTTCACTGAACCATATCCGGCGAGAGTGGCTTACGCAGTGGTAAGTTTACCAAAAGGTGCTCTTGTAGAGATAGATGTAATTGCAGCAAGATAACTTTTATCCAACATATTTTTAGGGCAGATTTGTTTTATTTAACAAAATGTTCTATTTTTGCGGAAGGTTCCAGAAATCTTTCAGGATAAATCACATCCACACAACTAAATCAATGTACGACATTTTAGAATTAAGCAAAAAGAGCCATGATGACTTAATTGCTATTGCCAATGAGCTTAAAATCAGCAAAGCAAAGAGTTTTTCAAAGGACGAGCTTGTATACGAAATACTTGACGAGCAAGCAAAGATAGGCAGCAAATCTTCCGAGCCTATACAGAAAAAATCTGTGGTCAGAAGAGAGACCAGAGGCCGTAAGCCCAAAGATGCAAAAGCGGTAGTAAAGGAGGGAAATACAAAACCTGCAGAGGAGAGAAATCAGTCTGATAACAGACAAAAAGACCAGCAATCCCGCAATAATCAAAAAGGGAACTTCGGTCAAAACTCCCAGCAAAATCAGCAGAACAGGGCAAATCAGCCAAAACAACAAACCCAGCCGAATCAGACAAATCAACAAAGTCAGCCGAATCAGGCAAATCAGCAGAACAGGGCAAATCAGCCAAAGCAGTCAAACCAGCCGGTTCAATCTGCACATAACAACCAAAACAATCAGAACAGACAAATTAACCAGACCAAACAGTCTGATCCTCTTGCCGAAACGGTTGCTACCGAAATTCCAAAGAGTAGTGCAGTAAATGTGAATGCTTCAGATGATAAGGTGTTAAGACCAAGAAGGGGCAGGAAAAGTGCTGCTTCGCGCGAGGTTATAAATACAGAGGTTAAAGAGGCAGAGGTTGCTGCAGCTGTAGCTGTTCTGCAGGAAGAGGGTGTTGTTGATGTTCAGGTTACAGCAACTGAGGTTGCAAGAGAGAGAGTATCTCCGGAGAATATTTCTGAACAACGCAAGTCCGCCCAGAATACAGAGAATGGCAATAACGGCCATCAGAAGGAGCAGCATCAGAAACAGAAGTTCGAGTTCGAAGGTGTTGTAGATGCTACCGGTGTACTGGAGATAATGCCCGACGGTTATGGCTTTCTGCGCTCATCGGATTATAACTACCTTAACTCTCCGGACGACATTTATGTTTCACAGTCTCAGATTAAGTTATATGGTCTTAAGACAGGTGACACTCTTATAGGTGAAATAAGACCTCCAAAAGAGGGAGATAAATATTTTCCACTTGTAAAGGTTAAACAGATTAACGGCAGAAGTCCTGAGTATATCAGAGACAGAGTTCCGTTTGACTTTCTTACGCCACTGTTCCCTAACGAAAAGTTCAACATTACTTCAAACGGTCACAATAATCTCTCAACCAGAGTAGTTGATATGTTTGCACCTATCGGAAAAGGGCAGAGGGGCCTGATAGTTGCACAGCCTAAGACCGGTAAGACTGTGTTGCTTAAAGATATAGCCAATGCAATTGCCGATAACCATCCTGAGGTATACCTTATCGTGCTACTGATTGACGAAAGACCGGAAGAGGTAACCGATATGGCACGTAGCGTTAAGGGAGAGGTTATTGCCTCAACTTTTGACGAGCCGGCTGACAGACACGTGAAAGTGGCGAATATAGTTCTTGAGAAGGCAAAAAGGCTGGTAGAGTGTGGCCATGATGTTGTAATACTTCTGGATTCAATCACACGTCTTGCCAGAGCTTTCAACACAGTACAACCTGCCTCCGGTAAGGTTCTAAGCGGAGGCGTCGATGCTAATGCACTACACAAACCTAAAAGGTTTTTCGGAGCTGCAAGAAATATCGAAAACGGCGGATCGCTTACAATTCTTGCAACTGCTCTTACAGAGACCGGCTCAAAAATGGACGATGTTATTTTTGAGGAGTTTAAAGGAACCGGTAATATGGAGCTTCAGCTTGACAGAAAGCTTTCAAATAAGAGGGTATTCCCTGCTGTTGATGTTACACTCAGCAGTACAAGAAGAGAGGATCTTCTTTTTGATAAAGAGACACTTAATCGAATCTGGATACTTAGAAATTACCTGGCCGACATGAATTCTGTCGAGGCTATGGAGTTCATGAAAAGCAGACTTTTAAGAACCGAGAATAACCTCGAGTTCCTGCTTTCGATGAATGGTGAGTAGTATCTGAAATCAAATTTATTTAGGACTATAGACCGGCAAGGTGCAGAAGTGCACCTGCGGTCAGTCCTATTGCCATATTAATCAGCTTAGCCTTTATGAAACTGCTTTTACTCTCTGCCAGTAGCGGAAGTGCAGTATGCCCGTCCTGAACAATAGAGCTGGCGAGAAGGACAGAAAATGGTATTAATCCACCAGCGAAGAGTGTTATGAACACCATATGCGGCCCGGATTCAGGAATCAGCCCAATTGCAACCGCAAGCAGAATCATCACATACACATTATTTGCAAGCCACTCCTCTATATGCAGGAATTTCATACCAAAGTGAATTACCAGCAACGCTCCAAAGGTCCAGAGAAATATTGACTTAAAGTGCTTTTTAACTACGTGGTTCCAAAGGTGCTCCTTAATAAAGTGTTCGCTGGCTCTTGCAGTAAGCAGCAGAGTTAGCAGGCTTACTCCGGCAAATATTAAATTTATCCACCTCTCGCTAAAGATGTTAAAATGTGCTGAGTGATCATGTGGGTCTGCAGATGAGACAACAGCGTGGTCGTGGTCGTCATGAATGCAGGTTTTATCGTGAACATGTGCATCCGGTAACTGGTATGTTGCAGAGACGGGCGCGTGATCATGTCCATGTTCGGCAGAGTGGTCATGTTCAAGCAGACCTGCAACCACAGCCACAATGAAAACGAAAATTCCTGCCATAATAAGAAATCTCTGTCTTGAAATACCTCGCATATTTGAGAAGATACTTCCGGAGAATATTCCAGGCTTTCTCTCTTTTTCGCCACAGCAATCTTCATGTGTTTCGTAGTGGTCAGGACTAAAAGGGGCGCTCTCACGCTTTACAAACCTGTCGGTTATTATACCGGCTGCGATTCCGACTAAAAACAGAACGACAAATAAAATAATTGCAGTTTTTGGAATCATTGCAAGCATAATAAATGCTTCATCACCTGATGACGCGATCATCATAGCTACAAGGGCTCCAAAACTTAAAAGCTTATGAGTATAGAGTGATACAACTGCAAATCCGCCAATACAACCTGGAATTAATCCAAGTGATGCAGCAACAATTACCTGCTTTACAGGTGAGTTTCTCAGCTTTTTAAAACTTTTGCCATGAGAGTGAATATTTATGTACTCTATCAGCAGCATCATTATCATAACCAGTCCGGTGATTAGGATGCTGTTCTTTAGTGCTTCTGTCAGTATAATCATTTTTTGTTATATATGCTTAATAATTGGGCACTTGCGGCAAATGAACTCATCTCTCCGTTTAGTACCTTTTGTTCATATTCATCTAATTTAGCAGCAATTGCAGGATCATCAAAAAATCTGCTTTTAAGCTCTTCCTGAATTGATTCATACATCCAAAACCTGGACTGTTCCCTTCGTTTGTGAAGATAATATCCGTTCTCTTCTGTATGCCTGAAGTAATCCAGAATTGTCTCAAGAACCTCGTTTAACCCCTCTTTTGTTACAGACGATGTTGTAAGTGCTTTGGGGACCCATCCAGATTCAGAAGGGGGAAACAAATGGAGGGCATTACCATAAAGTGCCTTTGCAAGCGTTGCCTTATCCCTGTTAGATCCGTCTGCTTTTGTTATTGCAATAAGATCAGACATCTCCATTATGCCTCTCTTAATACCCTGAAGTTCGTCACCTGCCCCGGCCAGCATAAGAAGCAGAAAAAAGTCACTCATTGAGTGTACAGATGTCTCTGATTGCCCTACACCAACGGTTTCAATAAATATTACATCATAACCTGCTGCTTCACACAGAATTATTGTCTCTCTTGTTTTTCTGGCAACACCACCAAGCGACCCTCCTGACGGGCTGGGCCTGATATAGGCATTCGGGTCAGATGAGAGTTTTTCCATTCTTGTCTTATCTCCAAGAATACTCCCTTTGCTGCGTTCGCTGCTTGGATCAATTGCCAGCACTGCCAGCTTATGTCCTCTTGATGTAATCAGACCACCAAAAGCTTCGATAAAGGTGCTCTTTCCTGCACCCGGAACTCCGGTAATGCCTATCCTCATCGACTTAACTGCATATGGCAGACATTCAGAGATAATGCTCTGAGCAAGAGCTCTGTGATCTGTCCTTGAGCTTTCTATCAGTGTGATTGCCTGGCTGAGAATTGTTGTATTACCTGCCAATATACCCTTCAGATACTCCTCTTTGGTGAGTAGTCCGGTTCTCTTTTTTGAGTAGAAATTATTAATGTAAGGGTTTACCACCGGTGGCTGTTCAATCCCCTGGTTAACCTTTAGTGCGCTATTTTTATTCTCCTTGGGCATGAATACTATTTTGTAATATTTCCGGTAATAATAAGATTAAAGACTGGTCTGGCCGGAGAGTTTGTAATTACGGACAAAATAAGGCCCTTCTCACCTGAATCTCCTGTTGTGTTTATTGTAACTTCAATATTACCTGTCTTCCCCGGTTCAATCTTTGAAGGGTGTTTTACTGAAACCCGTTTATCTCCGGTATCTACTTTGTGTATCAGTAAATCTCTCCTGCCAAGGTTTCTTATTGTAAACGATTGTTTTATCTCGCTTCCGGACTTCACCTTCCCAAAGTCAAAGGAGCTTGATGCTGCCATTGGTATAGGTGCATTATCAACCTGCTCTTTCGTGAGTGACGAGAAGTTGTCACGAATATTTGCAAAGATATTGAATGACCTTGACTGAAATCTGATTCCGTTTATGGCGATATCTGCAGAGTATTCTGTATTTCCCCAGTTTACAGCCTCCTTTGTATTAACAGTAATTCTAACCACTGCTTTGCTCCCGGGAGTAATCCTTGAGGGTTGAACCGAGATTGACAACCCCTTTGAAAGATTTGTAAATGAGAGATCAACCGCACGTCCGGATATATTTGCAACCTCCAGCACCTCGCTTTTAATTTCACCCTGAGCTACATTGCCAATGTCGAGCGTAGATCTGCGGAATGCAACATCTCCGAATTGTTCAGGGAAGAGCTCTCTAATTGTCTTTGGCTTATCGTGGGCAACACCCTTAATTCTTAAAATTATCGGTCTTGCCTCCCCGCTGATATATACAGTAATTGATTTATCGAAGGGATAGGGACCCTGATCGTTGAGGAACGTTACATCTATAGTTCCTGTTTTACCGGGCAGTACAGGACTCTTTGTCCAGACAGGATTTGTGCAACCACAAGATGAAATAACAGTTTGTATAACAATCGGCTGACTGCTAGTATTCTTAAATGTAAATGTACAACTGTGATGTCCGGAGTTTAGCATAATATCGCCAAAATCGTGGACTGTTTTATCAAATTCCACTTTAGGTGCCTGTGAGAACAGGTTTTTTGCTCCAAAAACGTTAAAAGTGGCAAGCAAAATATAAAAAAACAGATATTTTCTCATTTTCAATGCTATGATTTATAAAGCGGTTCTGCAAAGATACAATTTGTATTTGTTCTATTCCAACCTATTTCCTATCTTTGCAACAATCAAACCAATTTAAAAATTAGTTATAATGGCTTACAAAATTTCTGAAGACTGCACCGCTTGCGGAACTTGCATTGACGAGTGCCCGGTAGAAGCTATCTCTCCCGGTGATATCTATGTTATAGATCCAAATATTTGCACAGACTGCGGTACATGTGCAGATGTATGTCCGGTGAGTGCAATCAGCGCGATGTAATTTATTATCACAAAAGTATAGAGGCTGTCATTTATGGCAGCCTCTTGTTTTTTGTTCAGTTCCAATTAGTGTTAGATTTCAGTTACTAATTTACGGTAAGTTTGTTCTCGGAGTTGTGAAGCGTGATTGTACGCAGTGCTCTTTCATGTCCATCAGTGCCAATAATTATTGCTCCAAACTGATACTCACCATCTTCTAAACTTAGGTTAAGTGTAAATGTCTTCAGCTCTGGATTGACCGGGCTGTTTGCTCCATTTGATAACTCAGGAGTGAGACTGACCCGCTTTATCTCTGCTCCGCCTCTGTACAGAATAATTGAAATTTGCTCAGAACCCCAGTTATGTCCTGTAATAGCATAGTATCTTCCATAATGATTAAAGAGCCCTTTATCGTAGAAAATCTCACCACTGCTGATTTTTGCCGGGAAGGTAAGATTTATGTGTGGTTCGTTCATATACAACTGGTACTCTGAATTTGATGACTCTGTAAATGTCAGCGCATTCCAGCCGGGTTCGTTCGTGAGATTTTCCTTAGAACATGAGGCTAAAAGGAACATCAGGGTAAGAAGTATCCCTGTTCCCAAGTGTGAGTGTTTAATCATAACTGTCGGATTTTGTTTGTTAATAAATTATTCGGTATCTTTTCTAATTCCATACAGCACAGTAATTACCGACATATGCCATCCCAGGAGTGACATCAATCTTTATTGAATCAATTGCACTTAGAATGGCACTTTCGTCTCCGTTTTCTGTTACATATATTGTAAATGAAGAGCCCTCGGTAAAGAGCCATGGTGTATCATTATTATTTGTAAAACTAAGGGAGAGCAATAACGGATCTGTGTATTCAAATCCATTGATTTTATAGCGGCAAACTGCCGATACGGTTACATACGGGATTAACGGCCTCACGATAACCATATCAGAAGGTACAGGAGTCTGCACTCTGAGAAACAGAGAGACAGAGGCTCCTGTTATTGCACCGCTCAGATTATCATATGTGTAGGATATATACTTTTCTGGACAGATATTTACTTTTCGGAATACTTTTACTGTACACTGGTCAGATTTCTCTCCGCTTAATGAAGTTGCTTTAATAATTGATGTACCGTAACACTTTGCTTTGATATTGCCGTTCTGATCGACAGTAGCGACCTCTGGTGCGCTTGAACTCCAAAAAACTCTTTTATCGGTTGTGTTTTCAGGTTCAATATTATATTCCAGCCTAAACTCGTCCCCCTCAGATAAATCAAGATTTGCGTAGTTAAGAGTTAGTGAAACAGGAAGAACTGTTTGCTCAGTGATTTCAAACAGGGCTGTATAGTGCATCTCTTTTGTCACCGGAGCAGGCTGGGGGCTCCATCCGGCAAATCTGAACCCGTTTGATTCCGTAGCATGCAGAGACGGTAAAGAGCCATATTCATAAAGACCACCCCCTGATACTGAGCCTCCATCCTCAGGAGATGCCGAAACGGTAATGGCGTAACTCTTTGAAGTAAGTCCGCTTTTATCTATTCTTTGCGAAACCTCCGATATTGATGTACCTTCGAAATAGATTGTCTCTCTCAGGTGTGAACCTCGAGGTATGTCGAAATTATCTGTTGTATTCTCTCCGGGAAAGTAGATAAACTTTACCTCTCCTGATTTGTAGGGGCTTGAGTAATCTGCTGTAATAATGGCGCGTGTGCAAAGTTCTGTAATACCTCTCGGGTGTTTTGAAGTTTGTCCGACGGAAATTGAGTGAGTTCCCTGCAAGTTCTCAAACAGATAAAATGGGGTTGCACTCTCATGCGAAGCAGGCTCCGGTCCGTACATTATCAAATTCTCAGTTGCATCTCCGTTAATAAGTATATTTGGAGATAAATAGAGGCATTTAGAAGGGGCATTTATTATCTCTACAGACTTAACAGTAAGTGAAACATCGGGATTCAGACCGCTTTTGTCAAAGACAAATGTGATCTTTGCGGTAAGCCTATTAAGCTCTATAAATATATCACCCCCCTGCCCGTTATTATTGAAAGATACCTCACCTGTGTAAATGGGATATCCATTAATTCCTGTTTTATCATAAGAGCAGGCCTCTTTTATGAGGGAAAGGCTCTGTATCTCATCTGTTTTAATACTCTCTTTATTTGCAATTGCTACAATAGTTATATTTCCCTCAGGTGGCGTGATGATAATTCCCGATGCCGATGTAAAAGCTTTATGGTTAATAAGGTTTCCGCTGCTTCCATATATGAGGATATCAATCCTCTTAATGTCATCTGAAAGTGGGGAAGATTTTGTTCCATTATCACCACCCCCCAGCAGAACAAGTTTAAATGGCGAATTGATCTCCATTTTGCCCGTTATGCAGGAGAATGGCATTAGTAACAGTAGCGAATAAAACAGATATTTTACGACACTTAATCTTTTCATTTCAATCCTCTGTAAGAATTATGTCTCCTATTGTCTGAGTTGTCCAGTCCTGAATAACCGAACCGTTAAACGACATTGTGTTTGCATTTACGGTGAGATTTACTGCGTACAATATCCCTCCGCTATACATCTGCTGAGGGATAGTTGCTCTGTACCTTCTTCCGGTTACAGCCGTTCCACCTATAACAGCATTTAGGCTAACCTCTACATCCATAGATAACGACTCTGCAGGAAGCATTATGTAAAAATATTTACCTCCGGAAAGAGAAACCGGTGTCAGTGAGCCCTTTATGGTTGACATTCCAATAACTCCGGTTTGCAGATCCATAACAGAGTTTACCCCGGGTAGTGGTGGCGTGATTTTGACAGATGTGATATTAATATCGTCTACTCCCTCTCCTGCATTTATCCTGAGTTCCACACCGACTGCCCTGTGGCTAAACGAGAAGCTTACAACAGAACCTTCACTCACAGATGACTGTTTTGCCCACAAATAGTCTTTGCCGTTTACAAGAGGCTGGGATAGCCCTGAAGAGAAGGTGATTTCTGGTGTTGAAGTATTATTAAGAGAGACAGCATAAAAGTCGTACAACCCTTTAGGCAGGATTACCGATCCGGCAGTAGTAAGGTTTCCAGAAACTCCTGCAACTGCCTCTTTAGGTGTTCCTGCAACCGGAATTGAATAAGTTGGAAGAGAACCTGAGTTATAGCAATAGACGAATGCTTTGTTCCCCTGAGGAAACTCGTTCTCCCCTTTAGTTGTGTAGTTTGTGTTGTATGAGGCATAAAACTTGGTCTCTCTCACCCTTGTCCCTCTCTCCTCCTTGCTGCATGAACAGGTTGCAACCACAACCGGAATCATAGCCATCAGCATAGTTCTCATTCTCATAGCATTAATTTTAATNNATTTGTTATTGATTTAAATATTATGTGGTTATCCAGAATTCTTGTCGTATAAAAGCTTATCTCTGTTTTTAGTTGAAGATCTTTTTTGATTTTAAGCATAACCTCATATGTAACTCCGCCTGATATAGGACTATTTATGACTCCAGAGTAGCTTTTTATTACAGGTGGAGAGGTTCCGGTGGTGAGCTCAACTTCAATCTTAAACTGAGGATATATACGGGTGGGCAGAAGCAAGACCTCCCTGGTATTTCCAAAACCGGATACCTCTGTGTACGGCCCCATGCTTTCGGAAGGTGAAATTGCTCCTTCGCTCAGTTTTAATATACACTCCTGATCTTCCGGTAAGGTTATTCTGAATGATTTTATCAATACTGATGTCTGCATATCTTCCGCTGTAACAAACAGGAGGATCCGCGAGGCAATGTGGTTAAATATAAGAGATACAGTGGTGTTTTTATTGACATGAACCGCCGATCTCTTAGCCAGTAAATACTCTTTTCCATTAACCAGGCCTGTTGCCGATCCATTAATAATTGTAAGTTCCGGTATAAAACTGGTGTTTTCTGACAATGAGAAGATGTCATAATATCCCTCTTTTAGCTCTACTCTCTTCGCAGTGATAAGATCTCCGCTTCCGTCGGATGTTGCATAAGATGGTGTTCCTCCGGTATAAGGGCCTGAAGAGTTGTGTTCAGTTATGTATATACAGGTTTTATAACCTACCGGAAAAAAGAGGGCTCCACTATTCTGAGCATTGGACGACATTACTTCACTATCAAAACTTCTGAAGCTAATCACCGATGAGGCCGGCTTACTGTATGTATCAATATTTACCTTATTGCAACCGGGAACAGTTAACATTACAATTACAGGTAGAGATAGTAACAATTTCATTGCAGAAAAATTTTGAATTCCCTGCAAATTTATATCTACTAATTAATTTGTAAAAGTCAGAAAAATAGAAGTATAGGATATTGTTGCACCTTTATCTATTTTAAGATATTTTCGACTTTTCTGTATTGAAAAGATTAATTTTTTTAACTTTGGCAACTTAAAATCACATTTATTTTACGATGTTAAATATTAAACTCCTTAGGGAAAACCCCCTTTTTGTGGCTGAGCGCCTTGCAGTAAAGAATTTCGACGCAAAAGAAATTATTCAAAAGATTCTGGATCTGGATGTTAAGAGAAGAAACTCCCAGACAGAGGCAGATTCTGTACTGGCTGAGCAGAACTCGATTTCCAGAGAGGTTGGTAAACTTATGAAGGAGGGTAATAAAGCTGAGGCCGAAGTTGCTAAAGAGAGAGTTGCTCAGCTGAAAGAGAGGTCTAAAGAGTTGGAGTCGGCTATGGAGGAGTATAACCGTGAGCTGAATGATCTGATTATTCTGATGCCAAATATGCCTCATCAGTCAGTTCCTTCGGGTAAAACTCCTGAGGATAACGTAATTGTGAAAGAGGGTGGCCAGGTGCCACTCTTAGTTAATGGTGTTCCCCATTGGGACCTTGCAAAAAAGTACGATATTATTGACTTTGATTTAGGGGTTAAACTTACAGGAGCAGGATTTCCTGTTTACAAAGGAAAGGGTGCCAAAATACAGAGAGCGCTTATTACATATTTTCTTGACAAAAATACAGAGGCCGGATATACAGAGGTTCAACCTCCGTTAATGGTTAACGAGGCTTCGGGATACGGCACAGGTCAGCTCCCTGATAAGGGGGAGCAGATGTACCATGTGGGGCTGGATAACTTCTATCTTATTCCAACTGCCGAGGTTCCTGTAACCAATATCTACCGTGATGTTATTCTCTCTTTGAATGAGCTCCCGGTAAAGGTAACTGCCTACACTCCATGTTTCAGAAGAGAGGCAGGCTCTTACGGAAAAGATGTGAGAGGTCTGAACAGATTGCACCAGTTTGATAAAGTTGAGATCGTTCAGGTTTGCCACCCTGATAAATCATATGAGGCCTTGGAGGAGATGGTTTCTCATGTAGAGTCACTCGTAAGCTCTCTTGGTCTGCCATACAGAATTGTAAAACTTTGCGGTGGTGACATGAGTTTCACATCTGCACTCACATATGACTTTGAAGTGTACTCTGCTGCTCAGGGAAGATGGTTAGAGGTAAGTTCCGTTTCCAATTTTGAAACTTTTCAGTCTAACAGACTAAAATTAAGGTATAAAGACGAAAACGGCAAACCACAGCTTGCTCATACTCTAAATGGCAGTTCACTTGCTCTGCCAAGAATTCTTGCTGCGGTTCTGGAAAACTATCAGACTCCTGATGGAATTGAGGTTCCTGAGGTTCTCAGACCTTACACCGGGTTTGAGAAAATTGACTAATCTACTGTATGACTACCGATAAGGTTATATTGGGCATCGACCCAGGTACTCAGATGATGGGCTGGGGGGTGTTGGAGTTGAGCAGGGGTAAGGCCCGTTATATCTCAATGGGTGTGCTCAATTTCAAAAAGGAGGAGGGGCACTTTTCAAAAATTGCTGCGGTTTACAGAGAGGTTGAGGCTCTTATTTTAAAGTACAGACCAGACGAACTGGCAATTGAAGCCCCCTTTTACGGTAAAAATATTCAGTCAATGCTCAAGTTGGGTAGAGCACAAGGTGCAGCAATCTCAGCTGCACTTAATCACAGTATGCCAATTACTGAGTATGCACCCAAAAAGGTAAAGATGTCGATCACCGGAAAGGGAGCCGCATCTAAAGAGCAGGTTGCAACTGTTTTACTGAGTATTCTCTCCGTTGATGTAAAGCCTGACTCCTATGACGCAACTGACGGCCTTGCTGTGGCCTTTTGTCACTATCTTAACGGATCTGGACCTATTACGGAACTGTGCAAAAACAGCGCATCTGTGAGTAAAGTGAAATCTAAGTCCGGTGGTGGCTGGGGAGACTTTATCAGGAACAATCCTTCAAGGATAAAATAATTCAGAAATATCTTAAACCATATTTAACTTTTGGCTGTTTTTACAGTCAAAGTGATGTTTATTGATAATTAGAAACAACTTAAAACATATGAGATATATTGCAAAAATTCTGCTTCCACTGATTTTTATCATTTTTACTAATGGTATAACTTTCGCACAAACAAGAGATTATAGAGTAAGAGGAACACTTTTGGACAGCATCAGAAACGAGCCGGTAGAGTTTGCTACCGCATCTGTGACGCCCAATGGGTCTGACACTCCAACAAAATATGCACTATCTGACAACAAAGGCAAGTTTGAAATTACAGGAATTACCCCGGGAGATTATACTCTCAAGATTGAATTTATGGGTTACAGCACAGTTGTAAAACAGATCTCGATTTCATCCCAAAGAGTTACTGAACTTGGAAATATTGGCATGATTGAGCAGCTTAACCTGCTAGAATCTGTAACTGTTACTGCGCTTGGTAATCCTGTCATTGTTAAGAAAGACACAATAGAATATAATGCATCCTCTTTTAAGACGACTGATAGCGACATGCTTGAGGAGCTTCTGAAAAAGCTCCCCGGCATTGAGGTCTCTGCAGACGGAAAGATTACTGCAAACGGCAAGGAGATTGACAAGATTATGGTAGATGGTAAGCCTTTCTTTTTAAATGATCCTCAGCTTGCCACTAAAAACCTGCCAGCAAACATAATAGATAAGGTACGAGTGGTTGAAAGAAAGTCAGATCAGTCAAGATTTACAGGTATAGATGATGGCAATGAGGAGACTGTTATTGACCTCTCTATCAGGCCGGGAATGATGAACGGCTGGTTTGGAAACGCAACTGCAGGGTATGGATCGGATGATAGATTTCAGGCTGCGGGAATGGTTGGTAATTTTACAAGCAAAAGCCAGATAAGTATCATTGGTAACGGGAACAACACCAATAACAGAGCATTTTCGGACCTTGCAGGTGATATGATGAGATCTATGAGAGGTTCGATGGGTGGAGGTAGAAGTTTTAGCGGCGGAGGTACCGGCGGAGGCGGAATCAGAGTGGGGGGAACTACCCTCAACTTTGGCGGAAGTGGTATTACTACATCATGGATGGGTGGAGTTAATGCCAATACCGAACTTAAAGGTGGAAAACTTAAAATTGGCGGAAGCTACTTCTACGGCGGAAATGACAATATTGCCGAAGGGTCAAGAGTGAGACAAAACTTTTTACCTGACAGCAGTTTCTTCAACAGAGATACAACCAGGACACAAAACATATCTGATAACCACAGGGTTTCACTGGATATCGAGTGGACCATCTCAGATAAGACTTCAATTATCTTCAGGCCAAATGTAAGTATCGGGGCAGGCAGATTTGAGGAGAGGAGAGACTTTTCAACTGACGGTTTAAACCGCACAAAAATCAACGACGGTTACAGCCTTGCAACCGGAGATAACAACTCTCAAAGTACAGGGGGTGAATTTCTCTTCAGACAAAGATTGGGAAAACCGGGAAGAACCTTCTCTGTTAATATGAACTACTCATACTCAAATAATGAGCTTGAAGGCAGAAATATTTCTGAAACAAACATTTATGGGAACCGTCCGTCATTCACCAAGCTAGATCAGAGATTTGACCTTAATAGCAACTCCTATTCACTTAGTGCCAGAGCCTCTTACACCGAGCCCCTTGGCAAAAACTTCTTTATGGAGCTGGCTTACAGATATCGTTACAGTAAAAGCTCTTCTGAGAAAGAGGCCTATAATTATAATGATGTAACAGGCAGTTGGGATATTTATGACAGCACATACTCAAATGTGTTTGAGAATACATTTGTAAATCAGCAGGCTGAGATTAACATAAGAAAGAATGAGGAGAAATACAGCTATGTATTCGGGTTTAATGTTCAGCCTTCGCTGACTGAGAGCTTGGGTGGGGTAAATGATATATCCAGAAGTGTTGTTAACTACTCACCATCTGCCCAGTTTGACTATAGATTCTCTGAGATGAGCAACATGAGGGTGCGTTACAGAGGAAATACAAGACAACCTTCTATAAATCAGCTGCAACCGGTGCCGGATAACTCAAACCCTCTCTATATACCGCTTGGTAATCCTGACCTTCTGCCTGAGTTCGAACACAGCTTGTCTTTTGAGTTCAGAGATACTAAAAGGGAGACCTTCAGGTCATTTAATGTTCGTCTTGGCGGAGACTATACAATGGATAAAATTGTAAATAAAACCTGGTATGACGATGGTGGTGTTCAGTACAGCGAACCTGTTAATGAAAACGGAGTTTACTCGATGTATGTAAACCTGATGTACAATACTCCAATTAAAAGGTCGAAGTTCTATATATCAAACAACACCAGAACCTCTTTTAACAATGGTATAAACTATTCAAACGGACTTAGAAATCGTACCCAAACTCTCTCTCTTTCAGAGATGCTCAGACTATCATACAGGGGGGAGAAAATTGAAGCAGGTGTAGGAGGAAGGGCATCTTATTCATATGCATGGTACACCATTGAGCAGAATACAAAACCGGCAACATGGACAAACTCTGTCAATTTGTATGCCAACTGGACTCTGCCTTCGGGATTCAACTTTGTGAGTGATTTTGATTACCGTTTTTATATCGGTTTTGGTGAGGGATACAATGAGCCGTCAGCAGTATGGAATGCAGAGATTTCGAAACTAATACTCAAAAATGCCGCAACGCTGAGATTCAAGGTGTATGACATTCTCAATCAATCTAAAAATATGTGGAGAACAACCACTGACAACTATATTGAGGATATTCAGAATAACACGCTGCAACAATATTTCATGCTGAGCTTTACATTCAGATTTGGATCTTTCGGCTCTGGTAACAGAGATTCAAACAGACAGCAGCCTAATTTCAGAGGTGGTGGATTCGGAAGGCCTCATATGGGAATGTTTTAAGAGAGTCTGGAGGTTGAGAAGTTTCTCCACTTCTCAACCACCGATTTCAGATCTTCAGGAATCTCATTTTCAAAAAACATGTGCTTCCCTGTCACCGGATGTATAAAACCCAGTGTTTTTGCATGCAGTGCATGACGGGGCATAATCTCGAAACAATTTTCTACAAATTTCTTGTATTTAGAGTAGAGAGTTCCTTTGAGAATTTTATCTCCGCCGTATCTGTCATCGTTAAAAAGCGGATGCCCGATATAGTCCATATGAACCCTTATCTGATGGGTTCTTCCGGTCTCCAGAATGCACTCTGTAAGAGTAGTGTAACCGAATCTCTCTATGACTCTGTAGTGAGTAACTGCGTGTTTACCCGATGAACCGTCAGGGAAGACCCTGAACCTCATTCTGTCGTTAGGATCCCTCCCTATGTGTCCTGTTATGGTGCCACTATCCTCTTTTAGATTTCCCCAGACCAGAGCTACATATTTTCTCTCAATAGTATGGTCAAAAAACTGTTTGGCAAGAGCAAGTTGTGCCTTGTCATTCTTTGCTACTAGAAGTAATCCGGATGTGTTTTTGTCAATCCTGTGAACCAGGATACCCATTCTTTCGTCTGCTGCATCTGCAGGCTGGCTTATTCCCAGATGAAAAGCAAGTGCGTTAACAAGCGTACCGGAAAAATGGCCATGTCCAGGGTGTACTACAAGACCTGCCGGCTTGTTAACCAGTAATAGATGGTCGTCTTCGTATGGGATTTCTAGGGGAATATTTTCGGGCCTTACTTCAAAACCCCTTCTTTCATAAGGCAAAACGATTGTTACTACATCTAGTGGTTTTACTATATAGTTGGCCTTTACTGTTTTGCCGTTTACAAGCACATAACCTGCACCAATGGCAAGCTGAATTCTATGCCTGGAGGTCTTCTCCATCCTGGAGGTAATGAACTTATCTACCCTCAGCTGGCTCTGACCTTTATCGGAGACAAACCTGTAGTGTTCAAATGAGCCGGAGGATTCATCCTCTTCTCCATTATCAAAATCGTCCTCAATGCCGTCATCATCTGTGTACAGCTCTTCCTGACCATCTGCGCCAAGGTTTTTAATTCTCTCCACTTCTTCCTGCATAAGGGGTTAGTTCTTTTTAATCTCTTCAAGCTTTGTTTTGTCTGTACTTAAAACAAGATCGACTCTGCTTCCCAGGATGTGTGTAAGACGCTCTGTTGGTGCGGGTGACTGGCTAATGACAAAACTTGATATTGAGTCGGCGTAATTTTTAACTGATGAATCGAATGTCAGCCGTCCGATATTAAGAGAGTTATCTATTATAATGTCTTTCGCTGTTACAAATGAAAAGCCGGTTACAGCAGGAATAGAGGTCATATTGTTTTCTGAGCTAAGGCCAAGTTCCAGGTCAATTTCACTCTCTGTCTCTACAGGAGTGCCAGGTGCTATGTATTTCCCCTGAAACCTCTGTGATAGTACATTATTTGTTGCCATATCGTTAACGTAAATAAGCCTGCCAACATTGAGCTGCCTTGCGTTAAGTTCTGCCTTGGCTTGTCTCAGTGAGAACCCTGTAACAGATGGCATATTTACTTTTTTTGGTTGTATAGAGTTAATAGTCAGTAGTATCCTCCTGTTTTTCTTAACAAAACTGCCTGCATGAGGGTTTTGCCTGAATATTACACCTCTGCCCATCCTTGGCAGGAAAACTGAATCTGTAACCTCCAGTCTCAGATTGGCTGAGGAGGCAGCTTTCTGGGCATCTGCAATTGTTAAACCTGCAAAATCGGGAACCTCCAACTCCTGGTTATGCCTTGTTATGAACTTTAAAAAGAGAATAAGGCATACTAGTATGATTATGACAGCTCCGGCAGCTTTTAGCAGATTTTTAAAAATCCAGTTATCTTTTTTCATAAGTTAAAGATTTGGGCAAAATTACGATTTTTTCGGAAGAACATTGTAGAAACTGTCTCTCTCTTCTGCTTTATAACCGCATCCGGAGGCAATTTTTTCAAGATCACCCACAGTCATGTTTGGGTTCTTCTCCCCTGAGCCGGCCATGCTGTAAATCTTTGTACTGTCATTTATGGTTCCGTCAATATCATCTGCACCATAAAGCAGTGAGAGCTGACACAACTCCTTTCCGAGCATTGGCCAGTAAGATTTTATGTGTGGGATATTATCAAGAACTATTCTGGAAATTGCAAAGGTTTTAAGTATCTCTATGAATCCCGCCTCACCCAGATGTGACATTGGGTTGTTAGCAGATTTGAAAAGGAGCGGTATGAAGGCGTCAAAACCTCCTGTTTTGTCCTGCAGCTCTCTTAGTGCCAACATATGATCTACTCTGTGAATATGGCTCTCAATGTGCCCAAACAGCATTGTAGCATTTGTCCTAAGCCCTGTTTTGTGTGCTGCTTCATGAATCTCAAGCCAGCGCTTTCCGTCTGCTTTATCGGGGCATATCTTGCTTCTGACCTCCGGATCAAATATCTCTGCACCTCCGCCCGGCAGTGCCGAAACTCCAAGCTCCCGCAGCTCTTTAAGCAACACTTCCGGTGCCTTTCCGGAACTTTTGCACATATCGTCAATCTCTACGGCAGAGTATGCCTTTATAGCAACAGAGGAGGGCAATGTCTCTTTTACAGCTTCAATTACTGAGTAGTAGTATTTATAGTCTTTTTCCGGATGAACGCTTCCAACTATATGAACCTCAGTCATTCCCGGCTCATATTTCTCTTTACAGTACTCCTTAATCATTGGGATTGTCATTGTCCAGGCGCCTGAATCTGTATCGCACTCCCTTCTGTAGGAGCAAAACTTGCACCTGTGAATACAAACATTACTAGGTTCAAGGTGAAAATTTTTGTTATAGAATACAGTTTGGCCGTTTTTCTCCCGTCTTATCTCAGTTGCCATTGCAGAAAGGGTATTCATATCCTGAATATCCCATAGTTTAATGGCCTCTTCTCTCCCGATTCTTTCTCTCATTTTTGGTCCAAATATAACAAAAAAGACGCTCAGGGCGTCTTTATTTGATGTATCCGTTGTTATCTCTTTTAGAAACGATCTTCAGATGACACTGTTAGTTTTTTGCGGCCACGACGGCGGCGGGCTGCAAGTACCCTGCGTCCGTTTGGTGTAGACATACGCTCACGAAAGCCGTGTTTGTTACGGCGCTTGCGCTGTGATGGTTGAAAAGTACGTTTCATAATATGTATACTGTATTTATTGTAATACTTGAAAAAGGGAGTGCAAAGATATATAAAATGTTTTTAATAGCAAATATTTATGTTATCGTTTGATAAATATGACACTTTTTTCTTTAAACCACTCCTCGCTGAACCATTGTGATATGTCGCTTTTGGAGAATCTCTCCTGCCGGATATTCATCTTTTTTGCAGCCATAGCCATCTCTTCATTTAGCTCTCCTCCTTTAAGATAGAGTACGCCCCTCTCTGTTCCCTCCTTTTTGCCCTGCTCAATTTTATTCCATACCCAAGGGAGGAAAGATGACAGATCTGTAACTGCTCTTGATACAACAAAGTCGTATGTTCCCTCAGCCTCGTCGGCTCTCATCCTGATTGCATTAACATTTTTAAGACCCAGAGCCTCCTTAACCTCAGTTACAACCTTTATTTTTTTTAAAATTGAGTCACAGAGAGTAAAGTTACATTCAGGAAACATGATTGCCAGTGGAATTCCCGGAAATCCTCCGCCTGTACCAACATCAAGAATTTTAGAACCTGCAGGAAAACTTACTCTTCTTGCAATAGCAAGTGAGTGAAGTATATGGTGCAGATAGAGGTTGTCAATATCCTTTCTTGAAACCACATTAATTTTCTGGTTCCATTCACTGTATAGTGGGAAAAGCTTTGAATATAAAGCCTTTTGCTGTTCCGTAATCTGAGGGAAGTATTTAAAAATCAGCTCTTCCATATTTCGTTCAATAATTTTTTTGCCCTGCTTACACGTGTCTTTACTGTGTTGAGCGGCAAATTTAACTCTTTTGATATCTCCTCCAGGGGATACTCATGAATAAATCTAAGCTCTGATATCTTTCTGTATTTAGCATCCAGATTCTGGATTGATCGGATTAAATTTTCAAATGCCTGATCATTAATCATATTCTCTTCGGGACTTGGCACCGTACTCTCTATCTTGGCTGATGTGCTTTCACCTCCCTGTTGAACAGAGGGGGCTACCGGAACTTTTCTCTTCTTGTGGAAGTCGAGTGCAGTATTCTGAGCTATTGTATATAACCAAGTAGAGAATGCATATTTGTTATTGTACGATCCCAGAAATCTGAAGCATTTATGGAAAGTCTCCTGACATATGTCCTCTGCATCCTCGTTGTTATTTACAATTGTAGAGATGTATGAGAGAACTGAGCTCCTGTACCGGTTTACAATCTGAGTAAATGCCTCCTCTCTCCCTTCAAGGGCCTTATTGATCAGGTCATGCTCTTCTGAATCGGTCATCTTCATATCATCTCATTTAGTGGGCCTCAAGCCAGTTTTCACCGTATCTGCACTCCACAGTGAGTGGAACTTCCAGCTCTGTGACTCCCTCCATCTGTTCAGTCACTATTTTTGCTAGTATATCCTCCTCTCCGGGAAAGACATCAAAAACAAGCTCGTCGTGTACCTGAAGCACCATTTTACTTTTTAATCCGGCGGAGTTTATCTCTTCAAATACCCTGATCATTGCGACTTTAATTATATCTGCTGCGCTGCCCTGAATAGGTGCATTGATTGCATTTCGCTCTGCAAGCCCCCTAACTGTAGGGTTCTTTGAATTTATATCCGGCAGAAACCTCTTTCTCCCATATAGCGTTGTAACGTATCCATTTTCTCTGGCATTCTGTATCATCTGATTCATGTATCGCTCAACCTGAGGGTAGCTTGCAAAGTAACCCTCTATCAGCTGTTTTGCCTCCTGCCTTGAGATTCCCAGACGCTGCGATAATCCGAATGCAGAGATTCCGTAAATGATTCCAAAATTTGCAACCTTTGCTCTGTTCCTCTGTTCACGAGTCAGGTGCTCTTCAGGAACACCAAAAATTTTTGAGGCAGTGGCTGCATGGATGTCCTTACCTGCCCGAAATGCGTCAATAAAGAGTGAATCTCCGCTCATATGAGCCATAAGCCTAAGCTCTATCTGAGAGTAGTCTGCAGACATTATTACACCGTTTTCAAACGATGGAATAAATGCTTTTCTGATTTCACGGCCTCTCTCAGTACGAATTGGTATATTCTGAAGATTGGGCTTAACCGAGCTTAGCCTTCCTGTAGCAGTAAGTGCCTGATTGTATGTTGTGTGAATCTTCCCTGTCTCTGGTTGAATAAGGGTAGGGAGTGGGTCTATATAAGTTGAGAGCAATTTTTTCAGATTTCTGTAATCGAGTATTTTAGATACTACAGGATGGAGATCTGCAAGTTCAGAGAGGGTCTCTTCATCTGTCGAGTAGTTTTTCTTGCTTGTCTTTTTTGCATCTTTTACCAATTTCAGATTATCATAGAGAAGGACTCCAAGTTGCTTTGGAGATGATACGTTGAGTGTGGGATCGCCGGCTATCTCTCTAATCTCTGACTCTGTACTATTTAACTCTGCAGTAAGTTGCCTGCTGTACTCTGCCAGCATATTCCTGTCAACTTTAATACCCCTCTGCTCCATGTCTGCAAGCACCTTTATAAGTGGCATCTCAATCTCATTATAAAGTTTGAGAAGCCCTCCCTCTTCCAGTTCAGGCTTAAGTTTGGTGTAAAGAGATACCATAAGGGATGCCTCTTCTGTCGCTTTTTGTATCAGCCTCTCCTCACCCTCAACTGCATCTGAAAAAAGATCACGTGGTGCAAGATTTTCATTCTCTTCAAATTCAAAACCAAGATAGCTTTTGGCAAGAATCTCAATTTTATGAGATCTTTCGGGCATAAGCAGATAGTGAATCAGCTCTATATCTGCCAGATACCCTCTTATTTCAATCTCTTTATGCCTTAAGGTGTTTATGATCTGTTTAAGATCGTACCCGCATTTTGTAACAGAGTCATCTTCCAGCAGAGCCTTTAGCTTATTTATCTCAATACTTTGATTAAGGTCAGCTTTACAAAAGTAACCTTCTGAGGCTGCTATAAGTGTGTCCCCGAAAAGCTTCAGACCCAAAAATTTCTCTTTTACAGCACTTTGTATAATTAACTCTGGGCCGGTCTCAACCGATCTGTTTCTGACCTTCTCCTCTCTCTTACTTACCGCCTCCTCAACTGTACCGCTGAACGAGAACAGGCTTTCAAGTTGCTGCAGCATTTTTGAAAGTGAGCCAAATTCATACTCTCCAAAAAGTTGTTTAATCTTTTTAAAGTCGGGCGTCTCAAGTTTCAGGTCATTTTCATTCCACCCAATCTGAACATTGGTGTCAATTGTAACGAGTCTTTTGCTGAGGTCTATATGTGCTTTGGCCTCTTCAAACGCAACTCGTTGCTTTTCCGGCAGTTCAGCAAGGTGGCTGTAGATGTTCTCTACAGACTTATATTTATTGATAAGTTTTTTTGAACCCACTTCACCCACTCCTCTGACCCCTGGTATATTGTCGGAACTGTCTCCCCATATTGTGAGTATATCAATTACCTGCTCGGGTTTTTCAATTGAGTAGTAGTTGCAGATGTGCTCTTTGGTTATTATCTCTGACTGCTCTCCGTTTTTCCCCGGTTTGTACTGAAAAACAGTATCTGAAACAAGCTGACCATAGTCTTTGTCTGGGGTGACCATATAAACTGTAAAGCCCTCTTTGGCAGCCTCTTTGGCAATAGTTCCTATAACATCGTCTGCTTCAAAGCCATTTTTCATCAATACAGGAACAGAGATCGCCTCCATAATACCAGTCAGAGGTTCAAGTGCTCCTTTTATAAGTTCGGGTGTCTCACTTCTGTTTGCTTTATATTCCGGAAAAATTTCGTGCCTGAATGTCTTGGAAGGGGGGTCAAATGCTACCGCGAAATGGGTTGGACGCTCTTTAAGCATCAACTCAATTATTGTTTTTGTAAAACCAAAAAGAATCGATGTATCGACCCCTTTTGAATTTATCATCGGCCTTCTTAAGAATGCGTAGTAAGACCTGAAGATAAGGGCATGCCCGTCTATTAGTAGTAGCTTTTTCATCACTGAGTTATTGATTCTCTTCTGCTAACCACTCCACGTACGATGTTGGAGTTTCATATAGTCTTACGGAGTGCAATTTAATCTCTGCAGGTAACTTTTTTGCTACTGTATGGGCAAAATAAGTTGCAAGGTTTTCACAAGTAGGCTGAAAATCAACTATTACCACATTTGAATACGCCTCGGCAATCTCTGTGGCCAGCGCTGAATCATTCCTGAGAATCAGTGCGTGGTCAAAAGGTTCAAGAATGGTTTCGTTTACAACTTTTTTAAGGTCTGAAAAATCAACAACCATTCCTGATTTTGGATGGTTAAGAGATGGGTTTGGCTCTCCTTTTACTGTGACAAACAATCTGTATGAGTGGCCGTGAATATGTCTGCACTTTCCGTCGTAATCCTGCAGTGCATGTGCCCCCTCAAATCTGAACTCCTTGGTTACTCTTATGATTGACATACTTTTTTTACAAAAGTATTAATATTTTTGAGAAGATTTGCTTTAAGGAGAGTTACTAATCTTAATATTTGAAACTGTTATTTCTCTACTTAATTAGACTTTGTAATTAAAAATATAATAATTTGAATTAAAATTTGATTTTTTCTTACAATTCAGTATTTTTGTAAAAATTAATCCACGTTATGGCAATAAACATTCAGAACATTTTATCGGACAACGCTAAAAGTATGAGGAGATCTGCAATCAGAGACCTCTTGAGCGTTGCTAACAGACCGGAAGTAATCTCATTCGCCGGTGGTTTTCCAAATCCGGATACCTTTCCGGTAGAGGAGTTAAAAGAGATAATGATGGAGGTGTTAAGAGAGGAGAGCACTTCGGCTTTACAATATGGCCCGACTGAGGGTAATGGAAAACTGAGGGAGATTCTCGCTGCCAGATATCGTGAACAAGGTCTTGATATTACCAAAGACAATATAATAATTACCACATCTTCTCAGCAGGCTATTGATCTGACATCCAGAATTTTCATTAATCCGGGAGATACTATCGTATGTGGCTTACCATCATACCTGGGTGCATTGCAGTCGTTCTGGTCTTATCAGGCAAAGCCGATAGGCGTTCAAAAGGACGAAGAGCTTGAGACTGTTATAAGAACACTTATTGCAAGCGGAAGAAAACCGAAATTCATCTACACAATTCCTGATTTCCAGAATCCGTCAGGAATAACAATGAATATGGAGCAGCGCAAGATGGTTCTTAACGTGGCCAAAAAGTATGATCTACTTATTATTGAGGATAGTCCGTACAGAGAGGTTCGTTTTGAGGGAGAGGCTCAGCCTTTAATGTATTCGATGGATAACGAGAGAGTTATGCTATTTGGTACTCTGTCAAAAACTGTTCTTCCTGGCTTTAGAATCGGATGGATTATAGCTCCGGCGAATATTATTGACAGGCTGGTTGTTGCCAAACAATCTGCTGACCTTTGTACACCTGTATTTGACCAGGCTGTTGTAACAAGGTATTTCGAAAAGGGTTACTTTGAAAAGAACCTTGGAAGAACAATTGATCTTTACAGAAAGAAAAGAGATCACATGCTTGCATGTTTTGAAAAATATATGCCTGAGGGTGTATCATGGACAAAGCCTGAGGGTGGTCTTTTCCTTTTTGTTACTCTTCCTGAGGGTTATGACTCAACAGAACTGTTTAACGAAGCAATCAAAGAGAATGTTGCATTTGTAATAGGCGAGGCTTTCCACTGCGACGGTTCAGGCAAGAACACAATGAGGATAAACTTTTCGTTCATGAATGAAGAGAAGACCGAAGAGGGTGTTAAGAGACTTGCAAGGTCTATTGAGAACATGTTTGCCAGATCTAAGCCGGAAACGCCAACCTCTTTCTGATTACAGGAATGTAAAAAGTTTCGGATCAAATCTTAGAGAGGAGTCTTTGAACATAGTGTCAAAGGCTCCTTTTTCAATAAGCTCTTCCGGATCTCCCTCAAGGAAGTTGTTGTGACCCATAACCCAGATTTTATCGCATAGTTTTATGGCCTGAAGCAGATCATGAGTAGAGAAAATGATTGTTTTATTCTCTCTTAATGCAATGTCTTTAAGTAATTTTACTGTTGTTATCCGATTAGCTATATCCAGAAATGCAGTAGGTTCGTCAAGCAGCATTATGGTGCTGTTCTGAACAAGACTTCTGGCAATGGCTGCCCTCTGAAACTCTCCATCGCTCAAAAGAGAGCTGTCTCTCTCTGTAAATTGCTCCAAGCCTACCATTTTAATAGCCGATCTCACAAATTCATTATCCTCTTTACCAATAACTCCAAGCCAGTTAGATCTGCTGTAGCACCCTGCAGAGACCATATCAAAGAGCGATAGGTTTTTTGTTCTGGGACTTTGGGAGGGTACATACGAGATTTTGAGTGAAAGATCACGTGAAGAGTAATCCTCTACCGATTTTCCCTCAATCTCAATTTTACCGGCGTGATATTTAAGTATTCCTGCAACTGATCTTAGAAGGGTGCTTTTACCCATGCCGTTTGCTCCAACTACGGCAACCATCTGACCATAACCTGCCGAACCATTTATATCCCGGTATATGATTCTGTCATAACCAAGAGATAAATTTTCTAGCCGAAGTACAGCTTTTATGTTGGTGGAGTCAATCATTTTATACGAACCTTGTCTTAAGTACAATCATGAGAATAATCGGTACTCCGATTAACGCACTTACCGTGTTTATCGGAATAACTCCGGGTTGCCCGGGTAACTGGGCAATTGTATCGGCAAATACCATTATTGCGGCACCAAGCAGGGCAGCGGATGGCATTAAAACTTTATGGTTTGCGTTTTTGAACAACATTCTTGCAATATGCGGGACTGCGATACCAATGAAACCGATGGGTCCGCAAAATGCAGTTACGCTGCCTGCAAGAAGTGTTGTTGCAATTAAAATCCGCCTTCTTGTACTTTCGAGGTTTACCCCAAGGCTTCTGGCGTAGGCTTCACCAGTAAGCAGAGCGTTAAGATCTTTGATGTTGTAAACAGAGAGAGCAAACCCACACATTATCAGTATAAAAAGCACCCATATCTGCGAAGGGTTCAATCCCGAAAAACTTCCCATTGTCCAGAGAACAAACACCTTAAGTGCAGAAGATGATGACAAGTACTGCATAAGGGAGATAATCGCGCTTACTACGCTTCCAAGCATAATTCCAAAAATCAGAAGCGACGAGTTATCTCTCAGTCTTGAAGAGACAGCCAGAAGCAGAAGTGTAACTCCAAATGCGCCAAGCCAGGCAGAGAGTGCTGTCCCGATAGAGGCGGCAAAAGAGGATGAGATTGTAATACCAAAGGCAGAAAAGCCCATAACGAATATTGCTACCCCTAAACCGGCCCCCGAACTTATTCCCAGTATGAAGGGGTCAGCCAGCGGATTTCTGAAAAGTGTCTGCATCTGAAGCCCGCAAACTGACAATGCTACACCGGAAAGCATTGCAGTTATAACTTTTGGAATTCTGTAGGGAACCATAATGTCCTGTACAAATTTCGAAGTCTCACCGCCGGTAAAAAAACTGAAAATCTCTTTCAAGGGGATAATAACAGAACCTAAGATAAGATTCAGCAATACTAAAATTGTCAATGAGATAAGTATTAAAATATACCAACCCCTGTATGATGGCTTAATGCTCAATTCTATTAACTTTGAGGCCTCTAAGATAGTGCAAAAAAAGATAAATGCGTTTTATTTTATTTTCGTAATTTTGCCCCCTCCGGGAATAACCTTAAAGAATTATTTATAATGAGAAAGAAAATAGTCGCAGGTAACTGGAAGATGAACACCTCTGTAGAGGAGGGTATTCTTCTGGCAAAACAGATAAGCTTTTTGACAAAAGATCTTGAAAATGGTGTAGAAGTTATTATTGCTCCTCCGTTCACACATTTGGCAGGTGTGTCACAGGTACTTAAAAACGAGGGAGGGAAAGTCCATCTCTCTGCTCAGAATTGTGCTGACCAGCTTTCAGGTGCATATACAGGCGAAGTATCGGCTAAAATGCTCGAAGATGTAGGTTGCAAATATGTAATTATTGGTCACTCAGAGAGAAGGGAGTACTATGGTGAAACAAACGAGACTTTACTTAAAAAGATAGAACAGGCCCTGTCAGCAGGTTTAAGTCCGATCTTCTGTGTTGGAGAGAAGCTTGACGAGAGAGAGAGTAACAGACATTTTGAGGTTGTTGCTGAGCAGATTACAGAGGTTCTCTACAAGCTTAAAGGCTTTGATATGAGTAAAGTGATAGTTGCATATGAGCCGGTTTGGGCTATTGGTACCGGCAAAACTGCCTCTTCGGATCAGGCTGAGGAGATGCACGCCTATATCAGAAGAGTTATCGGAGGCAAGTTTCCTGCATTAGCAGATGATATATCGATACTTTACGGAGGCAGCTGCAAGCCTTCAAACGCACAGGAGATCTTTGCCAAAGAGAATGTTGACGGAGGTCTGATAGGAGGAGCATCACTTGTGGCACAAGATTTTATAGCCATTATAAAATCTTTCTAATGAACTACATTGAGGTTTGTGTAACGATAAGTCCCTTCTCTGAAGATTTTGCCGATATTGTAACAGCACAGCTTTCAGATATGCAGTTTGAGAGTTTCGTTACCGAAAATAATACATTAAAATGCTATATAAAAGTTCAGGATTTCTCACCGGATCTCCTGAACTCGCTTTTATCGGAGTTCAACAGCGGGCCATTCTCAATTAAACACAGCTGGGGTGAAGTAGAGCAAGAAAACTGGAATCTATTATGGGAGAGTAACTTCAATCCAATTATTATTGATGAAAGATGCATTGTCCGGGCAAGTTTCCACAAAGATCTGCCGGATGCAAAATATGAAATTGTGATTGACCCAAAAATGGCATTCGGAACCGGCCATCATCAAACTACATTTTTAATGCTGGAGACAATGCTTGATATGGATTTTTGCGATAAAAGCGTGCTGGATATGGGTTGCGGGACAGGAGTGCTTGCAATACTGGCTGCAAAGATGGGTGCTAAATCTCCGGTGACAGCTGTAGATATCGATGATATTGCAGTTGATTCAACTAAAGAGAATGCCACTGCCAATAAATTAGATAACAAGATAGCAGCTGTTGAAGGAGATTCAAATGTGATAACGAATTTGAGTTTCGATACTATTCTGGCAAATATTAACAGGAATATAATTTTATCTGACCTTGAAAAATATTCTGCTGGGCTGAAATCTTCCGGAACCCTTCTTATTAGTGGTTTTTACATGCAAGATGCACCTATTATAAAGAGCAAGGCTGCCGCTTTTGATCTGGAACCTGTGTTTGAAAAATCTTTAGACAACTGGACAGTTCTTAAAATGATAAAAAAGTAACTTTTTGTTGATTGGGCTATTGCAGAAATAATTTTTTGTTATACCTTTGCAGTCCTCAAAGAAAGCGGGCATGGCGTAATTGGTAGCCGCGCCAGACTTAGGATCTGGTGCCGAGAGGCGTGGGGGTTCGAGTCCCTTTGCCCGCACAAAAAAATGGCAGATACCCTTTGGGATATCTGCCTTTTACTTATTGGAAAGATTTTGAAAAATAAATATTATGAAGATCACACAAAAGAATGTAGATGACCTGACAATGGTAGTCACCATGAATATCCAGAAAGATGACTACAAGGACAAAACAAGAAAAATTCTCAACGACTTCAGGAAAAATGCCGACATTAAAGGCTTCCGCAAAGGAATGGCTCCTATGGGCATTATCGAGAAGATGCATGGCAGAAGTGCAATGCTGGACGCTGTTAATAATCTCATCTCCGAAGGCCTTAACAACTACATCAACGATAATAAACTTAACATTCTTGGAGAGCCTCTTCCTCATGAAGATGACAAGAAAGGCATTGACTGGGAGAATGATTCAGAGTTTGAGGTTTCATTCGATATAGCTCTGGCCCCAAAAATTGAACTGAAACTCTCTTCAGACGATAAGATAACCTTTTACCAACCTGAAATTTCCAAAGAGGATAAGGCTAAGTACCGCAGCAACCTCTTAAAGCAATTCGGAAGTTTGGTTAATGTTGATGCAATTGAGGAGGATGACTTTATTATTGCTGACCTTGTACAGGGCGATACAAGAATTGAGGGAACCTACATTGCACTCAGGTCTGTTGCTGATAAAAAAATTAAGAAGAGTTTTATCGGTAAGAAGAGCGGAGATGAGTTTGTAATTGACGTAAACAAAGCTTTCGAAAATGAGACCGACAGAGCTGCAATGCTAAAAATCAAGAAGGAGGAGCTTGCCTCGGTTGAACCTAATTATACAGTAATTGTTAAAGAGGTTAAAAGATTTGCTGAAGCAGAGGTTAATCAGGAGTTTTTTGACAAGGCATTCGGTGCAGGTAACGTAAATACAGAAGAGGAGTTTGACAAGAAAATTGTTGAGAGAATTGAGTCTGAATTTGCCCAGGAGAGTGAATATAGATTTATGCTGGATGCAAGAGAGGCTTTAATTGATAAAGCGGCAATTGCCCTGCCTGAAGAGTTTCTGAAAAGATGGTTGCACTCAGCAAACGAAGGTAAATTTACAATGGAAGAGATTGAAAAGGATTTCCCGCTTTTCCTGAAAGATTTCCGCTGGCAGATGATTCGTCAGTACATTACAAAAGAGCAGAATATTCAGATGACAAGAGAAGATCTGATTAACCATGCAAGGAAGATAGCAGCATATCAGTTTGCGATGTACGGTCTTAATAACGTTCCTCAGGAGCAGCTTGATACATATGCCGAATCTCTGCTTAAAAACGAAAAAGAGGGCAGAAGAATTATCGAAAAGGTAGAAGATGATCTGGTTATAGATTATGTTCGTTCGGTAGTAACCCTGGATAAAAAGAGCATCTCAATTGAAAAATTGCAGGAGCTTACAAAATAAATAATTTTAAAAATTTGAGTTATGGCTACTGATTTTGAAAAATATGCAATAAAGCACAAAGGTATAAGCAGTCTGACTCTTCACAGGGTTAACTCCCTTTACGGGGCTTACATTAACCCGACAATTATTGAAGAGAGGCAACTGAATGTTGCAGCAATGGATGTCTTCTCCCGTCTTATGATGGACAGAATTATATTTCTGGGCGTTCCAATCAATGATGATGTTGCAAACATCATTCAGGCACAGCTTCTCTACCTTGATTCAACAGAGTCAAAGTCTGATATCCAACTCTACATAAACTCTCCCGGCGGGAGCGTTTATGCCGGGCTTGGCATATATGACACGATGCAGCTTGTAAGTTCAGATGTAGCTACAATCTGTACCGGAATGGCAGCCTCTATGGCCGCTATCTTACTTACTGCGGGAGCAAGAGGAAAAAGATCTGTTTTACCGCACTCAAGAGTGATGATACATCAGCCTATGGGAGGCGCAGAAGGTCAGGCAAGTGATATAGAAATTACTGCAAGACAGATTGTTACTCTTAAAAAAGAGCTCTACGAAATTATCTCGTTTCATACCGGTAAAGCTGTTGATATTATCGAAAAAGATGCTGACAGAGACTACTGGATGAGAGCTGCCGAGGCCAAAGAGTATGGAATGATTGACGAAATTCTTACTAATCCTAAAAAGAAGTAGATGGCATCGGGGTACAACGATTACTGCTCTTTCTGCGGGAGGGGCAAAGATGAGGTGGATGTGCTGATTGCAGGTGATATTGCTTCAATTTGCAATGAGTGCGCACAGCAGGCGCTTGACTACTCGAAAGAGGCACTTAGTGCAAAAAGGGCCAAAAACGGAGTTGGAAAATCTGATGGCAAACTACTTAAACCAAAGGAGATTAAAGAATTTTTAGATCTCTATGTTATTGGTCAGGAGGAGGCTAAAAGATACCTCTCTGTTGCTGTTTACAACCACTACAAAAGGATAAATAACCCTGCCGATAAGGATCTGGATCTGGAAAAGTCTAACATACTGCTTGTAGGTCAGACAGGTACCGGTAAAACATTGCTTGCAAGAACTATCGCAAGGATGCTTGATGTCCCCTTCACAATTGTTGATGCAACTGTTCTTACAGAGGCGGGCTACGTTGGAGAGGATGTAGAGAGTATTCTTACGAGATTGCTTCAGGAGGCCGATTACGACGTGGAGAGGGCGCAGCGAGGTATTGTCTTCATTGATGAAATTGACAAGATTGCCCGTAAAAGTGACAACCCATCCATTACCAGAGATGTTTCCGGAGAGGGAGTACAGCAGGCGATGCTTAAACTTCTGGAGGGTAGTGTTGTAAATGTTCCTCCTCAAGGGGGCAGAAAACACCCTGAGCAGAGAATGATTGCTGTTGATACAAAGAACATACTATTCATTTGCGGAGGCGCCTTTGAAGGTATCGACAGGAAAATTTCCCAAAGACTCAATACTCAGGTGGTAGGATATGGAACACTGCATATTAAAGAGAAGATTGATACTAAAAATCTCATCAAATATATTGCACCACAGGATCTGAGGGCTTACGGACTAATCCCTGAAATAATCGGGAGACTTCCTGTACTAACCTATCTTGAGCCTCTTGACAGAACTGCCTTAAGGAACATTCTTACAGAACCAAAGAATTCATTGATTAAACAGTATATACGTCTGTTTGAATTAGACCATGTAAAACTTAAGATTGAGAATGACGTTCTCGATTTTATCGTAGATACTGCCATTGAATACAGACTTGGTGCCAGGGGGTTAAGATCGATATGTGAGGCAATTATGGTTGATGCAATGTACAATTCGCCATCTGAAACCAAAAAGTCTCTGACGATAAAACTACCTTACGCCAGAAAAATGGTGGACAAATTTACGGGATCACTTCAGATGCTTAAAGAGGCATAGTTGAATATAAAATATCTAAAAACGAGCTAGTTCATTATTGAGAACTGGCTCGTTTTTATTTTTTCACATATTGTCGTTGTTAGCATAAACCGGGATCACGAATAAAAATTGGGGTATTTGATATTTAGGCATAAATTTTCGAAAGTCAAAAAAGGAATTATGTTTCATTTTCCCAAATCACTCAACTC
>DINE01000009.1 GCA_002425935.1 Bacteroidales bacterium UBA5548 | reverse complement strand
ATACTCTCTATTTATGCCTTTATAATTATAAGCTGAGTTTATCTCTGCCAATGAAATCGTCTGTGAATAATTTTGGCATGATAGCAGTGTAGAAACTGCCAGTATGGGTAGTAAAAATTTTAATACTTTCATATCAGAACCATTATAATTTTTGGAATTGTAAAATTAGAATTCTATCGGACTAATATTCAACATTAAAGATATAAAAAATATAAGATAACAGAACAAAAAAAGACCGACATCTCTGCCGGCCTTTGTAGCCCCACCGCGACTCGAACGCGAATCTGAAGTTTAGGAAACTTCCGTTCTATCCCTTGAACTATAGGGCCATCAACCTATTTTGGGTCGTATGCCCATTTATAGTACATCGATCCCCATGTAAATCCTGCTCCGAAAGCGGAGAAAATCACTATGTCTCCTTTCTTGAATTTATTCTCAAAATCCCACATTACCAAAGGTATAGAAGTGCCGGCAGTGTTGCCGAACCTCTCAATGTTAATGAGAATCTTCTCTTTGCTAAGTCCCATTCTCTTACCGGTAGCTTCAATAATTCTCATATTGGCCTGGTGAGGAATGAGGTAAGCAATATCTTCTGCTTTAAGGTTATGCTTTTCCATCAGCTCTACAGAAACATCTGCCATACGGCTAACCGCATATTTAAACACAGTTTGTCCGTCCTGGTATACAAAATGTTCTCTGTTTTTTACTGTCTCTTCTGTTGCAGGATACATAGACCCTCCTGACTTCTGGTAGAGGTAGTGTCTTCCAATACCGTCTACATGTAGGATGGAGTCCTGCAGACCTGATTCATCGTCCTGTGAAGGTTCAATCAGCATAGCTATTGCTGCGTCACCAAAAAGCGGACAGGTGGTTCTGTCTGTGTAATCGGTTATTCCTGACATTCTCTCACCGGTAACAAGAATCATCTTTTTTGATCTGCCACTCTCAATAAAAGAGGCTGCAGTTTCAAACGAGAAGATAAAGCCTGAACATCCTGCATTAATGTCGTAACCCCATGCATTCATAATTCCTGTCTTATCACAGATAATGTTTGCAGTAGCGGGAAACATCATATCCGGAGAGACAGTTGCACAAAGCACCATATCTACCTCTTCTGGCTTGGTTCCGGTCTTCTCAAGCAGATTTCTTACTGCTTCGGCACCCATAAATGATGTGCCCAAACCGTCCTCTTTCAAAATTCTCCTCTCTCTCACCCCTATCCTGGTCATTATCCACTCGTCAGTAGTATCGACCATTTTTGATAACATTTCGTTATCAAGTATATAGTCCGGAACATAGCCGCCGATTCCGGTTATTACAGCTCTTTTTTTACCGTTCATTGGTGATTGTCTTCAAATTAATACTACAATCGATTTTGACAGTTTTCCCGGGAGGAGAGTACCATTTGAACAAGTCAAATGGTCTGATAACCTCAGGGTGTAATCAGGCGTTGGCTTTCTCGATAATCAGCCTTCCTCTGTAATATCCGCATTCAGGACATACTCTGTGGTACAATACTGCTGCGCCGCAGTTTGAGCAGCTGCCAAGGGTAGGAACTTCTGCCTTATAGTGAGTTCTGCGTTTGTTTCTGCGGGTCTTGGAAATTCGGTGTTTTGGATGTGCCATCGTTATAATGTTTACAATATTAATTCAATAAGTCTTTTAATTTATCAAAAGGAGATTTTGTCTGATCTCCGTCTAATGCTTTAGTATTGAGCGAATTTATCTTAGTTACCATCTCACTGTTACACTTACCCTGCTCATGCACCTTTTGGATTGGCAACGCAAGGCAGATGTAATCGTAAAGGAACTGACTAAGGTCAAGTTCGCTCTCAGAAGGTTCCAGTGTCATCACCTCGTCATCATCCTCCTCTCCTGCTGTTTTGACAAACTTTACAAGTAAAGTGGCCTCTGTCTCAATCTTCGCCTCCATCATCTCCAGACATCTGTCGCATTCTACTGTAACAGAACCCTCTATATCTGCTCTAACCTCTATGAGTGTAGAACTCTTTTCCAGCTCCAGTTTCACATTAAGTGAAGCACCCAGAATCTGCGAATTCCCGTACTCTTCAAAGAACTCATTTCCGACCGGAAAATCAAAATGGTGTCTCCCGACCGACATACCTTTGATAGGTATTATGTACTCTTTGTTACTTACTTTATTCATAAAGGAAATGAGCCCGCAAAGTTAATCTATTTTTTTAAAATAGCAACCCCTTTAACCCTTTCTTCTTTTACGTTCATTTTCGTCAAGGTATATCTTCCTCAGGCGAATAGATTTAGGCGTTAACTCCACCAATTCATCCTCCTGAATGTATTCAAGGGCCTCTTCAAGAGAAAATTCAACCGGCGGTGCCAGCATGACTTTATCGTCTGAACCTGATGCTCTGATATTTGTAAGTTTTTTTGTCTTGCAGAGGTTTATCCCTAAATCGTCGCCTCTCGAGTTCTCGCCCACAACCTGTCCGCCATATATCTCCTCTCCCGGATGGATGAAGAAGCGCCCTCTGTCCTGCAGTTTATCCATTGCATACGCAATTGCAGTACCAGTTTCAATAGAGATAAGGGACCCGTTGTTCCTCTTCTCAATTTCACCCTTATATGGCTCGTATGCTTTAAATCGGTGAGCAACAACCGCCTCACCTTGTGTAGCAGTTAACAAATTGCTCCTCAAGCCAATAAGACCTCTGGATGGAATATCAAAATCCAGGTGTGTTCTGTCGCCTCTGGTCTCCATATGAAGCAATGTTCCTTTTCTTCTGGTGACCATCTCAATTGCCCTTCCTACCATCTCTTCCGGTACATCAATCGTGAGGTGTTCAACCGGTTCGCATCTAACACCATTAATATTCTTATCGAGCACCTTTGGCTGACCAACCTGAAGCTCAAAACCCTCTCTTCTCATAGTTTCAATAAGAACTGAAAGGTGAAGAACTCCTCTGCCGTACACCACAAAAGAGTCTGCAGTAAGTCCGTTTTTCAGCCTCATTGCCAGATTTTTCTCCAGCTCTTTCTCCAGCCTCTCTCTAAGATGCCTTGAGGTTACAAACTTACCCTCTCTTCCAAAGAATGGAGAGTCGTTAATTGTGAAGAGCATACTCATTGTTGGCTCATCAATATCAATTGTTGGTAAAGCTTCCGGATTTTCATAATCAGCAACGGTGTCGCCAATTTCAAATCCGTCTATCCCAACTACCGCACACAGATCTCCGCTCTTTACCTCATCCGCTTTAATCTTTTCAAGACCTTGAAAAACCATCAGCTCTTTCACTCTGCTTTTTTCAAATGAGCCATCGCGTTTGCAAAGAGTGACCTGCATGCCCGCCTTAAGCGTGCCGCGATTTACCCTTCCGATAGCAATTCTTCCTACATATGGTGAATACTCAAGAGAGGAGATAAGCATCTGAACTGTACCCTCTTTGTACTCCGGTGCCGGAATTACATCGATAATTGTATCAAGCAGCGGAGTGATGTCACTGCCCGGTTTTTTCCAGTCATGAGACATCCAGCCGTTTTTCGCACTCCCATATACCGTTACAAAGTCAAGTTGCTCTTCCGTTGCATCAAGAGAGAACATCAGATCGAATACCTGTTCGTTAACTTCATCCGGTCTGCAGTTGGGCTTATCAACTTTATTGATAACAACTATCGGTTTTTTACCCATTCCCAGCGCCTTTTGAAGAACAAATCTGGTTTGGGGCATTGTGCCTTCAAAGGCATCAACTAGCAGTAAAACACCATCGGCCATGTTAAGCACTCTCTCAACCTCTCCACCGAAATCGGCGTGGCCTGGAGTATCTATGATGTTAATTTTATAGTCCTTATATGGTACAGACATATTCTTGGCAAGGATTGTTATTCCTCTCTCCCTTTCAAGATCGTTACTGTCCATTATTAACTCCCCCATTTTACCGGCATCTCTGAATAATTTTGCCTGGAGGATCATTCTGTCCACTAGTGTGGTTTTGCCATGGTCAACGTGAGCTATGATGGCAATGTTTCGTATTTTTTGCATAATCAAGGTCGCAAAAGTAATATTTTTTCTACTTTTGCGGTTTAAATTTATGAAAATATAGAGCCCGATGACCGAAAAAATCCTTATTCTTGACTTTGGATCGCAATTTACCCAGCTGATTGGCCGGAGGTTGAGAGAGTTGAATGTTTACTGCGAAATTGTCCCTTTCAACAAAATTCCGGAAATAACACCAGACATTAAAGGGGTAATTCTTTCGGGAAGCCCTTTTTCGGTTAGAGACCCGCAGGCTCCTGTGGCCGATTTGAGCCATATTAAAGGAAAACTACCTCTGCTTGCAATATGTTACGGAGCTCAATACCTGGCGCATAAGTTTGGCGGAGAGGTTAATCCCTCATTGGCAAGAGAGTACGGGAGAGCAATTTTAAAAATTAACGATACCGGTTGTCCGTTATTTAAAAACATATCTGACAACTCTCAGGTTTGGATGTCTCATGGAGATACAATTGCAAAGCTCCCTTCAGGTGCTGTGCCTGTTGCCTCAACCGGAGATATAACCAACGCTGCATACAGAATTGAGGGCGAAGATACATTCGCATTACAGTTCCATCCGGAAGTTTACCACACAGAACAGGGAGCAGCCCTTCTTGGAAACTTTGTAATGACCATTTGCGGATGCAAAGGCGACTGGACCCCTGCTTCATTTATCGAAACAGCTGTTAATGAGTTAAAAGAGAAGATCGGAGGCGAAAGTGTCATTTTAGGGCTTTCGGGTGGTGTTGACTCAACTGTTGCTGCAGTTCTTCTTCACAAGGCAATAGGTTCAAATCTGCACTGCATTTTTGTTGATAACGGCTTGCTCAGGAAAGATGAGTTCGAAAGCGTACTCCACTCATATCAGGATATGGGTCTCAATGTCAGAGGAGTTGATGCATCAAATGAATTTCTTGATGCCCTAAAGGGGATATCTGACCCTGAAGATAAGAGGAAGGCAATTGGAAGAGTATTTATAGAGACCTTTGACAAAGAGGCTCACAAGGTTGAGAATGCAAAGTGGCTTGCACAGGGCACAATTTACCCAGATGTTATAGAATCTGTCTCGGTAAACGGTCCATCTGCAACAATCAAATCTCATCACAACGTTGGGGGTCTTCCGGATTTTATGAAGTTAAAGGTTGTTGAACCATTACGATCACTATTCAAAGATGAGGTCAGGAGAGTAGGCAGGGCACTTGGTATTAGAACTGAACTTATTTCGAGACACCCTTTTCCGGGTCCCGGTCTGGGAATAAGAGTTCTTGGAGAGGTTACCCCTGATAAACTGGCTATTCTTAAAGAGGCAGATAGCATTTTTATCAAATCTCTAAGAGAGAGTAATTTATATGACAGTGTCTGGCAGGCTGCAACAATTTTGCTGCCAATAAAAAGTGTTGGAGTAATGGGAGATGAGAGAACTTACGAATACACAATTGCTCTAAGGGCAGTAACCTCTACAGACGGGATGACTGCTGATTGGGTTCACCTTCCTTACGAATTTCTTGCAAAGGTATCAAATGACATTATAAATAAGGTTAAAGGTGTGAACAGAGTCGTCTATGATATATCTTCAAAACCGCCTGCAACAATTGAGTGGGAGTAATGTTATGAAATAATTTAAAAAAAGAGGTGTATCAGTTGATACACCTCTTTTTTGTCTGATTTAAGATGGTAACTATTGAACAACAGTCTCTACAGGTTTAACTGCTGTGCTGTCTGGGCAGCAAGCTGTGCTGTCTGAAGCCTGTACAGCTGTAGTATCTGCTTGAGGTTCAGTTACTTCTTCTTGTTGTGCATTACTGCCGCACGATGTTAGAGCCAGCCCGGCTACAACGAACAATACGAAAAGTTTTTTCATTTTTGAAAATGTGTTATGGGTTAAATGATTTCAGCCGCGAATATAAGTATTTTTATAATATTACGCTAAAAAATTATATCAAATCCTGCCGAAATTGTAATACCGGGCATAGGAAATCCTTCATTTACAGAATATAATACATTAGTAATATTATCACCTGAAATAAAAAATTTTGTCTTAATCTTGTTAAAGTCGAATTTGTAAGAGGCTCTGGTGCTGAAAAGTGTATAACTCTCCTGAGCCCGAGTTGCAGTATTCAGATACAACCCTCCGATATGCTGCATATTAAAGCTTAATAAGAGATCACCAGGTGAGTATGCAACTGAGGCAAACAGTTTGTGTTTCGGAGCTGCCAGAATTGGTTTAGATGTTTTTAGATAGCTGTAATTAAAATCTGTACGAAGGTTGTGTTTAATTCTGTAACTAGCCTGAAGTTCCAAACCTTTGTTTTCAAAAAGGCCTGTATTCAGATTCTTTGGAATACCGTTAATCACAACCGTCTGAATCATATTCCATCCGTCTATGTAGAAAAGTGAAAGTTCGGCCGAAAGATTTGATTCAAACATTGTATGCCCGACAGATAGTTCGAAATTAATCATGTTCTCAGGCAGCAATTCAGGGTTTCTTGGCTGAAACATATATAGTTCACGTATGTTGGGGCTTCTGTATCCCTTAGATATTGATGCCTTTATCGTATTAACCGGTGTAGCCTTAAGACTAACTCCAATCTGAGGGATAAATGCAACGTCAAATACAGAGTTATACTCAACCCTTAATCCTCCGTTGAGAGTGAGATTTGAGAAAAAATCCTGTTGCAGAACAATGTATCCTGCTGCTTCATCAACCTCTTTGTCTACAAGGGTTGTACGGTTATAGGTCGACGAGCTGGCAATAGGTGAATTCCATGCTTCACCTCCCCACTTTTTATAATCAAACCCGAATGTAAAAGAGTTGCCTTTGAATAACCTGATATTCTCATAAAGCATCACTCCGGTATTAAAATCTTTTGAATTGAACAGATAGTTCCTTGGGCTGCCTCCAATCTTATATCCATCATTAATTGTGTGCTCACCCATATTGGTAAAAAGATGCAATGCTCCTGAACCATACTTATGGCGGTTCTCTAGAATAATTGCAGCCGATCCTCTTAAAATATCCATGATATTATCTATCATCGGATCATCGGCACGGCCGGGATTCTGGTTATTTATCTTTGCAAGAGAGACATCGGCACTAATTGAAAAGCTCTTGCTGATATCGTAACCGGCTTTAATAAATCCGTTTGTTATATCAAAACCGGATCTTATTCTGTGACCGTCTGTTGACTCTCGATTGACCGATACAAAAGAGGTAAAACCTCCTTTTTTATATCCGTTATTTACTGAATATTTTTGTGTGTTATATGAGCCATATGAGACACCTGCACGAGTTATTCTCCCCTCGTCTGAATGGTTGCGGGTAATTATATTGACCACTCCTCCCATCGCATTAGAGCCATAGAGTAGTGATCCTGGACCTCTTATAACTTCTACCCTTTCGGCATCTGAAGAGAGATACAAGTCCGGCAAAGCGTGTCCGAAAATTCCTGCCCACTGAGGTTGACCATCAAGTAACATTAGAACTTTATTGCCCTGGCCCACACCTCTGATATTAATGACGCCAGCAGCTCCTTCTGAAACACCAAACCCCGTCACTCCTCTCTGAGTTACAAAAAGTCCGGGAACGTTCAGCGAAAGAACCGGCAGCACAGAGCTGTGACCGGCCATTTCAATATCATCCCTTTCGATGACCGAAAGCGTGAGGGGAACATTATTTCTTCTAACTCTTGTCTTGTTTGCCGTGACAACTGCGGTGTTTAGGTTTACGGGTTTAAGCGTATCCCGCTCTGCATATTTCGAACTACTCCCATTTGTATCGGTGGGGGGATCCATGCCCGCAAGGTTCACTGAAGAAATCGATATAGCTAAAATTGAAACAGTTAAAATAGCAGTATATTTTATCGTCATATAAAATCTTTTTTATTACGTTTGCAAATATAACATCTTAGAGGGATTTTGCCCTTGGATGGCATCTTAAAATTCCCTCCCGCCACTTCTCACTATTGACATGTGTATATATCTCTGTAGTCAGAATGCTTTCATGACCAAGCATTTGCTGAACCACTCTCAGGTCGGCACCATTTTCAACAAGGTGTGTTGCAAATGAGTGTCTGAAAGTGTGAGGAGAGATCTCCTTAACAATACCGGCTCTTTTGGCCTCACTTTTTATAATAAGAAATACCATTTCCCGGCTCAATTTTCCCCCGCGTCTGTTAAGGAAGAGTGTGTCCTCATTTTTTCTGTTAAAAGGGAGTAGCTTTCTCAGTTCAAGATAGAGATTAACCGCAGAAACTGCAGGAGCACCCACAGGTACCAGTCTCTGCTTGCTCCCTTTACCTGTTACCCTTATAAAGCCCTCCTTAAAGAAGAGGTCAGAAATTCTTAGATTTACAAGTTCGCTCACCCTTAGTCCGCATGAATAAAGCATCTCGGTTATTGCCCTGTTTCTGTGTCCCTGCTCTTGTGAAAGGTCTATTCCATAAATAATTTTCTCTACCTCTTCAACCGATAAAACTACTGGCAAATATTGCTTAACTTTTGGAAAATCAAGCATTTCAGCAGGACTCTCCTTTATCCTCCCCTCCAGTTCAAGAAACCTGAAAAAGGCTTTTAAAGAACTTATGAGTCTTGACTGTGATCTTTTGGAGAGGTTTTTGCTGTGCTGGGTTGCGATAAATGTGGAGAGCACCTGCGGGGTTGCCGATTCCGGGCTGAAAATGCCTCCGTTATCGGGGGAGGTCTCCAGAAAAACAATAAGTTTTGAAATATCGGAACAATATGCATTTATACTGTTTAATGAGAGAGATCTCTCCAGTCTCAGATAAGAGGCGAAGTCGGCTATTAAATTATTATTAAAAGACCTTTTCAAATAAAATGAATTACTTTTGCATACAAATTTAGAAGAATTATGGCGGAAAAGAAAACCAAGATTATTTGCACTGTTTCGGACAGAAACTGCAGCGTTGAATTTATAAAGGGATTATATAATGAGGGGATGAATGTGGTGAGAATCAATTCTGCACATACTACACTTGAGTCATCGCTTCCGATTGTGGAGAACACAAGAAAGGTGTCGGATAAAATTGCCATACTTGTAGACACAAAGGGTCCGGAAATCAGAATCACCAATATGTCAGAGGACAAAGGCTTTTTTGTAAAAACAGGTGATGAGGTTATATTTGAAGACAACCCTCTTGGAGTATCCGGGAACGGTCTGCTCTACACAAATTATAACCACCTTGTTCCAGAAATTCCTGTCGGATCGAATATTCTTATTGACGATGGTGAGATTTCACTTACTGTTGTTAAAAAAAGCGCGACAAGACTATATTGTAATGCTAATAACGATGGCACAATAAAGGGTAGAAAGAGCATCAATATTCCCAATGTACAGGTTAACCTCCCTTCCATTTCCGACAGGGACAAAGAGTATATACTTTGGGCTATCAGAAATGATATTGATTTTATAGCACATTCATTTGTCAGAAACAAAAAGGATCTTATTGAAGTACAGAAAATTCTAGACAAGCACAACAGCCATATTAAGATTATTGCCAAGATCGAAAATCAGGAGGGGGTCGACAATATTGACGAGATTCTCTCTCACTGCTACGGTGCAATGGTTGCACGGGGAGACCTTGGAGTAGAGATAGAATATCAAAAAATTCCGGTTATTCAGAGGCAGATCATCAAAAAGTGTCAGGAGCGAAAAAAGCCGGTTATCATTGCAACACAAATGCTTCACTCAATGATCGAAAACCCGCGCCCTACACGAGCAGAGGTTAGCGACGTTGCAAACGCAATATATCAGGGCACCGATGCAATTATGCTAAGCGGAGAGACTGCTAACGGTAAATATGCAGCTGAGGCAGTAAGGACAATGACAAAAATAGCAAATGAGATTGAGTGTCAGGTGAAGCCATCTTACTCTCTTGAATTAATGGACATTACTCACCCGGTTGCTGCTGTTCTGAGCTGTCAGCTCGTAAGTGCTACAAGAAAACTCCCGATTGTTGCAATGGTGTTTGACACAAGGACCGGGAGGACAGGGAGATACCTTTCGGCGTTCCGCCCTAAAACACCAATATACGCAATGTGTTACACCCCTTATGTAATGAGAGAACTTGCACTTTCATACGGTGTACATGCTTATTCTATGGATCCCACTGCCAGCAAGGATGAGTTTATTAAAAATTCTATAAACACTCTTCTGGACGAAAACAGATTCACAAAAGAGGATATGATCGGAGTTGTGGGAGGCAGTTTCGGACCGTCAAACGGCGCCACTTTTATGGAGATTTGCCCCGCCGGTCTTATGGTAATGGAGACAGAAGGGAGATAATCCGCAACTTTCACATTTAGGTTTACGGGCAACACACACATACCGGCCATGCAAAATCAGCCAATGGTGTGCAGTTGCCCTTAATTTTTCGGGTATATTGGCCGTAAGATCAAGCTCAACACCAATAGGTGTATCCGAAGAGGAGAGTCCCACTCTTAGGGAAACTCTAAAAACATGAGTATCAACCGCTATAACAGGCTTATTAAATAGTACTGATGCAATAACATTTGCAGTTTTTCTGCCTACACCCGGTAACTTTTGAAGTAACTCTGTGTCAGACGGCACCTCTGAATTGTACTCCAAACGGAGAAGTTTTGCCATCCCAAGAAGATTTTTACTCTTACTGTTTGGGTAGGTAACAGATTTAATTACTTCAAATATATCTGCTTCAGTCGCAGATGCAAGCTTTTGCACATCTGGAAATTTTTTGAAAAAATGTGGTGTTACAAGGTTTACCCTCTTATCGGTACATTGAGCCGATAAAATTACTGCTACAACAAGCTCATAGGGATTGCTGTAATTTAGCTCACTCCTGACATCCGGCATATTTTTCAGGAACCAGTCGATTACGGCAGTGTATCTCTCTTTGGTTGTCATCCTTTTACCAAATGTCAAGCAACTGGGAAAAGTCAATCTCCTGAGAAATCTCAATTTCGCGGCAGCTCATGTTTTCACAGATAAGCACCCTTCCAGGGTAACGCTTCATAAGAGCCCTGTTATGAGTTACGAATATTATTGCTGGCTCATAAAGTTTGTGAATGTTTGTGAGGAGATCCATTATCTCTCCCGCTGTTTCGGAGTCGAGGTTTCCGGTAGGTTCATCAGCCAGAATAATTTCCGGATTGTTAAGAAGTGCGCGTGCGATTGCAACACGCTGCTGTTCACCGCCTGATAACTGATGTGGCATCTTATGACTCTTTCTTAACATATCCACACTCTCCAGACACTCTTTAATGGCCTGATCGATATCGCTGCCCCTTGTCCAGCCTGTAGCCAGCAAAACAAAGCGGAGATTATCGTAAACAGATCTGTCTGTAAGAAGTTGGAAATCCTGAAAAACAACCCCAATTCTTCTTCTTAGAAAGGGTATCTCTTTTTGTTTTATCTTCTCCAGACTGAACCCTGCAACCTTAGCACGTCCCGATTTTAATGGAGTTTCGGCAATTATGCTTTTTATAATCGAGGTCTTTCCGCTCCCTACCCTTCCAAGCAGATAAACAAAGTCACCCCTGTTAACAGACAAGTTCAGTCCTGAAATTATCAGGTTCTCCTCTTTGGCAATGTCAGCATCAAAAAATTGTATAATGGGAAGTGATCTGTCTGAAGTCATTTTTTCTGTGTTTATAAAGGCAAATTTACTAAATTTGGGGTTTAAACTGCCATTTAATTAAAACAATCTGCAATGGGAATCAAACAATGGAGAGGTATGATGCTGCTGATGTCTGCTCTGCTAATACTTCCGGTTAACAATATATTAAACGCACAACTCCCGGGAAAAGTATCCCGCCAGTATAAAGAGGCTGTAAATCTTTACAATAAAGGATTATTTAGTGCAGCTGAAAAGGAGTTTACAGAGTTATTGCAAAGAGCAGACCCAACCGACAAAGCTTCGGTCTCTTTTATTGAGAGCTATCTTACACTCATTACGATTGAGATGTCAAGACCTGATATCGATTACAGAGTCAGAAAGTTAAAGCAGGATTTTCCTGAGACAGTTAAAATGAATGAAATTGACCTTAAGTATGGTTCATACTACTTCAATACAGGTAATTTCACCGAAGCATTAACTATTCTTTCAGAAATTGACCCCAAAATGCTCCCTGCCTCCCAAAAGGCAGAGTATTATTTTAAATACGGGTACGCAAATCTCCGCACAGGAAATAACCAAAAAGCCTTCGACTGCTTTGCGGCTGTAGGCAGACTGCCATTCGGGAGCTACTCAAATCCGGCAATCTATTACTCAGCACACATAGAGTATATGAAGAGGGACTTCAAAAAGGCTACAGAACTTTTTGGAAAAATTGAAAAAGATCCTCGCTTTACACTTCTGGCTAAATATTATATTCTTGAAAGCAGGTTTATGCTTAAGGAGTACCAATTTGTAATTCAGAACGGGGAATCTCTTTACAATCAACTTACAGGAGAGCTCAGAATCAAGACGGCAAGAGTTGTTTCTGAATCATTTTTTGCGCTTGGAAACACAGAGAAGGCACAGTTTTATTTTGACAAATACTCAGCAGAGAGCGGAACTCTCACAAGAAAAGATATTTACTACGCAGGCATCATTGCTTACTCGCAGAAAAAATTTGATCAGGCAATTGAGATACTCAGGCAGGTTCTGGGAGAAGATGACTCCCTTTCCCAAAATGCAGCTTATCACCTTGGAAGATGTTACATCGAGATTAAAAACAAAGTAGAGGCCCTTGCAAGTTTCAGATATGCATCAGAGGGAATGCACGATCTTACAATCAAAGAGGATGCAATGTTCAACTACGCAAAACTCTCATTTGATCTGAATTCCGATATTACCGTTTTCAGACGCTACCTCGACACATACGCACCTACAGAGCATAAATACAATGAAATACAAAATTACATTGCCACATCATACCTTTTAAGACAGGACTATAAATCGGCAATTGATGTTTTGCGTACAATCAGGAATCCATCTTCAAAAGATATTATCAATCTGCAAAAGGCAACCTTTCTGAGAGGAATGCAGTTAGTAAATCTGGGTGCCTACAGAGAGGCAATCCCCGTATTCGAACTATCTGTAACAAATGGGAACTACAACAATAACCTGCTAAATGTAACCCAGTTCTGGCTGGCAGAGGCCTATTACCGTGATAATAAATTCCAGCGCTCGGTTGACATAAATCTGGCACTGGCAACAAGGAACAACACATTTAAAGGCAACAGGGAGTACCCGACTTCGTTGTATAACCTTGCCTATTCATACTTTAAACTTGCAAATTTCGAACAGGCTGAGGCTTGGTTTAAACGTTACCTAAACCTGCCAAAGGGTGATATTTTGTATGCAGATGAAGCTGTTACACGACTTGGAGATTGTTTGTTTATGCAGAGAAAATATACCGAGGCAATTACTGCGTTTTCGGGTGTAAGCAACAGCAACCCGGCGCTTAAGCAGTACTCATCTTATCAGATGGCAATAGCTTACGGTCTTCTTGGCGACGATAACAGAAAGTCATCCCTTCTTAAAGAGCTGGTCTCGGCAAATCTTGGGCAACACCTCTACCCCGAAGTTCTTTACGAACTTGGGCGGACACTTGTTCAAACCGGACGCTACTCAGAGGCAACAGAGTATTTCACAGAACTGAGAGATAAATTCACTACAACTCATTTCTATCCAAAGGCACTTCTTGAACTGGGTCTTATTGCCTTAAACAGAGGCGAAAGCACCAATGCAGCAGAATATTACAAAAGGATTCTGGAACAGGCGCCTCAATCTCCCGAGGCATCTGCAGCTATAGCGGGACTTGAGAATATTTATCAGGACCAGGGGAGAGCCGAGGAGTTTCTTGCATTTCTGGACGGACTTGGCTTGTCTAAAGTAAGAACGACTGATGAGCGTGAACTGATTCTCTTCAGTTCTGCCGAGAAACACTTTTTATCAGGCAACTTTGCTCAGGCTGTTAGTTCACTGAACTCTTTTTTAAGAAGCTATCCTAAAGGAGGCAAAGCCCCTCAGGCCTATTTCTATCTTGGCGAATCATATCAGAAAACCGGAAAACCCGAGCTGGCGCTCGACGCTTTCCTTAAAGTAATGGAGACCGGAGAGGGCTCTTTCACCGAGCTTGCAACACTCAATTATGCAAGAATCTCCTATCAGATAGAGAACTACAGGGAGGCAGGGAAAGCGTACTCAACACTTAGCAGAATCGCTCAACTTGACAACAACAAGATAGAGGCACAGCTTGGAAAGATGAACTCGTTTTTCATGGACAAACAGTATGAAAATGCTATCGCAGAAGGTCAGAGAAGCGAGAGTTTCGGAATTTCCGATCAGGAGAGAACAAGGGTTAAATATGTTATCGCAAAATCATACTGGCTTTTAGGAGACAGAACCAAGGCGACGCCTTACCTTACCGATCTTGCAAGAAACAAAGTAACCCCGGAGGGTGCAGAGAGTGCCTACCTGTTAATCTCCGACTCGTTCGACAAAGGTGATTTCCAGAAAGTGGAGAAAGATGTATACTCCTTTGCGGACAGCAGAAGTCCACAAAGTTACTGGCTGGCAAAAAGTTATATTCTGCTCGGCGACTCATTTGCCGAGAGAGATAACTGGGATCAGGCAGAGGCGACCTACAAGAGCATACTTGACTCTTACAAACCTCAGAAAAAAGATGATATAGAAGAGCAGCTTAAAATGAGACTTACAAAAATTTCTGAAAGAAAATAGATGGCCTTATGAAAAATACTAAATATTTAAAACTAAAATACACAGCACTGCTCCTAAGTGTCTCTACACTAATGTTTGCACAGCAGAGGATTGACCCCACCCTTGAGGTAAGACGTGACTATGATGCAAGATTGCTTGAGATAACCAAAGGTAAGCTTTTCAGTTCATTTGCTGATTCACTGGGAATCTTTGACATGAGCTTCAGGTACACAATATTTGACAAGCCAATTAAAGATCTGTACGAGTTTTCCCCCCTGCCATCTGCCTCTATTGAGAGCGAAGCAAAGGCAAAGAGTCCTGTGCTTTTCATCCGTGCCGGCAGTAATTTTCCCCTAAACCCATACGGGTCATTTTATCTTCAACCAAGGTTGCCCAAGTCACTTTCTTTATTAGTGTACGGAAATCATGAGTCCTATCATGGCAATCTAAACCAAACAGTTATAGAGGGGAACAAAATTAAACAGGGCGATCAGCAGTACTACGCCCCCTCCTATAACAACCAGACAGGAGTAAAATTTTCATATAAGTGGAAAAGAGGTGAATCGGGGGTAAGCGGCTCTTTCCGGAATAGCCTGAACAGCTACTCCGGACTTTTTGAACCGCACTCGAGATCTTACATGAAGGACTCACTATCAGGCAGAAACAATATCTATTCAGCAAATTTCTTCGTAAAATCATCAGATCCTGACCCCAATACATTTATTTACGGGTTAAATGTCGGCTACTCTGCTCTCAAAGGTGATGCAAGGTTTACATTTGCAGGTTTACCTGAAACATTCACAAAAAAAGATGTAAGTGAAAATAATCTTAATCTGTCTGCCCTTATAGGTGCCGGTTTTAAAAACTTCAATAAGATAATTGCCGGTATAACATATGAGCAATCAACCTATAATGGCCCGGATGCTCCTCTCAGGGCAAACCTTGAATTACACCCAAGGTACATATTTAAAAGGGGCAGATGGGATTTTGAAGCAGGCATAAAATATAATATCTGGTGGGAGAATACAGAAAAAGAGTACAACATCTATTTCAGAGGTCTGGCATCATTCGGGGTAGTTAAAGATAAGCTGTGGATATACGCAGGAGTAGACGGAAAGAATAATTTCAATACATATACAAAGCTTTTAGAGCAGAATCCCTGGATTCATCCCGGTATAGACATTAAAAACACAGAGCAACCTGTGATAGCCAGAGGAGGTTTTAAGGGTAAGGTGTTTGAAAGGCTCTCTTTTAATCTGTACGGAGGTTATTACGAATACAATAATCAGATATACTATTACTCCATTCCGGGGCAGTACTCCGGTACAAATTTGCCGGGGAACAGTTATGATGCACTGTATGCACATGAAAAGCGAACCGGAATCGGAGCGGAACTCTCCTGGAATTCAGACCGCCTTGAGGCCGGTGCGGGATTCGATTTTTTCGGATTCAGGGACGAAAACAATATGACAAATAACCATTACAACTCCTCTCCTCTCGAAATCAGGACAAATTTCAGGTACAACTGGAGAGAGAGAATAGTACTCAACTTTGATGCAGAATACCGCAAAAAGAGTCCGGCATTGATTTTCCAGAATATTTTCTCATCTCAGTATATTCCTGAAAGAACATACATTCCTTCGTATGCAATTGCCAATCTGGAACTGACGTATGTACACAATAAAAATCTCTCTCTCTTTGTCAAGGTTAACAATGTTTTAAACTCACGTGCTGTATTTATGTCACACTACGCTCTTCCGGGGATAAACGGAGGGGTTGGTCTGAATTTAAAATTCTGATATTAAACTATTTACAACTATATTTACACCTAATAATTTCTTNNAAAATTATTAGGTTTTTTTATCCCTTTTTCATATCTTTGTCTTCTTTAAATTTAGCGACAAAATATGATGGAAAAAGAACCCATTGCAGCCGGAAACCAGTACTCCGCAGAGAATATTCAGGTATTGGAAGGATTGGAGGCGGTTAGAAAAAGACCGTCAATGTATATCGGAGATGTTGGATCCAGAGGGCTGCACCACTTGGTTTACGAAGTAGTTGACAACTCAATAGATGAGGCCCTTGCAGGCTACTGCACAGATATAGAAGTAATAATAAATGCAGATAACTCTGTTACCGTAAAAGATAACGGGCGAGGAATTCCTACAGACATGCACGAGAAAGAGGGACGTTCGGCCCTTGAGGTTGTGCTCACAGTGCTACATGCAGGTGGTAAATTCAGTAAAGATTCGTATAAAGTATCAGGCGGATTACACGGTGTGGGTGTATCCTGCGTAAATGCGCTCTCAACACACCTGATTGCAGATATTCACAGGGACGGCAAACACTTCCGTCAGGAGTACTCAAGGGGTGTTCCTCAATACTCTGTCACAGTTGTTGGAGATTCTGACAAGAGAGGGACAGAGATAACTTTCAAACCAGATCCTGAAATATTCGTGATGGGTACAACCTATAATTACGAAATTCTCGCCACTCGTCTGAGAGAACTTGCCTTTTTAAATAAAGGAGTCAGACTCACTCTTGCCGATATGAGAGCCGTTGAAGAGGGAGAGAATGGGTTTGAGGGCGAGCAGAAAACCGGCAACGCACAAGTATTTTATTCAGAGAAAGGGTTGCTGGAATTTGTTCAGTATCTTGACGGAACCAGGGACAAGCTTACTGAACATCCAATATATCTTGAGACAGACAAAACAGGTGTTCCAATTGAGATTGCAATGCAATACAACAGCGGATTTGCAGAGAATATCCACTCTTACGTAAACAACATTAACACTATTGAGGGAGGAACTCACCTTACCGGTTTCAGAAGAGGTCTCACAACAACACTGAAAAATTATGCCGAGAAGAACGGATTACTTGCAAAGTTAAAATTTGAAATTGATGCTGCCGACTTCCGTGAAGGTCTAACTGCCATAGTTTCAGTTAAAGTTGCAGAACCTCAGTTCGAAGGGCAGACAAAGACAAAACTTGGTAACTCAGAGATTACAGCCTCTGTATCTCAGGCAACTACGCTGGCTTTAGAAAATTACCTTGAGGAGAACCCAAAGGATGCCAGAAATATCATAGACAAGGTTATTCTTGCCGCTACTGCAAGGCATGCTGCCAGAAAAGCTAGGGAGATGGTTCAGAGAAAAACCGTTATGTCAGGTTCGGGTCTTCCCGGAAAACTGGCAGACTGCTCTAACAGAGATCCGTTTGTTTGTGAAATATTCCTTGTTGAGGGAGACTCCGCAGGTGGAACAGCAAAAAGCGGCAGAGACAGAAACTTTCAGGCAATTCTTCCATTAAGAGGTAAAATTCTCAATGTGGAGAAGGCAATGGAGCATAAAGTATTTGAAAGTGAAGAGATAAGAAATATTTATACTGCTCTTGGAGTTACTATTGGAACCGAAGAGGATAGCAAGGCATTAAATATTTCAAAACTCAGATATCACAAGGTAATAATTATGACCGATGCCGACGTGGACGGTAGTCACATAGCGACCTTGATTCTCACATTCTTTTTCCGCTTTATGCAGGATCTTATCAAAAACGGTTATGTCTACATTGCAACTCCTCCGCTTTACTTAGTAAAAAAAGGTAAGCAGGAGCAGTATTGCTGGAGTGAAGATGAGAGAAAAGAGGCTATAGAGAAGATAGGCAAAGGCAAGGAGAGCGGTGTACATGTACAGCGTTACAAAGGTTTGGGTGAGATGAATGCTGTTCAGCTGTGGGATACGACAATGAATCCTGAAACCAGACTTTTACGTCAGGTTAGTATAGATAATGCAGCTGAGGCTGACAGAATCTTCTCAATGCTAATGGGTGACGAGGTTCCTCCAAGAAGGGAATTTATTGAAACACACGCCAAATACGCAAATATTGATGCATAGTCTGTTTAAAGCAATACTTATACCGATACTAATATTTGCATCATTCACAGATGCAGATGCGTTTTCCATAAGAAAAAAAGCTACAATAAATATAATATCAGACGTTTTAACTCCATCTCTACCTGAACTTGTCCCGTATAATGCAGTTCTGACCGATACAATAATCCGTTATGGCATCAGAAAAGTAATAGTCCCTATCTCAGATTATCTCAGATCAATTGACTTTTCTGAAATGCCGGAAGAGTACGATATCTGGAGCGATACAAAGATTAATCCCTATCAGGTGAATCTGGTTGACATGAAAGATACCGTTAAAATTGATCTTAGCAGTTTTTTCACTCCTGTGCAGAGTTATGTAACATCAAATTTCGGATTCAGAAGGTGGAGACACCACTATGGCATAGATCTTAAGGTTCACAAAGGGGACAGTGTCTATAACGCATTCGACGGAGTTGTCAGGATTACCAAACGAGCCAGAGACTATGGCTACTATGTTCTGGTAAGACACTTCAACGGTCTTGAGACTCTTTATGCTCACCTTAATAAGATAACTGTTAAACCTGGAGACACATTAGGTGCAGGCACTCCTGTCGGATTGGGCGGTAATACAGGCAGGTCAACAGGATATCATCTCCACTTTGAAGTCAGATATCTTGGAAATCCCATTAATCCAAACGACATAATCGACTTTAACTCCTTTGTGCTTAAAAATCAGATTCTGGCTCTAAATTCACAACACTTTGAGTATAAGAAAGAGATTGACAAGATTCGCTTCTGGACCGTCAGAAGAGGCGACACACTTGGAAGAATTTCTCAGAGAACCGGAATATCCATAGCAAAACTGTGCTCGCTCAACGGAATTAAAAGGACATCAATTCTAAGAATCGGACAAAGAATAAGATACACTTAACAAACATAAACAATGGACATATTTGAAAGGATAAAGAACGACGAAGGCGGTCCTTTGGGACAATATCGTAAAAAGGCCCACGGTTACTTCATGTTTCCAAAACTGGAGGGTCAGATTCAGCCAAGAATGACATTCAACGGAACTGAGGTTTTGGCTTGGACCTTCAACAACTATCTTGGTCTTGCCAACCATCCCGAAGTAAGAAAAGCTGATACAGAGGCAACTGAAAAGTGGGGGCTTGGATACCCTATGGGAGCCCGGATGATGTCAGGCCAGACAGCACTTCATGAACAACTTGAGAGAGAGCTCGCCGAATTTGAACTGAAAGAGGACTCCTATCTCTTCAACTTTGGTTATCAGGGAATGGTATCCACTATCGATGCACTAGTTAACAGACACGACATAATAGTTTATGATTCAGAAGCTCATGCCTGTATTATGGACGGTGTAAGGCTGCATATGGGTCAGAGAATTGTCTATCCTCACAACGATATTGAAAAGTGTGAAAAGGCACTTGCAAGAGCAACAAAAATTGTTGCCGAGACAGGTGGTGGTATTCTCCTCATAACAGAGGGTGTTTACGGAATGACCGGAGACCTTGGTATCCTGGACAAAATTGTTGAGCTCAAGAAGAAGTATCAGTTTAGAATACTGATAGATGATGCTCATGGTTTTGGTGTTATGGGTGACAACGGAAGAGGTACTTCTGAATACTACAACTGCATGGAGGAGATTGACCTCTACTTTGGGGCATTCGCAAAAGCAATGGCTTGTATAGGCGGCTTTGTTGCAGGACCTAAAGATATTATCAACTATCTGAGATATAACCTTCGCTCTCAAATTTACGCAAAATCACTTCCTATGCCATTAGTAGAGGGTGCGTTAAAGAGACTGGATATGATCAGATCAATGCCTGAACTTAGGGAAAAACTCTGGACCGTAACCCGTGCAATGCAAAAAGGTTTAAGAGAGAGAGGGTTCAATATCGGTAAAGCTGAGGCATGCGTTACTCCAGTTTTTCTTGAAGGAAATATCCCGGAGGCCACAAATATTCTGGTAGACTTGAGAACAAACTATAAGATTTTCTGCTCAGTTGTTGTCTATCCTGTTGTTCCTAAAGGAGTTATTATGTTCCGTCTTATTCCTACAGCAATGCACTCTCTCGAAGATGTACAGTACACACTTGAAGCATTTGGAGAGATTCAGAAGAAGCTTCAGGCAGGCCTTTACAGGAGTGACGAGATGAAGGACATGTCAATATAACAAATTGATTTTCTAATGCTTAAAGATAAGGTTGTAATAATCACAGGTGCCAGTTCAGGAATTGGAAGGGCTGCAGCAGAGGCCTTTGCTGCTAAAGGCTGCAAGGTTGTTATGGCTGCAAGGAGGGTTGAAAAACTCCGGGAGCTTGAAAAGCAGCTCAGCACCCCGGCTATGTCTGTTATGTGTGACGTAACCAAGGAGAGTGATTGCGAGAACCTGATAAATAAGGCAATAGAAAAATTTGGCCGTATTGATATTTTAGTAAACAACGCCGGAATATCCATGAGGGCAATGTTCAAAGATCTTGAACTGAATGTTATAAGACAGCTCATGGATGTAAATTTTTGGGGCACGGTATATTGTACAAAATATGCCTTGCCCCATATTTTAAAAACAAACGGTTCAGTAGTGGGTGTCATCTCAATTGCAGGCTTTAAAGGACTTCCAGCCAGAACCGGTTACTCTGCCTCTAAATTTGCTGTATTTGGGTTTATTGACACCCTTAGAATTGAGCACCTTAAAGATAATGTACACTTTATGATATTTGCTCCGGGGTTTACTGCATCTGAAATAAGAGAGCAGGCACTCATTTCAGACGGAAGCAAACAAGGTGAAACACCAAGAGACGAGAGTAAGATGATGAGCGCCAGCGAGTGTGCCTCTCATCTTGTCAATGGAGTAATTAAACGAAAAGCACAGGTGGTACTGACTCCTGTGGGTAAACTTGTTGTTATATTGAATAAGTTTTTTCCAAGACTGGTTGACCGTCTGGAGTATAATTACATGAAAAAAGAGCCTGATTCTCCTCTCAAATAGAGAAATTAAAAATCATTCTGTCAGATATTTAACGCTACACCTCTTATTAGTGCCTCTCTGGCTTCTATGCTTGTCCATGCAATATGTGGAGTAAGAATAAGTCTGTCAGCCCTTTTAACTTTCAAAAACGGATGATCTTCCGGGATTGGTTCAACAGTGTACACATCAACAGCGGCACCTGCAATAACCTCATTGTCTATTGCATCCGCCAGAGCCTTTTCGCAAACAATGCCTCCTCTTCCCATATTAAGTAAGAAAGCACTCTTTTTCATCATAATCAACTCCTTCTCCCCTATTAGTCTGTTAGTTTTATCATTGAGAGGCGCGTGCACAGATACTACATCACTCCATTTGAGCAACTCTTCAAGAGAGAGCGAAGGGTACTTAGCACAATGAGAGGTTCCTGAAGTTGAAAAGTAGCTGACATTCATTCCGAAAGCGGTTGCAACTTTGGCGACCTCCTGACCAATTGTACCCATGCCGATAATACCGATATTTTTACCACTAAGCTCATGAAAAGGGGCATTCAGCCAGGTAAACATTCCTTTTCCTGAGTACTCACCACATTTAACAGCCCTGTCATGCTGAACCATATTGCATGCCAGTGAAAGCAGCGCCGAAAATGTAATCTGTGTAACGCTTTTTGTAGAATAGGCGGCAACGTTAAGTACGGGAATTCCCTTAAGGCGAGCATGTTCCGTATCAATATTGTTTATCCCGGTAGCTGCTACGCATATCTTTTTCAGGTTTGACGACGAATCAATTATATCTGCAGTAATCACAGTCTTATTCACGATAACAATTTCGGCCCCGGATATCCTCTCCTTAATAAGTTCAGATGGAGTATAATCATACAGTGTCAACTCTCCTTTGCTGGAAATTGGAGTGAAATCGGCATCAGAGCCAAGTGTTGCGGCATCAAGAAATACAATTTTCATTTTGCAGTAAAATTGGTTTGTAAAGTTAGGCCATTTTATAAAAAAAATACTCCGCAACATTATAAGTTTGCGGAGTCTCTCACTTTTTGGTGGTGCCCAGAACAAGACTCGAACTTGCACACCGTAACCGGCACTACCCCCTCAAAGTAGCGTGTCTACCAATTTCACCATCTGGGCTTAGGGACTGCAAATATAGAATATTTTTTTGTAACTTAGCAAAAAAATAAAACCTTTTGCAATGAACGAAAATTTCAAAAAACAGATTGCTCAGACAGAAAATCTCAGAGAGATAGCGGAGATAATTTCTCAAAGTACCGAACTCCATGAAAGCATCTCCGGATACTCCAAAGAGCCTTATGATGAAATCTTTGGCAAAGGAGTCCACAAACTGACAATGAAATTCGGAAAGAAGGGGGACACAATCTACCTTCTTGGTGACTATAAAGGCAAAGAGGACGACAACAGCTCCACAATTGAGGTTGTCCTGGATGCTATTGAGCAGGGTTTACTGGCAAGTGCTCACACTCTAGACAGAGCAGGACTGTTTGCCGGCCTCATTGAGAGCTGCGCTATTAAAAAACTTGGCTTTGACATCACATCCGATTCTGAAATGCCTGAAAAAGAGTTCCTTTTCAATGACAAAAATCAGGCGATTCTTGTGAGCGTAACAGCAGATAAAGAGGGAAAATTTGTTGATTATATCTACAACAACGGACTGGAAATAACACTATTGGGCCATGTTACCAAAGGAGAGCTCCGCATGGATGACCTCTCTTTCGGATATATTAATGAATATCTGGACTAATAATGAGTTTCAAAATAAATAAAGAGAGAGAAAAAATATCCGCGATGTTCAATAACATTGCCGGCAGTTATGATCTTCTCAACCATTTACTCTCCTTCGGAATTGATAAAAGGTGGAGAAAAAAGCTAATCGGCAGGGTTATGATCAGAAACCCAAAAAGGGTTTTGGACATTGCCTGCGGAACAGGAGATCTGACGCTTGCTCTTTATAAAAAAGGGATTGAGGTGACAGGGCTTGACATTGCCGATAAGATGATGGAGGTAGCAAAAGTCAAATGTCATAAGTACTCAATGAAGCAGAGCTCCTTAAAATCAATTAAAGAGCCTGATTTTGTGTGTGCCTCTGCAGACTCTATACCCTTTGACGATAAATCTTTTGATGCTGTTACTATTGGTTTTGGTATTAGAAACTTCGAGAACAGAGGTGAATCACTCCTCGAAATAAACCGGGTTCTAAAAAATGGCGGCACCCTGGCAATTCTTGAGTTTGCAACTCCAAAAAACAGATTATGGAGGTGGATTTTCGGACTTTACTTTCTGAAGATATTGCCGTTTATTGGCAAAATAGTATCTAAAGACAGTCAGGCATACAGCTACCTTCCCCAATCTGTCAGCACATTCCCACAATACGAGGAGTTTGCTGCCGAACTGGAACATTTTGGCTATACAAACATCGATTATCTGCCGCTTACCGGTGGAGTAGCCATCCTTTACCTCGCTCAGAAAAGTAAATGATAAAACCAGATAGCAATGCCATTTTGGGAACTTTTTTCAATCATATTATACCTGCTGTACCTGGCAATTGCCATCTACGCATCTATAATAATTATATACCGAAAACTGGACCCGGTTAAATCACTCTCTTGGATAGTGGTAATGCTCATGCTCCCTTATGTGGGATTGCTTGTGTATCTGCTGTTCGGTCAAAATTTCAGAAAAAGAAAAATCTATAACCGTAAAGGGGTAAGAGACGAAAGGGTAAGAAGAATTTTTGCCAACAATCAGCTAAAACACCTCCGCACCAATCCTTCGTACTTGCCGGAGCATTTAAAACAGCATAAAAAGCTGATTATGTTAAATCTGCGCAGCAGCAGAAGCACCCTGGGCACAAATTCCGATATTGAAATCTACTTTCATGGCAAGGATGCTCTTGATGCGATGTATTCATCTGTTGCCGGAGCAAAACAACATATTCATCTTCAGTCATATATAATTGAAGATGATATAACGGGCAACCGGTTTAAAAATCTGCTTATCGCTAAAGCCAAAGATGGTGTAGAGGTCAGGGTCATTTATGACGATGTAGGTTGCTGGAGTCTGTCTTCGGAATATAAATCCGATCTCACAAAAAATGGAATTGAGCTGCTTAACTTCTCACCTGTAAGGTTTCTTACCCCAACTTCAAAGATTAATTACAGGAATCACAGAAAGATTCTTGTTGTTGATGGCACAACTGGTTTTATCGGAGGTGTTAACATAGCAGACCGATATTATAATGGCGGAAACTTTTCTGAATGGAGAGACACTCATATTAAGATTACAGGTGAATCTGTTGCTTCAATGCAGTCAAGCTTCCTTCTGGACAGATATTTTATTGTTAACAGACAATTTAACAAAAGGAAGAAATATTATCCGATGCCCCTTTCAGAAGATTTTTTCAGTCTTGAGCCGGGTAACAAAAACATACATTGTCAGATAATCACCTCAGGTCCGGACAGCGACTGGGCAAGTATAATGCAGTGCTACTTTGCTGCAATATCCAAGGCGAAAAAGAATATATACATAATTACCCCGTACTTCACACCCAATGAATCGATTCTTAATGCAATTAAAATTGCGGCACTGGGCGGTGTGGAGGTATCAATTATGCTATCAGAAAAATCAGACACCAGTATAGCCCACTGGTGCACAATGTCTTATGCAACTGAATTGCTTGAAGCAGGAGTAAAAGTCTACCTCTACACCAGAGGATTTAACCACTCTAAAGTTATCTCAATAGACGGAGAATTTTGTATAATCGGCTCTGCGAATATGGACAACCGCTCACTTGATTACAACTTTGAGATAACAGGTATTATATATAATACTCAGGTCACTCAGAAAATTGATGAACAGTTTGTAAATGACACAGAAAAATGTAAGCCACTTGCGAGTTTAAAGTGGGCAAAAAGGAGCAGATCTAACCAGATTAAAGAGTCCTTTGCCCGTCTTCTGAGTCCTTTAATTTAAATTTAATATATGACTATACCACTAAAAATCTCAGGAGTAGATCTTAATCTTCCGCTGGACAACCCGGTGTTGATTTTTGCCCTGATACTTTTTATCATACTTTTTGCTCCTATAATATTCAACAAATTTAAAATACCTCACCTGATAGGACTTATTATCGCAGGAGCCATTATTGGACCAAACGGATTCTATCTTATGGAGAGGGACAGCAGTATATTGCTGTTTGGTACCGTAGGACTACTTTATATAATGTTTTTGGCGGGTATAGAGATAGATATGGCCGAATTCAAAAAGAACAGTCGCAAGAGTCTGATATTCGGCATGCTTACATTCCTGATTCCAATGAGTATAGGAACTCTGTCGGGTGTTTATCTTCTTAACTTTTCCATCCCTACATCTGTTTTACTTGCCAGTATGTTCGCATCTCACACGTTACTCTCATATCCTATAGTGAGTAAGTTCGGAGTTATTAAAAACAGAGCTGTAAATATTGCCGTTGGCGGCACAGTTATCACAGATACACTGGCACTCCTTGTTTTGGCTGTTATTGTTGGAATGTCAGCCGGAGTTGTTGACGGGTCGTTCTGGTTTAAGTTGTCGGCTTCGGTAATTGTGTTCGGCTTAATTGTAACCTTTCTTTTTCCTGTTATCGCAAGATGGTTTTTTAAAAATTATACAGAAAATACCCTGCAGTACATATTCGTTTTAGGGTTGGTTTTTCTTGCTGGTTTTTTAGCTGAAGCCGCGGGTATCGAGGCCATCATCGGAGCATTTCTTGCAGGGCTTGCACTTAACAGACTTATTCCACATACCTCTCCATTAATGAACAGAATTGAGTTTGTCGGGAATGCCTTGTTTATTCCGTTTTTCCTGATTGGCGTAGGTATGCTTATAGATTTCAGAGTCTTTTTTACAGGGTTTGAAACCATTAAAGTGGCTCTGATTATGACAGTAGTAGCCACATTTTCAAAGTTTGCCGCAGCCTGGATTACTCAAAAAAGTTTTGGTTTTACTAAAGCCGAAAGAAATATAATATTTGGTCTTAGTAATGCTCAGGCAGCTGCAACCCTTGCTGCCGTTCTGGTTGGTTACAACATTATTATTGGTACTGGTGAAAATGGTGAGTCTATTAGACTTTTAAATGACAGTGTTCTTAACGGCACAATTTTAATGATTCTGGTTACCTGTACAATCTCTTCATTCGTAACCCAGAGTGGCGCTAAGGTAATTGCTTTAGAAGAGGAGAGCGCTCCAGAGAAAGAGAGTAAGATAAAAGAGCGTATTCTAATTCCCATAAACTCACTTGACACGACTGATGAACTTGTCAATTTGGGACTTACAATAAAAAGCAGCAATAATAGAAAATGGCTCTATGCACTGAATATAATTGATGACAATCAGGTTAGCGAAGCAGCAGATAAACATGCACGTAAAATTCTTGAGCGAGCCTCTGTTATTGCAGCAGCAACAGACAATTACATGCACGAACTAATGAGATATGATATAAATCCGGTTAACGGAATTGTAAATGTTATAAGAGAGCACAAAATCACAGATCTCATTCTGGGTTTGCATATCAAAAAAACTATCTCATCAACATTTCTGGGTGAGATAACAGAGGGAGTACTCTCACAGTGCGGTACAACTACAATTATTTACAAATCAACCCAGCCGTTCGCTACAATTAAAAGGCATGTTATAATCGTTCCTGAAAAAGCCGAGAGTGAAGCAGGATTTGCAATATGGCTCATGAGAGTATGGAACATTGGTCGAAATACCGGTGCACAACTCCATTTTCATGCCTCAGAAGAGACTTTAAAGTTTATCCGGGAGGTTCAGAATCGCTTTCCTGTTGAGGCACAATTTCATCGATTTTCAGACTGGGATGACTTTCTTATAGTGGCCAGAGAGCTTAAAAGCGACGATAATCTTATTGTTGTGATGAGCAGACCAGATAAGCCATCTTACCACAGAAAGATGAGTAAAATTCCGGATTATCTTGACAAATACTTTGCCGGCAACAACTTCATGATAATTTATCCAATTCAGAGCGAAGCTGATGAGGGTAACGGTTTTGCAATGAGAGGTATTACCACAGATTACCAGAGCTTCGAAGATTTTGGCAGGGGAATATCTGCTCTTTTCAAAAAAAGATAACTTACTAGTTAAATAAAACGTTATCATTACATTAATGCAAATAAAATATACAAATTTCAATTTAAAAACTTAAGAAATGGAAAAAAGACTCAAGAGTTCAGCACAACTGCTTACATTGTTTACCCTGTTCGTTATTGCTCTGATAACTTTATCATGTGACCCAAGCAAACGTAAATCCACCGCTCTTCAAAGAGAGGCTGATATTGCCGGTGAGTTGGCTCTTTCGGCAAGAGATACCACTCAGGAGGTATTCTGGAGCGAATTGCAAAAGCTGATGGGAAAGGCTTATGAGGGAGTTATAGTATCGGCACCGGCAAACGACACAGCTTTCACAGGCAAAAGACTGTTGATGCATGTCCTCTCCTGCGAGGGAGATGTTATTAACATCCCTTTTTTCGTGGGTAATGACAGCTCCAGAACATGGGTCTTCACAAAAGATGATACAGGAATCCTTTTGAAGCATGATCACAGACATGCTGACGGCACTCCTGACCAGTTAACAATGTACGGAGGTAAAACTCAGAATTTTGGATCTGCAATAAGACAAATATTCCCGGCAGATCAGGAGACAGCTGATATGCTTCCCGGAGCAATAACAAATGTCTGGTGGATCGATTTTGTGCCGGGCGAGTATTTTGTATATAATTTAAGACGCGTAAACACAGACAGACTATTCTCTGTCCGCTTTGACCTTAAAAGAGAGGTAGAGACTCCGGGCAAACCTTGGGGATGGAGTTAATTATTACTGATAGGCAAAGATAAAGTCCCACATATATTTAACTTCCGGAGGGCACTCAAAATCCATTGAATCTGTTCCGCAGTCCCATTGGCGGTTGTTATTTGCGTCAATGATATAAGTTGTGCAAGGAACGGTTGCTCCTGCACCCATTCTCCATGTTACAACAGCAACTTTTCCGCTTTCTACAACAACAGGAGCCACTTTTTCTCCCTGAGCTGCCATTGCAAACTTTCCATCAGCTCCTAAATAGTGATTCCCTTCGGGACCAAAGTAATTTGTTTTAGCCCAGCTTTGGTCATTCGGGTCGCAGGTAGCGGAATATGAACCCATTGTCTCAAGAAACTCATAAGTAACTAATGGATTTGAGACCAGAGTACAATACCTGTAAAAGATATTTTTAAAGGTAATTTTAATGCTTTTATAGGTACCCTCCGGTAATTCAACCTCATCGAATGAGATATCTTCAAATAGTTTTGCCTGTGTATTGGTACTCTTTGTTACCCTTACCCATTCAAGATTATCGGGTTGGCCAACTTTAACCTCTCCTTTGGATATCCATACATCTCCGACAGTCAACCTAAGGCTTACTGTTCTGCATGCTGTTGTTTGTCCTGTTAAAGGCGGATTGTCGGCACCCATGCCATAGATTGCCGATTGGTTAGTTGCTTTCTGTCCTGAAACAAGCGGATTGCTGGTTTTAAACTTTAGCACTCCGGTTTTGCTGCTCTCCTTACTGCAATCGGCAAATATCAGCAGAAGAAGCAAAAAAATCATTGTAAAACTTAGTGGCTTCATAGTGTCCTCCTTATGTTAAGAATATAATGTCATATATCTCCCCGCGATTGCAGGCATTAACACAGGAAGTTGTGTTACGAGGAGTAGAAAACTATATTAAAGTTAAAAAATTTTACATAAAAAAAGTCCGCTAACATCAAGATAGCGGACTTTTTTTGAATGAATTGTGACCCCGACAGGATTCAAACCTGTAACCGTCTGATCCGTAGTCAGATACTCTATTCAGTTGAGCTACGGGGCCAATATGCTTACAGCCAGTTGGTTATTCAGAAACAACCTCTTTAACTGCGTTGTATTTTCTCTCTTTAATACGAGCTTTTTTACCGGTAAGTTTTCTAAGGTAGAAAATTCTTGCTCTGCGAACTTTACCGCGCTTGTTAACCTCGATTGAATCAATGAAAGGAGATGTAATAGGGAAAATTCTCTCAACACCAACTCCATTTGAAATTTTACGAACTGTAAAGGTCTCTGTGGTACCTGTACCTTTCCTTTGAATTACCACACCGCGATATTTCTGAAGACGCTCTTTGTTCTCCTCTTTGATTTTGTATGTAACGGTAATGGTATCACCTGCTTTAAAATCAGGTAGCTGACTCAGCTCTACGGCAAATGCCTCTTGTGCGATTTTAATTAAATCCATTGTTTTTAACTTATTAGCGCAACATTACCGACTCCTGTGTTCTTGTAAGAGGTTGCTTTTTTGGGACTGCAAAAATAGAAATTTATTTTTAGATACCAAAAATTATTATTGTTAAATGCCTGCTTTATACAGAGCACCTCCTATATTATCGTACTTTGCCCCTGTAACCGAACTTAGGCAGTTGGGCATATCGTGTACATAAAGAGCCCCCAGAAATGCAAAAATCAGGGCCTCTTTAAAATTCACCGTCATGGAATCCGGCACAAAATATTCACATTGCGGTGCATTTGCCGACATTCTCTCAACAAGGTATTTATTGAAAGCGCCTCCTCCCGTCAGCAACACCTTACCCCCTTCTATATGGCTGCCAATCTGCGCAGCTACATGTTCACAGAATGTTGCCAGCTTATCTTCAAGAGTGAGAGCGTATGAATCAATTAAAGGAATAACAACCTCTTCGACCCACTCTCTGCCAAGAGATTTTGGGCCGCTTTTAGTGTAAAAGTCAAGATTATTAAGCGCTTGAAGCAGATTCTTCTCCACCTCTCCTCTGCGGGCTATCTCTCCATCTTTATCATACTCAAGACCAATGGCTCTTGTGTAGTGGTTAAGTACATAATTAACCGGTGATATATCATATGCAATCCGTTTTTCGCCTCTGTTAAATGAGATATTGGAGAAACCTCCCATATTGAGGCAATATGAAAATTCCGAAAAGAGGTTTCGGTCACCTATCGGTACAAGCGGTGCCCCCTGTCCCCACAGAGCAACATCAGTTGTCCTGAAGTCACATATGGTATCAACTCCGCTTTCTGCCGCTATCCCGGCACCTGATCCGATCTGGCCTGTAAAACGTTTGGCAGGCTGATGAAAGATTGTGTGACCGTGAGATGCAATATAGTCAGGTTTAAGATGGTATTTATCAATAAAGCACTTAACTCTGGAACCCAGATATAGTCCGTAATCGGAATTAAAAAGGGCGTACTCCAGTGCGCTCATATTTTGTGCACTAGCAAGCTTCTCCTTAATTTCTGCCGGGTACTCCTCGGCCTCTGCCTTTAGAATTGTGTAACTCCACTTACCATCTTCAAAGTTAAACTCTGTATAGCACATGTCAAGTCCGTCAAGTGAAGTTCCTGACATAAGTCCGATTATTCTTACCATATAAATGAACTTTTTAAAGTGTTAATGTTTCCTCTTCCGTCGGTAACAGTGATCACAATAGTGTGCCTTTTGCCTTTGGATATTTTATCGGCTTTGAGCTCCGTTTCAAGTCTCCTGTTTTTAGGATCGTAAGCTGTAAGTATCCATTTATCGTCAATCTTTACGCTATAGTCTGCAACTCCGGAAAGGTTGTCACTGATAGTAATTCTTAAATATGCCCTCCCTGAAAGGTTATCACCATCCCTGAAAGCCGGAACAATTCTTGGTGGAACAGTATCGAGAGCTATTGCAAAATTTCCAAAAGAACCCGTTGATGTCTCAATCCATCCATTTTTATAGCTACCTCCTATAGAGCTTTGTGATCCGTTTCCGTTATAAGTCACAATAACTGCCTTATCTGTTAGATGGGGTGGTATATGGTCTGCCCTGAGTGCAATTCTTGCAGGGTTATGAATAGGAGTGGTATTTCTGTGAACCCTCCACGCCGGATTGCCGTTGAAAGTTGCAGGTTCAGCCTCAAAGAGAATTGAGCTGTATAGAGCTCCGGGAGGGAGTGTCAGACGGATTCCTTCTGCTTCGAATCTGTTTGGGAGAAACCATGGCATAATTATCCCTTTTTTCATAAGTGTAGAATCAGACAATATTCCCGGGGCCGATGCTTCCCCCTTTCTCACTTTGAAAGATCTCACACTTTTATTATTATGCTCATCCAGCACCTCAATTTTAACGATATGAACCTCTTCATCAGGCAAAACAAAAAGTCCTTCATCTATCGCCTGAATATTTTGTTTAAGCCCGCCTCCGGGTTCAACAAAGCTTTTTATCATGCTAACTCCTTTGAGTTGTTTCTCACTAAACTCTACTATACTGTTGATGTATCTGCCCTGGTCAAAAGGAATTTTATCGGGAGCAAATGAAAATATCAGTTTGTCATTAAGGTAGTAGTTATAGTGTGATACGGCAAGCTTTGCAGAGGTATTGTTTTGTCTGTCTGTCGCAGCAACAGCAACATAAAATGTATCGCTCACAGAAATTACCCCTTGAAATGGTTCAGTATAACTGGCAAGCAATTTTGTATGAGGCAATGTAAATGGATCGGAAACAGAGTAAAAGCTTACCCTGCTGATAACGGGTGGAATGTTGTCAGGTACATTAATACCGGCCTCTGTAATCGGATTCAGAGGTATCTGAGTCTCTGTGTCCCTTACTTCAAAGTGGAGGTGTGGTCCGCCGGATGAGCCTGAATTACCTGCTCTTCCGATAAACTCCCCTCTTTTAACAGGAAACATAGTTGAATCGGGATAGAGATTTACAGCAAACTTCTCCTTTTCGTACTGCTGCTCCCTTACCCATCTGGTTATTTTTGGAGCAAAATCGTGCATGTGACCGTAAAGTGTGGTCATACCGTCAGGATGCTGAATATACAGAGCAAGCCCGTAGCCGGTTGGAGAGACCGAGATTCTTGATATAAACCCCGATTCAGCCGCAAAAAGCGACGCACCAACTACTCCTCCGACCCTCAGGTCTATACCGGCGTGAAAATGGGTAGCCCTTAATTCCCCGTAACTCCCTGAAAGTGAAACTGGTAAATCCAGAGGGATCCGATATCCTCTGCCTGCTGTATTTGTTTGGGAGCAGATTGCACCTGATATCAAAAGCAACAGCACTAATATGCCGATTCTCCTTCTTCTCATCAGGAGAATATTTTTTTCATCCTTTCAAAGAAATTTCTGTCCTCTTTGTCCGGTTTCGGTTTAAACGATTCTGAGTTTCTGAGTTTTTCAAGTAACTCTCTCTCCTGCTTCTCAATTTTCTTAGGTGTCCATATCTGTATATAGACAAGAAGATCACCTGAACCATACCCGTTAACATCGGGAAGTCCTTTACCTCTCAGTCTTAGAATTTTCCCTGATTGAGTTCCTGGTTCTATCTTTATTCTCAGCTTTCCGTCAATTGCAGGGATCTCTGAATCTGTGCCCAATACAGCATCTGGAATAGATATAAAAAGAGAGTAGATAAGGTCATTTCCGTCACGTTGCAACTCAGGATGCTCCTCCTCTTCTATAACGACGAGTAAATCACCGTTTACACCCCCTCTTTTTGCAGCATTTCCCTTTCCCTGCACCGTTAGTTGCATTCCCTGAGCTACTCCTGCAGGTATTTTAAAAGAGATCTCCTCCATCTCCTTTGCCAGCCCCGATCCTGAACACTCTCCGCAGGGTTTTGCAATTGTCTTTCCCTCTCCCTGGCAGGTGGGGCATACAGATGCGGTTTGCATTGTACCTAGAAAAGTTTGAGTTACTCGGGTTACCTGACCGGTTCCTTTACAGGTGTCGCAGGTCTTGATATCTGCTTCTGATTTGGCTCCTCTGCCGTTGCAGGCTTTACAAGCTACCTGTTTATTAATTTTTATCTTTTTCTCAGCACCGTGTGCAATCTCTTTAAGGTCAAGTTTTACTCTGATTCTGATATCTGATCCTCTGTTAACTCTTCTCCCGCCTCTGCTCTGTCCTCCAAAACCGCTAAAACCTCCGAAACCGCCAAAGTGACCTCCGAAAATATCTCCGAACTGACTGAAAATGTCATCCATAGAGAATCCTCCTCCGCCAAATCCGCCTCCGCCATTCATTCCTGCATGACCAAACTGGTCATATCTGGCCTTTTTGTCAGGATTGCTAAGGACATCGTAAGCCTCGGCTGCCTCTTTAAATTTCTCTTCGGCATCCTTGTCTCCCGGGTTTTTATCCGGATGGTATTTTATTGCCATCTTCCGGTATGCCTTTTTAATCTCATCTGCAGAGGCACCCTTGGAGACACCCAGAACTTCGTAATAATCTCTTTTTGCCATTGTAAATCAATTACTGTCCTACTACTACTTTTGCATATCTGATGACCTTGCCGTTAAGCATATATCCCTGCTGAACAACATCAACTATTTTATTTTTCAGCTCTTCCGAAGGTGCCGGTATCTGAGCAATTGCTTCATGGTAATCTGTGTCAAGATCTGCACCCTTTGCCTCAATGACTTTAAGACCCTTTGAGGTAAGGAAGGATTTTAGTTTATTATAAATTAATTCGGTTCCCTCGACGGCTGTCTCATGACCACCTGTCTTAGCTAGCAGATCGATTGCTCTCTCAAAATCGTCAAGTACAGGAAGTATCCCCGATATTATATCTTCGCCGGCAGTTAATATAAGCTCCGATCTCTCCTTTAAGGTTCTTCTTCTGTAATTGTCAAATTCTGCCGCCAGTCTGATATATTTATCATTTAGAGCTGCTATCTGATCATCTTTGTTCTGCTCCTGTGATTCAACACTTTCGTCCTGCGTTGTACCTGTTTCTGTCTTCTTATTATGATCATGATGGTCTCCCTTTCCGTGAGCCGGTTTCTGATGATGCTCCTTCTCCTTCTTTTGCTCTTTCATTGTATATCTTATATTTTGTAATATTCATTTTCAGGTCGCAAAGATAGTCACAAAATATTTGCCAAAAGGGTAAAATGGACAAAATGTCAGACCTCCCATATGTAGAGGGAGGCTATTGAACAATAGGGGGAATATAGCTCTCTGAAGTGTTCAAACTCCTCTTTAGATATATTCTCCAATCCATGCATTTTTGCTAAACCTTTTTTAATTGCAAAGTCACCATAGCTTAAAACATTGGGCCTTTTCAGTGAGAATATGAGAATCATTTCGGCAGTCCACTCCCCTACACCCTTTAGTTTAACAAGATTATCAATGACTTCACGGTCACCCATGTTGCAAAGATTATTAAAGTCAACAACTCCGCTTACTGCAGCATTTGCAACTCCTGTAATGTACTCACATTTTCTGGCCGACAATCCGCATACCCGCATCTCATCATGCCTGATTTTAAGAATATTCTCAGGAGTTATCTCACCTGCCAATTCACAAAACCGTCTCCAGATTGTCTCAGCCGCTCTTCCTGAAATCTGTTGCGATGCGATGCTGGCAATTAAAGCTGTGAAAGGGTCAGGTATCACATCTCTTTTTAAATATCCCAATCTGTCTATTAGCTCTGCCATTCTGCTGCAACGATTGCTAAGGTACTCCAATTCAGTTTTTCCGTATTGTAAATGCTCCATCGAAAGAATTTTATTTATACATATTAGTGTTGCAATATAGAAAAAAGT
>DINE01000015.1 GCA_002425935.1 Bacteroidales bacterium UBA5548 | reverse complement strand
CGAAAAGTAGCCGCAGAAAATTATCGGAAAACAAATGTTGCCTTAGAGTTGAGGATTTGTGCGAATATTGACAGCAGGTTACTCCGTTGAACTGTTATCTCAAAACATTCCAACATACCAGTTGGGAACAACAATGAATTGCCACGTTTTTGAAATATTTAAACTCTTCCCCAAAACTTTTACTTATGATCCGGAACTTCCCGGATCAAGCAGGTAATCTAATAAAAAAAGCCTGTAAGTGATTAACTTACAGGCTCTGGTTTTGAGAAATTAACTCTGGCGGTATGGACGGGACTCGAACCCGCGACCCCCTGCGTGACAGGCAGGTATTCTAACCAGCTGAACTACCACACCAGTGTTCCCTTTTGGGACTGCAAATATAGGGACTATTTTATTATCTGCAAAATTTATTGATGCAAAATTTTAAAGAAAGTGAAGTGGACATTGCCATATCTCTTCTCTTTAATAAAATTCTGGTGTGAAGTGAAGTTAAATGCTGCCGGGTGTTCAAAAATAAGCAGACCGTCCTCTTTGAGGATTGATGCATTTAATATCTTATCCGGTATTCCCGCCAGATTATCTATATCATACGGGGGATCAGCAAAAATTACATCAAATTTAATACGGCAGATATTCAGAAAATCAAAAACATTATGACGGACAACATTAAGTCCGTTGACTTTTAACGCTGCAGCAGTACTTTTTATGAAGTTTGCATGAACGACATTCATCTCAACGGCTGTCACCGATTTGCACCCTCTGGAGGCAAACTCCAGGCTGATTCCACCGGTTCCGGAGAAGAGGTCGAGTACAACGGTCTCTTCAAAGTCGTAAATATTGGAAAGAGTGTTGAAAAGTCCCTCTTTGGCAAAGTCAGTAGTTGGTCTTGCCGAAAAGTTTCTTGGAGGCACAATCTGCCTCCCTTTTAATTCACCGCCAATTATTCTCATATCATCAAAGCTCAAACATCATTGATGAGTACTTCATCTCTGAAAATTGATCAGGCAGCGGAGTTGAAGGGTTTCTGAAGTATTTCACCGATGAGAAGTACTTTGAAATATCAAATATCTCAAGATCTTTTATGTTTCCTCCTGTGAAGACTGTTGTCTGCTCCGGGTTAAATTGCGTCTCCTTTAACGTTAGCAGCAAAAAGTATAATGCCGAGTTAAAGTGAATAGCAGGGAATGTGTTGCAGAAGACAATTTTAGAGCCTTCAGATGCAACAATTGTAACACTTCCTTTTACATAGTGAAACAGTATCTTGTTGTGCTCAGGGAAACAAGGTAGAAATTTCAGGTAGGGATATATAGATGGGTAAAGTTTAAAATCAGGTTGATACTCCTTGATAACATTTAGTAGGGTGCTGTTTGCAGCAAACAGTATCTTCATGTTTTCTGATTGGACTTCAGAAACATTGATTTCGTCAAGCTCGTCAAGCTTGTGAAGAGCTGTAAGATCCTTAAGTTCGTTCCCTTTTGTGTGTAATCCGGATGGAATCAATAAGTATTTTTCAGTACCATAAATAATCTCAACTTTCCTGAATTTACTTTTCAGAACCGGTGTATTTTTAAGTACATCTGCACTCTTTTTGGCAAAGAGAGCCATATCCTCTTTGTCCATAGTGAAATCAGAAGCATACACATAGAGTGGTTTGTGAAGCTTGTCGTCAACGATTGAAAAAGAAAATCCATTCAAGTCAGCTTGAATGGATAGTCTATATTCCGTTGTCTTCCCCAGCTGAAGCTGACTATTGACAATTACAGGCATATTTGTTATTCCCAGTTTCCGGCATTGTTGTTTGGTGCATCTACACTACCTACCTTTAAACCTTTGTAACGGCCCTGAATTTCGCGGTCACCATTCAGATTAACTACCAGCTGCCTGTCGAGGCCTGCAAGCAGGTAATCGTATGGAGCTGCAGCTTCGAACAGAGGAACATCGATACCTGATACTTTGGCAAAAACTGCCTGCATCAGCATCTTCTTTCCACCGCTGAAAGGTATGTAAGCTATTGAATCCACTATGAAACCGGGTCTTTTAAGCAGAGTGTCTCTTACAGCAATAGGAATACTGTCACGGAAAACTCTCTTCTGGGCAACTGCCACTGAGTCATCAAAAGATCCGATTTTTCTGACGATTGTGATTGTTCCGTTGTTGTAGAAATCAATCAGTGAATCCATATCGGAGGTAAATTTATTGTACTTTGATTTATATGCGACCTGCAGAGTACGGATATCTTTTAGTCTCTCAATGCAGACACTCTCTCTGATTTTTCTTTGCTTTTCAAATTCAACAGGCTGTTGAACGCTCTTAAAAATCAAATAGCCTAAAACTACTACTATCGCAGGCAGTACAACTAAAATTAAGATCTTTTTCATTTGATATATTTGAATTTATATTAATCTTCTGTGCCGAAAACGTGGTCTGGTTCCAAATAAGTTCCACAAAAGTAAAATAAATATTTAGACCCCGCAATATATTTTTTTAAATTTGTCCCAATTATTTTAATATGAGTCAACACATCATAATCAAAGAATCTGAACAGTTTCTTGAGCGAATAAAATGCTCGTCTGATATACTTCTTATTAGCCACTCCAATCCTGACGGTGATGCAATTGGGTCTGTTACGGGATTAAAAAACTTCCTTAAATCAAGAGGTATAAACTCTGTGATTGTAGTGCCGAACACCTATCCTGATTACCTCTCCTTTCTTGATGAAGATAAAGAGATTGTTGTTTACAGCCTGGAGCGTGATAGGGCAATTGAGTTAGCTGACAAGGCCGATCTTATAATAGCACTGGACTTTAATCAGCTCTCACGTGTCGACGAACTTGAGAAGCATGTGCTTGATTCAGAGGCTTTCAAAATACTTATAGATCATCACCCGATGCCTGATACAGAGACTTTTGATCTTGTAATTTCTGATACTGAGGTCTCCTCCACTGCAGAGCTTCTGTTCTGGCTGTTACTCTCTGTTCAGAAAAATAAGGGTAAAAGTGAGATGCTCAGTCAGGAGACTGCAAAATCTCTGTATGTGGGGATGATGACAGACACCAACAACTTTTCAAATTCGGTTAGTTCGGGAACATTCATGATGGCATCAATATTGCTTGAATCAGGTGTCGATAAGGATATGTTGCAGCATCTGGTATTTGGAGGCTTTTCAGAAGAGAGAATGAGGCTGCTTGGTCATATGCTCCTTAACAAGATGGTAATTCTGGATCGTTTTGGGGCAGGCTACATAACTTTGTCGCTGGAAGAGCAGAAGAGATATAATTTTTCTGAGGGTGATGCTGAGGGTTTTGTGAATTTGCCGTTAAACATAAAGGGGGTTAATATATCTGCTCTCTTTACACAAAAAGATGATCATGTTAGAGTTTCGCTTAGATCTACAAACGACTTTTCAGTAAACCGGCTCTCAAGAATGCATTTTAACGGAGGCGGACACGAGAGGGCGGCAGGAGGAAAGCTTTTTATCCCGTTTGATCAGGTCTCAGATTATTTTGAAAGCAAACTCGAAGAGAGCTTTGATGAGTGTATTAAAAAAGTATGAAAATATCTCTATTAAATTTATTGGCTGCGGCTCTGATGTTTTTTGCTGTACTTTCGTGTGCGAAGGAGGACAGGGTTAATCTTATGGTTCAGCAGGAGAAGAGCATCGAGAGTTATGCTGCAACATTTTCGCAGAACAGGGTTGAGGTAAGCGACTTCGTTTGGAGAGTAGTACTTGATGAGGGTAGTGAAGAGATTACTGTTCAACAGGGTGATTCACTTATTTTTGAATATGCTGCTTACCTTTTTAGTTCGGGCAAGGGTTTTCTCTTTTCGACAAATATTCGCTCAATTGCAACTGCTGCCGGCATTACACAGGATGAAAATATCTTTTATCCGCGACGCATAAGAGTAGGTAAGGGAGAGTTACTTCCCGGTCTGGATATTGGTTTGCAGGGGGTTAGAAAGGGTGAGCGCTGTTATGTAATATTTTCTGCCAGAAAAGGATTCGGGCCGGTTCAGATTGGTCTGGTACCTAAAATGTCTTCGCTGATATACGAGGTATGGGTGAGAGATGTAAAAAAGAATTAAATTTTTCTAACTTTGTACGATTTTTGTAATAAACAACCGGAAATACTTTATCGAATGAATACCAAACAAATATTGTCACCTGTTCTTTTTGCCCTTTCGGCAATTTTATTAATTTCTTCATGTGCAAAAGAGGTTGTTGACAATGCCGACTCAATTGAGAAGAGAGTTCTGGATGCCCACATCAAGGTTGTATACAAAGATTCTGTGACTCCAATGTCAACAGGTGTTTATGTGATAACAAACAAAAAGGGTACAGGCAGACAGATAAAAGAGGGTAGCTCATTTTTCGTAAGATACTCTACTCTTGACCTAAAGAATAATTATATTACTACCTCCAGAGATGACATCGCCAAGCAGGTTGGCGGTTTCTCTTATGCCAATTACTATGGCCCTGTTCTCTTTGAGATGAGTAATAATACCTTAATAAGAGGTTTGGAGGAGGCTTTTGCTACAATGAGGGAGGGGACATCGGCCAGAATTATTTTGCCTTCATGGGCATCCGATTTTGGATATAAAAACAGTGACCGATATCATGCAACAACAACAGTTTATGATGTTGAGATAGTTAAAGTGATTGATGATTATCCTCAGTATGAGCTTGATACTCTCCAGAGGTACAGCAACTACTACTTTGATGGCATTGACTCTCTGTTCAGAGGTTACTACTACTATCCGTTAAGTATCGGAAGCGGCGATTCTGTAAAAGTGGGATCAAACATTAAATACAACTATGTTGGCCGCCTTTTGAATGGCTTTGTGTTTGATACAAATATTGAAGATACTGCCAGAAAATACAAGATTTACAGTGCTGAAAATGCATCAAGGTACACACCTCAGTCAATTGAGGTACACGAGGTGGGAAAAAGCAGTGGCTCCGGCTCTTCTGTTGTTGACGGATTTGCTCAGACTCTTCTTCTGATGAAGCAAGGGGGCAAGGCTATTACTTTCTTCTCTTCGGGATGGGGGTACGGAGATGCAGCTCAAAATACAGGCAAAAAACAGCAGATGATGTTCTATATTGAAGTTTTGCCTGAATAATAGCGCATTAGATATAAAAAAAGAGGATGGCCTTACGGTCATCCTCTTTTTACATATATAAACAATTAACCTTTAAAATGGAAGTGTGGCCCGAATCTTTCAAACGCCGCTCTGTCAAGAGCCTCCCTGTGGTCAGGGTGCGCTATACTTATAACAAGACGTGCTCTCTCCTGAAGTGATTTACCATACAGATTTACGGCACCATGCTCTGTAACAAACCAGTGAATATGATTTCTTGTTGTTACAACTCCGGCTCCCGGATTAAGTACAGGAGCAATTTTACTTACACCTTTGTTGGTTACAGAAGGCATTGCAATAATTGCTTTTCCACCCTGTGACATAGATGCGCCGTAGATAAAGTCTACCTGACCTCCTACGCCTGAGTAAAATGTTGTCCCAAGTGAGTCCGCGCAGACCTGTCCGGTAATATCAACCTGCAATGCCGAGTTGATTGCAGTCACTCTTGGGTTTTTGGCAATGATAAACGGATCGTTTGTATATGCAACATCCTGCATCAGTACCATAGGGTTGTCGTCAATAAAGTCGTAAACTTTCTGAGAACCCATTAAAAAGGTGGCAACCATCTTACCTCTGTCAATCGATTTGGCTGCACCGTTAATCACGCCGCTCTCAACCAGCGGAAGAACGCCGTCTGCAAACATCTCTGTGTGTATTCCAAGATTCTTGTGACCTCCCAGCTGAGCCAGTACTGCGTTAGGAATTGCTCCGATACCCATCTGCAGGGTAGCGCCATCTTCGATAAGTGCTGCGCAATTTTTTCCTATTGCTGTCTCGATTGCATCCGGTTCTGCAAAGTGAGCAGGGTGCAAAGGGGTGTTGTCTTCTACGAAGTAATCGATCATGCTGAGGGGAATCATTGCATCTCCCCATGCACGAGGAACATTACTGTTCATGACAGCAATAACATGCTCTGCAGTCTCAATGGCAGCCAGCGTTGCGTCAACTGACGTTCCCAGCGAAACAAATCCGTGCTTGTCAGGTGTTGAAACCTGAATCATTGCAACATTGCAGGGCAGTACTCCCGAGCGGTATAGCTTTTGGGTTTCGCTCAGGAATATTGGAATATAGTCGGCGTAACCAGCCTGAACGCTCTTTCTCACATTTGAGCCCACAAAAAACGCCTGGTGGAAGAAGATTCCCTCAAACCTTTGGTCTGCATAGGGCGCGTCACCCTCGGTATGCAGGTGGTGTATTCTAACATCTTTGAATTCTGCTCTCTCTCCGCGACGTATTAATGCATCAATCAGGATTTTTGGAGCACTGGCTACACTGCTCAGGTGAATATGATCACCCGACATTACCACTTTGACTGCTTCGTCGGCACTGACGAATTTTGGACTTGTGTGCATATTAAATATTTGAATTTAAATTATTTAGAAGCATATTAGCGTTCTCAAAACTAAGCCGCAAATGTATTAAAATTTTCTATCTTTGCATAATATTTACATCTATCGGATGACCATTGTAACAATCACGAGTGACTGGAAAAACGGCGATTACTATCTGGGTGCCCTTAAGGGAACACTCATATCGTTAAGTACCGATATTCGTGTGGTCGATATTACAAATTCCATTCCGAGTTTTGACGTTTTACAGGAAATCTTCATTCTTAAGTCAACTTTCGGCCATTTTCCCGACTCTTCTATACACCTTATGGGGGTAATGAGTGAGCCCAGGCCGGGAGTCCCTATGGTAATCCTCTTTCATAAAGGACACTATTTTGTGGGTCTTAACGATGGAAGGTTCTCACTTCTTTTCAACCCTCCTCCTCCCATCTGCTTTGAAATACTTAAAGGGAGAGAGACTTCAGGAGCATTTTCGACTCTGAATCTTTTTAGAGAGGCGGTTGACATAATATTAACCAACACATTTGAAAAGAGAACTGTAGCATGTGACACAGTAAAGGAGACAATCACCGGAGTAGTAACAACTCAGGATGCCATTACCGGCAGGGTGCTCTACTGTGACTCTTTTGGAAATGCAGTTACCAATATAGAAAAATCTCTCTTTGACAAGGTGAGAAAAGGTCGCAACTTTACAATTTACGTGCAGGGACCCTATATGAAGATTGGTAAAATTTCAAGAGGTTACTATGACAGCCGCCCAGGCGAGGTAATAGCACTGTTTAACTCTTTGGAATTACTGGAAATTGCAGTTAATCAGGGAGATGTTACAAAATTGGAAAATCTTACTCCATCTTCAGAGATAAGAGTAAAATTTTTATAAATCAGACTATTTGAAACTAAACAAGATAAACGATGAGCAGAGAGAGGGCTGTTAAAAGCTTTGAAAAACTTCTTGATATTATGGACCGCTTAAGAGCGGAGTGTCCCTGGGACAAAGAGCAGACTACTGAGTCGCTTAGACCATTGACAATTGAAGAGACTTACGAACTGAGCGATGCTATTCTGGCAGGAGATACCTTAAATATAAGTAAGGAGCTTGGTGATATGCTTCTACATATTGTCTTTTATGCTAAAATTGGAGAGGAGGAGGGCAATTTCGATATCGAGAATGTGATTGAGGGGCTTTGCGAGAAGTTAATTTACAGACACCCACATGTCTTCTCAGAGAGAGAGGTTTCGGGAACCAAAGAGGTGATTCAGAATTGGGAGAGCCTTAAAAGTAAGGAGAAGAACGGGAATAAAAGTCTGCTTTCCGGAGTTCCTGCTTCATTGCCTGCATTGATAAAGGCTTACAGAATACAGGATAAGGCAAGGGCAGTCGGGTTTGACTGGGAGGAGAGATCGCAGGTTTGGAACAAGGTGCGTGAAGAGATAACTGAGTTTGAAAATGAGGTAGAGATTTCTCAGTCGCAGGGTGCAGAGGGTGGTTATGGGGGAAGGTCAGAAGAGGAGTTCGGTGATTTGCTCTTTTCTCTGGTTAATGCTGCAAGACTATATAATATTAATCCCGACACTGCGCTGGAAATGACCAATAAAAAATTTATAAAGAGGTTCTCATACCTTGAGCAGCAGGCAAAATTACAGGGTCGTATACTTAAGGAGATGACCCTCGAAGAGATGGATGCGATATGGGAAGAGGCAAAAAAATTATAAAGGAAGAATATATATGTCAGATAATATTGAGAGAGATGCTGCCGGATGGCAGGAGAGGAGCGAGTTGCTGCTGGGAAGGGAGAAACTGGAGATACTAAAAAGTACAACTGTGGCTGTTATCGGGCTTGGAGGCGTAGGTGCTTATGCCGCCGAAATGGTTGCCAGGGCAGGAGTAGGCAAAATGGTTATTCTTGATTCAGATGTTATTAATCCTTCAAATAAGAACAGGCAGTTACTGGCTCTTGACAGTACAATGGGAGTGAATAAGGCAGTTCTAATGAGTGAGAGACTCAAAGATATAAATCCGAAGCTTGAAATAACAGCAATAGATGAATATCTTACAGAGGATAATGTATCTGAATTGCTTGGAAATTATAGAATTGATTTTATAATTGATGCGATTGACACACTCTCCCCTAAAATTTCACTTATAAAGTTTGCAGTAAGATCGGACATTCCCCTGGTGAGTTCTATGGGTGCCGGGGCAAAGCTCGATGCTACAAAAATAAGAATCAAGGATATTTCAAAGTCATTTAACTGTCCGTTAGCCTATATTTTAAGAAAAAAATTGCGCAAGGAGGGTATTTCAAAGGGGTTTAAAGTTGTCTTCTCAGAAGAGTTGCCTGATACAGAGGCAATAATACCTGTTGAGGAGCAGAACAAAAAATCGAGGGTTGGTACCATATCATATCTCCCTGCTGTTTTTGGCTGTGTTGCAGCGCAGGCTGCACTTACATTTCTGCTGGATAGAGAGAGCTCCTGACTGCCCGGAGAATCGTTTTTTTTAATATATTTGTAATGGATATTCAACCTAAACTTACATCTGATGCATTTTACCATTAAAGAGGTTAAAACCTCTAAGGAGATAAAAGAGTTCGTAAAATTTCCCCATAAACTTTATAAATCCAGCAAATATTATGTGCCGGTACTTGACTCAGACGAAATAAGAGTTCTTACAAACAGCCCTTCTCTTGAGTACAGTAAAATAAGGATGTGGTTAGCACTTGCAGAGAGCGGAGAGATTGTCGGCAGGATTGCAGGTATCTACAACCCAAGGTCTAATGAGTTTCATAATGAAAAAAGGGTTCGTTTCGGCTGGTTCGACCATATCGATAGCAAAGAGGTTGCCGGAGCACTAATAAACTGTGTTGAGGAGTGGGGCAGAGAGCTTGGCATGCAACAGATTCACGGCCCTTTGGGATTCAATACATGGAACCGGCAGGGAACATTAACCGATGGTTTTGAAAATTTGCCTCCGGTTAATTGTCTTTATAACTATCCATACTACGCTCCGACTCTGGAGGAGTTGGGTTTTGAGAAACAGGTTGAGTGGATTCAGATTAAACTAAGAGCCGACGGTGGCGTTCCGGATAAAATTAAAAGGATAAATCAGATGCTTCTTGATAAGTATCACCTCAGGATTCTGGATCTTGACGAGATGAAGAGCAATCCAAAGTATCTCGACAATTTTTTCAAAAGCTATAATCAAAGCTTTAGAGAGATAGATAATTTTATTCCTTTGACAGACAGTGAAATTAAAAAAATCGCTCAGGACTATTTCCCAAAACTAAGAAAAGAGTTAACCTGCATAATTGTTGATCAGGACGACAATATTGCCGCATTCGGAATTTGTTTTCCAAACCTTTCAAAATCTTTCAGAAAGGCAAAAGGAAAATTGTTCCCTTTTGGAATATTCCACATCCTCAGAGAGTTTAAAAAATATGACACCATTGACCTTATGATACTTGGTGCAGCCCCGGAGTGGCAAAACAAAGGGATATCATCAATTTACCATACTTTTATTGCCTCCAATCTGGAGAGAGGGTCAATAAAATATGCCATTACCAATCCTCAGGCAGAGGATAATTCAGCTTACAAGGTATGGGACCGCTACGGGTACGAGCCATATATGAGAAGAAAGTGTTTTATTAAAGATATTGAATATGTTACTCAGTGAGATTTGCGAGATTGTTAACGGTACAGTTGTATCAGGCGAAAGCCGTATAAACCAGAAGGTTGAATTTGCTTTTGCATCCGATCTTATGAGTGATGTTCTCACACTTAAGGTAGACCATTTTATTCTTATAACAGGCCTTGCAAACATCCAGTCTGTTCGTACAGCAGAAATGTCTGACGCCCCTTACCTGCTTCTTTGCAGAGGGAAAGAGGTTAGTGATGATATGCTTGCTCTGGCTAAAGAGATTAATGTTCTCATAATTAAGAGTCCTTATTCAATGTTTAAATGTGCAGGCCTGCTCTATGGAGCCGGCTTAAAACCTGTTTATTAGCATGCATTTCGAATATAAGGTAGAGGGCGGAGATTTTACACAGGCAGGGTATGCCTCGTCACAGATTAAAAAAACTCTTAAGCAGCTGGGTGCTGATCCTGCAGTCATCAAGAGGGTTGTTGTAGCTCTTTATGAAGCTGAGGTTAATATAGTTGCACATGCTTACAGAGGAACTATCTTTGCCGATATCACCCCTTCCGGTATTAAGCTCAGGCTTGAAGATGAAGGGCCCGGAATACCCGATATAGAGATGGCGATGACAAAGGGCTTCTCAACGGCCTCACCTCAGGTGAGAGAGATGGGTTTTGGAGCGGGTATGGGGCTTCCAAATATTAGTGAAAACGCAGACTCTCTTACTATTGACACAGAGGTTGGAAAGGGAACTACGCTTACTATTATTATAAATTTTAATAAGGTTTAATCATTAAGTTTTGAACATAAGGCACTCTACATACCACAGAGCTCTTGAGATTACAGAAAATATCTGTATAGGGTGCTCTCACTGCATAAAGGTGTGCCCTACGGAGGCCTTGAGGGTATCGGGTGGGAAGGCCGGTATTCATGCCGACTGGTGCATTGATTGCGGGGAGTGTTATCGTGTCTGTCCTACCAGAGCAATCAGGGTGATGGATGACGATTTTAACCATATTTTTGATTATCAACACAGGATATTACTTGTTCCTTCGGTATTCTTCGCACAGTTCAGCGATTCGGTGCCAAGAGATACAATCTACAAAATTATAGGAGAGCTTGGTTTTACAGAGGTGTGCGCGGTTGAGCAGAGTGTAGACACCCTGATTGACGAAATAAACGAGTATGTAAAAAATGAAGATGGACCTGTTATCTCGTCATTTTGTCCTGCTGTAATAAGGCTGATTCAAGTTCGATTTCCATCGCTTGTAGATAATATAATGAAGCTTCTGCCTCCGATTGAAATTACAGCTCAATATTATAAAAAGAGGTTTGAAAGAGAGGGTGTTTCAGATAAAGATTACGGTATTTTCTATCTGACACCATGTATCGGGAAAATTGCGGCCGTTAAATCTCCTGTGGGTGGGTACAAATCTCCCATCAACGGAGTTATAAATATGGACTATTTTTACAACAAAGTATATCTGGCCTACAAAAAAAAGTTACCAATAACCAGAGATATAATAATTAACAGTGAGCTCTCTGCAAAGGGAGTTCTCTTCCCGACTACAGGCGGTGAGTCTTCTCATGTTGAGGGCAGAACACTTGCAATAGACGGAATGAAAAATGTCATAGACTTTCTGGAGATGTTAGAGAACGAGGAGATTAAAAATTTTGATTTTCTCGAGATAAGAGCCTGCGACGAGTCATGTGCAGGTGGAATTCTTTCACACAGAAACAGGTTTCTTACTGCAGACAGTCTTCGGAATTATGCAGCTCAAAAACCTGATACCCATAATCTGGTTAACGACTATAAAAATTACTGCTCAGCAGTAGTTCATATGGACAAAATTGAGCCTCGATCAATGGTAAAATATGACAGGGATATCGAGATTGCAATTAAAAAAATGGAGAACGCCCGTGAGCTTAAGCAACTTTTCCCCGGTATCGATTGCGGTGCTTGCGGAGCACCTAGTTGTGAAGCTCTTGCCGAAGATGTAGTGAGGGGGCAGGCCGATATTAATGCATGTATTTTTCTGAGAACAATATTTGAGAAAAGGGGAGAGATTACACTAAAAGAGGCCATCAGGATCATGGAGGAGATTTGGGGAAAGGAGAGGTTTGATAAACAAGATTAATATATAAAAAGATGACACTTAAAGAGATTAAGGAGCAGTTAAACCTTNNTAAGGTTTATTCAGGAGAAAATTTACTGGAGAGAGCAGTGACAGGAGGATATGCTTCTGACCTACTCTCTGATGTTATGGGGCATGCCTCAGAGGGAGAGGTCTGGATTACGCTTCAGACTCATAAAAATGTTATCGGAGTTGCATCGCTTAAAGATTTGTCTGCAATAATTCTTGTAAAAGGATTTATTCCGGACAAAGATACTCTGGATTTGGCCGAGAACGAAAGTATACCGGTTCTTGGAACCGACATGGAGACTTTTGAATTTTGCGGCATCTTATACGGTATGATCAAAAAATAGGGAGTCAGAGATTGTGAAAGCCGATCTTCACATTCACACTCTGCTCTCTCCCTGCGGAGATATCGAGATGACCCCTTTAAACATTGTAAAAAAGGGGCTGGAGAGAGGGTTGTCTGTGATAGGAATAACAGACCATAACTCCACGCTCCAGTGTGAAGAGGTATTAAAAATTGCATCACGGGAGGGGCTCTATGTGCTTTGCGGTGCTGAGATAACAACCAGAGAGGAGGTTCATGTCCTTGGATTTGTCGATGGAACAGAGAAGCTGAAACTGCTGCAAAACTACCTGAAAAAACATCTGCCTTCTCATCCCAATAATCCTGATATATTTGGATATCAGCTTGTTGTCAATGAAAATGAAGAGGTGCTTTATCAGGAGGATAATCTTCTGATAGGAGCAATCGACCAGTCAATTGAAGAGGTAGAGATGTTTATTCGCTCTCTTAACGGAATATTTATCCCTGCTCATTTTGACAAGAAGCAGAACTCGGTTATGAGCCAGCTGGCCTTTATGCCATTTGATCTTGTACCTGATGCAATAGAATTGTCTCCTGGTACAGAAATTGAATCTTTTTTAAACAAAAACAGATACCTGTCAAAATTCAGACTTATTCACTCCTCCGATGCTCACTATACAGATGACATCGGAAAGGTTTATACAGAATTATCTATAAATGAATTATCATTTGGTGCCATAAAATCGGCGCTCAAAGGAGGCTAATTATGAACGATATATCACTGCATATTATTGATATTATTCAAAATTCTCTGTCAGCCGGTGCATCCAGAATTGGGGTAACAATCGAAGAAAATATATTAAAAAACAGACTTGTTGTATCAATCTCGGACAATGGCAAAGGGATGACCAAAGAGCAGGTAAACCGGCTTGATGACCCATTCTTTACATCCAGAACCACAAGAAGGGTAGGGATGGGAATTCCTCTTTTCAGGCAATCTGCCGAACAGAGCGGCGGAAGCCTTGAGGTCACTTCTGAACCTGGTGCAGGAACCACAGTAAATGCAACTTTTTTGAACGATCATCTTGACCGCCCTCCACTGGGTGATATTGCAAACACAATAGTGTTGATGGTCTCTGCAAATCCTGATATTGATTTTCTATTCAGATATATCTTCAATGATGTTGAATATGTATTTGATACAGTAGAAGTTAAAGAGGTTTTGGAGGAGCTGCCGTTAAATGATCCGGCTGTAATCAGAATGCTCACTGGGATGATAGCAGAGAATATCAAAGACCTCAAAATTCAGTCAGATTAACAATGAAAAATCCAAAGAAAATTGTATTCCTTACCGGGGCAGGCGCAAGTGCCGACAGCGGTCTGGAGACATTCCGTGCGTCCGGTGGTCTGTGGGCACGTTATCGCATCGAAGATGTATGCACACCTGAGGCCCTTGAGAGGAATCCTGATCTGGTTATGGAGTTTTACAATGCCAGAAGAAGACAACTCAAAGAGGTCGAACCAAACAGTGGCCATTTAGCTATTGCCGGACTTGAGAAATACTTTGACGTTGAAATAATTACACAAAATGTAGACAATCTTCACGAGAGAGCCGGTTCGTCAAAAATTTTGCATCTGCACGGCGAACTTACAAAGTGCAGAAGTATGAAAGATAGTTCATATATTTGCACCGTGGAGGGGGATTTGAATGTTGGGGATTTGTGTCCCAGGGGAGGTCAGCTGAGGCCTCACATTGTCTTCTTTGGGGAAGAGGTGCCACTTATGGAGAGGGCAATTGAGATGATTTCTCATGCCAACATTGTGGTGGTTGCCGGAACATCGCTGGTGGTTTATCCTGCAGCAGGGCTTGTAAGATACGCCCCTAAAGGGGCGAAAATATATGTTATTGACCCCGAATACGTTGATATAGGCGAGAAAAATGTAAAATATATCAGAAAACGATTTGCAATTGGAATGCCGCAATTAGCTGAAGAACTGATTAATACAGAGGCTTGAAAATATAGTGGTTTCAATTGTTAACTTTTTGATTAAAATTTTTTGTTTTTCGCCCTTTTATTAATATTTTTACGGCCCAAACCAGGATTTATAACCAATTCAAAATACTAGTATGAATAAGATCAAATCCCTTGACGATTTGCGAAAGATGAAGCAAAGTCTGGAACACGGATTACAAATCCGTGAGAATAGCAATTCGCCGGAGTCTCTTGTTCAGATCCGTGTTGCTATGGCTACTTGCGGAATAGCTGCAGGTGCCAGAACGGTGATGAACACTCTCATTGAGAAGTTGGAGAAGGAAAAGATTCCCGCTGTGGTAACACAGGGCGGGTGTATGGGTTACTGCTATGCAGAGCCTACTATCGAGGTAAAAGTACCCGGCAAAGATCCGGTTGTCTTCGGTAAGGTGGATTCGGCAGTAGCTGAGGATATCGTAGTTAAGTACATCAAAAACGGTGAACTTATTGACGGTATTATTCCTGTGAACTATCAAACAATTAATGAGCAAAAGTAGGATTATGGCACAATACAAGATGCATTTGCTGGTTTGTGGAGGTACCGGTTGCAGGGCCTCACAAAGTGAGAAAGTTGTAGAAAATCTTAATTCGGAAATTAAAAAGCAGGGTCTTGAAAATGATGCACAGGTTGTTACAACCGGTTGCTTCGGTTTTTGCGAAAAGGGCCCTATCGTAAAGATTATCCCGGATAATACATTCTACACTCAGGTAACCCCTGAAGATTGCGCTGAAATTGTCAGCGAACATGTTCTTAAGGGACGCAGAGTTCACAGACTTCTTTATGAAGATCCTGAAACTCAGAAACATATTGAGGATTCAAAGCATATGGGCTTCTATCAGAAGCAGATAAGAATTGCTTTGAGAAACTGCGGTTTTATAGATCCTGAAAATATTGACGAATATATAGCCAGAGATGGTTATGCTGCTCTTGGCAAGGTTCTTACCGAAATGACCCCTTCCGAGGCAATCGATCTGCTTAAAAAATCGGGACTTAGAGGTCGCGGTGGTGGAGGATTTCCTACAGGACTCAAATGGGAGATTGCTGCTTCAAACAAGTCAGATGTGAAATATGTGGTTTGTAATGCCGATGAGGGTGACCCGGGAGCATTTATGGACCGTTCGATTCTTGAGGGAGACTCTCACTCGATTATCGAGGCGATGGCTATTAACGGTTATTGCATTGGAGCACAGTATGGTCTTGTGTACATCAGAGCAGAGTACCCTCTTGCAATTAAGAGACTTCAGACAGCTATTGCTCAGGCAAAAGAGTATGGTCTTCTTGGTGAAAACATTCTTGGAACAAATTTCTCGTTCGATATCGAACTTAAGTATGGTGCCGGTGCATTCGTTTGCGGTGAAGAGACTGCATTGATTCACTCTATGGAGGGACTCAGAGGAGAACCTACAGTTAAGCCACCATTCCCAGCTGAGAAAGGTTACCTTGGAAAACCAACAAACGTTAACAACGTTGAGACATTTGCAAATATTCCTGTTATCTTCCTTAAAGGTGCAGAGTGGTTTGCAAGTATTGGAACTGAGAAATCAAAAGGAACAAAGGTATTTGCACTTGCAGGTAAAATTAACAACGTTGGTCTTATCGAAGTCCCTATGGGTATCACCCTCAGAGAGGTAATTTTTGAGATTGGTGGTGGTATAAAGGATGGTAAAAAGTTCAAAGCTGTTCAGACCGGAGGTCCTTCAGGCGGATGTCTTACAGAGAAACACCTGGATACTCCTATCGATTTTGATAACCTTCTGGCTGCCGGCTCTATGATGGGTTCAGGTGGTATGATTGTTATGGACGAAGACGACTGTATGGTTTCAATCGCCAAATTCTACCTTGAATTTACAGTTGAAGAGTCTTGCGGAAAATGTGCACCATGCCGTGTAGGTAATAAGAGATTGCACGAGCTTCTTGAGAAGATATGCAACGGTAAGGGTACAGAAGATGATCTGGAACATTTGAAGAACCTTAGCAATGTTATTAAAGATACATCGCTTTGCGGACTTGGTCAGACCTCTCCGAACCCTGTTCTCTCTACACTTGAGCACTTCCAGGATGAATATCTTGCTCACGTAAGAGAGAGAATCTGTGCTGCAGGAAGTTGTAAAGCACTTAAGTTATACACTATTATCGCAGATAAATGTACCGGATGTACTGCTTGTACAAGAGCATGTCCTGTTGCTGCAATTACCGGCGAAAAGCGTCAGCCTCACATTATTGATGTTGACAAGTGTATCAGATGTGGTGCTTGCTACGATAAGTGTAAGTTTTCAGCAATTTATGTTCAATAATCCGACGCTATGGGAAATATTAAAGTCAAAATAGATAATATTGAGGTAGAGGTTAAAAGAGGTTCTACCATCTACCAGGCAGCGAAGCAAGTAGGGATAGATATTCCGGTGCTGTGCTACATGAACTTGAACCACATGCAGATTGAAAATCGTCCCGGAGGATGCCGTATATGCGTTGTGGAAGTTGAAGGAAGAAGAAACCTTGCTCCGTCTTGCTCTACCGAGTGTACAGACGGAATGGTTGTTAAAACCAAAAGCATCAGGGTTCTTAATGCAAGAAAGACAGTTCTTGAACTGATTCTTTCTGACCACCCGCCAAAATGTCTTGTTTGCTCTTCGTCAGGTAAGTGTGACTTGCAAGAGCTTGCTCAGCGTTTTGGTATCAGAGAGGTTCATATGGTTGAAAATGCCGAGGTATCTACCTACAGAAAGGATGCTTCTCCTGCTTTGAACCGTGATATGGACAAATGTATTATGTGTCGCAGATGCGAAACAGTTTGTAACGATGTTCAGACTGTTGGTGCACTAAGCGCAGTTAACCGTGGTTTTATGTCAGTTGTTGCTCCTGCTTTCGAACAGGATCTGACTGACTCTCCATGTACCTTCTGCGGTCAGTGCGTTGCTGTTTGTCCAACAGGCGCTCTTACTCCATATGATGATACTCCAATGATTATCAGAGCACTTGCAGATCCAACAAAGACAGTTATCGTACAAACAGCTCCTGCTGTTCGTGCAGCTCTTGGTGAGGAGTTCGGAATGAATCCGGGTACTCTTGTAACTGGTAAAATGGTTGCAGCGCTTCGTTCACTTGGGTTTGACAAGGTGTTTGATACTGACTTTGCAGCAGACCTTACCATTATGGAAGAGGGAGCGGAGCTTCTTGACAGGATCACAAAATATGTTAACGGTGACAAGGATGTAAAGTTGCCTATTCTCACCTCTTGCTGTCCGGCCTGGGTTAACTTCTTTGAGGTTTACTTCCCTGATATGCTTGATGTTCCTTCGACTGCTCGCTCTCCGCAGCAGATGTTTGGTTCAATTGCCAAAACATACTATGCAGACATTCTTGGTGTTAAGAGAGAAGATTTGGTTGTTGTTTCAATCATGCCTTGTCTTGCAAAGAAATATGAGTGTCAGAGGGATGAGTTTAAAGTTAACGGAAATCCTGATGTTGACTACTCAATCTCTACAAGAGAGCTTGCCTCACTTATTAAATCTGCCAACATTAACTTTGATAAGCTCGAAGACGAAGAGTTTGACCTCCCAATGGGTGAATCAACCGGAGCGGGTGTTATCTTTGGTGTAACAGGTGGTGTAATTGAAGCTGCTGTTCGTACTGCATACGAAGTATTTACCGGAAACAAGCTAAACAGAATCAACTTCGAAGAGTTGCGTGGTCTGGCAGGTATACGTACCGCAACCATATACTTCGGAGAGACTCCAATCCACATTGGTATTGCTCACCAGCTGGGTAATGCAAGAAAACTTCTGAACGGAATCAGAGAGGGAAGATACAACTTCCACGCTATAGAGATTATGGCTTGTCCGGGCGGATGTATCGGTGGAGCAGGTCAGCCTCTGCACCATGGTGACTCTAGTGTGATTAAAGCTCGTTACGATGCTATTTATAAAGAGGATGCAGGAAAATCTATTCGCAAGTCTCACGAAAATCCATACATAATTAAACTTTATGAGGACTTCCTGGGTAAACCGCTAGGTGAAAAATCGCACCATCTTCTACATACTCACTACTTTGACAAACATAAAATATAGGCCGTTATGAGTACTTTCAAATTACAAGATTGTCACAAACAAACAATAAAAGATATCTGCAAGCAGTTTAACAACAATCCCGGCGAGCTTATCAGCGTGTTGCACAAAACACAAGGTGAGTTTGGATATCTTCCCGAAGAGGTTCAGCGCGAAATAGCTGCCAACCTTAAGATTTCGGTTGCCAAGGTCTATGGTGTTGTTACCTTTTACTCTTTCTTCACAATGACTCCAAAGGGCAAATATCCAATATCTGTATGTACAGGTACTGCATGTTATGTTCGCGGAGCCGAGAAGGTGGTAGATGAGCTTAAAGATCTGCTTAAGATCAAGGTTGGTGGTGTAACCGAAGATGGTAAATTTTCTCTTGACTGTCTAAGGTGCGTAGGTGCCTGCGGACTTGCTCCTGTAGTTCTAATCGGAGAGAAGGTTTACGGAAGGGTAGAGCCTCACCAGATCAAAGGAATTCTTGAGAGCTACGAATAGTGTCTGTAAATA
>DINE01000021.1:58169-59146 GCA_002425935.1 Bacteroidales bacterium UBA5548 | reverse complement strand
TGAGGATTTGTGCAACAGGTCACAGAATTTTTAAATTATAATTTTTGTCGCACCATCAACCCCTTCATGTACTGCCCGGGAGTCACTCCCTCTATGCGCTTAAAGTAGCGGATAAAATTGCGTTTGCTTCCAAAACCACATATAAGCGCAAGGTCTTCGGTGGTTAAATCCGGGCCGCCTCTTCCATTGAAAGCAGAACTCATGTAATTCTGGATATACTCCTTTGCATAGCAGATTCTGCGTGAATTTACATAGTCACTATATGAGACTCCCTTTTGCAAATGAATGGCACGTGAGAGATAGGTTCGGTTGGTACCTACCTCCCTTGCAAGTTTATCTATCTGGAGGTTGTTATCAAGAAACATCTTCTCATTGATAAGTGCATTGTCTGACTTGTCAATTATATTGCAATTGACTCTCTTCTTTTCTTCAAAACCTCTTGTAGTGTTACAGTTGATTCTGAATAGTTTCCCCAGACGGATAAGAAAGTACGCAAGCAAACTATCTTCTGCAATCCTTACCGTACTCTTTTTCATGATACATCTTCATTTTTTGATCTTTACACCAATCTGCAGGAGAACGCCCGACAAAGAATCTAAAGGCTATTGTAAAAGTGGCCATAGAGCCAAATCCTGAAAGATCACACAGTTGTTGAATTGACAGTTTCGTATCATTGTGAAATAATCTCTTTGCCTCTTCAATTCTGTAGTAGTTGACAAACTGACTAAAATTGTGACCGTAACTGTCATTTATTACACGGGAAATATATGACTTGTTTGTATACAGGTAAAGTGACACCTCCTGAATTGTTATATTAGATCTTAGATATGGTTTCTCCGATTCAAAATATTTAATTAATCTGTCTCTGATCTCTTCATTTTTTGTCTCCTCATTAAGTCTCCTTTCACCTGATAGGATCTGTTTTGCCTTATCATCATCCAATACAATGTCAAACGATCCTGTATTAAGATATGGGG
>DINE01000021.1:0-58138 GCA_002425935.1 Bacteroidales bacterium UBA5548 | reverse complement strand
AGAGCAATTTAATTACAATAAAGAAATTAAGTATTGAAAATGCCGCTTCAAACAGATTTATTCTCGCTCCCGAATTGCCGTAAATAATATAAAGCAAATATGCAGCAATTAATAACAGTGTAATTCCAAGGAGGAATGAAAGATTAATGAGCTTCTGAAACGTATCTTCATCGCTCTCCACTTTTAATCTGTAAAATTTAACCCCGCTTATAATAACTGCGCTAAAACTTACAGTCAGAATTAAAGAGATAATAATCATCAGTATTAAATTACTTTCAATCCTATAATAGAACATGAAAGCCATAAAAAGAATATTAAGAATGAATATTGCCGATGATATTAATGTGAGAGAGGAGTAATCGGCCTCTTTTCCAACTGCTCTAATTCTATTGTAGATTTGAAGCGGCAGGAAAATTTGAATCAGATTGGCCGCGAGTATTGGCTTAGTTAAAAAGTCATCTGAATATCCGGTTGTCAGACAAATCAATACTCTTGAGGTCATAAGTACGAAAACTCCCATAAAAGTGAGTGCAATAAAAGAAAGCTTTTTCCTCTCCCTTTTTGGCAACTCTTTTTTAAGGAAACAGAGATAGATAATGTAACACGAAATTACAAGATAGATCAGAGGTACCAGTGATTCTGCCCGGTGAAAGATCTCCCCCCACAAATTGATGTTTGTCATAATTTATTTAGTTTAATTCGTTTCTACCAATTTATAAAAATTTATAAAAANNTAAATATCTATGAATCTGTATTTTATTCGATCCTAGGTTTATTTTCTGATGCTGAATGTGTAAATCCCGCTCTACTTCTTCATTTCATCGAATCCCTGGCCATAAACACCCATAACGTTGCCAACAGATAAAAATGCGTTTTTATCAATTTCTCTTACGATTTTAAAAACGAAATTGCTCTCGGTGCGTCTTACTATCACCATTAACACCTTGCCGTGCTGTTTTGTGAACCATCCCATTGCGTCAATTACGGTCACTCCGCGGCCGATTGAGGTAATGCGGTCGGCAATCTTTTCGTGCTCTTTAGAGAAGATAAATATCTGGATAGATTGTCTTGCTCCCGATAGTATAAGGTCAATTGTGTAACCGGTTACGCCTATTAAAACGTAGCCGTATATAATGGTTGCAACTCGGCTGCCTAGCGACCCTTCGGTTGGGATAATTATTGCGCTGCCTATTATTATGATATCCATCATAAGAATCAGCCGGCCTGGAGAAATATTGCGGTATTTATTGATAATGAGTGCTATAATATCGGTTCCGCCTGAGCTGCCTCCCTGGGTAAAGGTTATGGCTATGCCGGCCCCTGCGCAGGCTCCGCCAATAATAGCACTAAGCAGTTTGCCGTTTTCAATTGCTATGTCCTGGATGAGGTCGGCAGGGATAATGCCGGGCAGAAACTTAAGGAAGAGTGTTACGGCAAAAATTGCGTAAACCGTTTTTAATCCGAATGTCTTGCCCAGTATCTTAAGTGCAAAGGCAAGCAGAACAATGTTGATGATAAAGAAGGAGTAACTCACGGGGAACCCGGTCATATAGTTGAGTATTGCCGATATACCGGTTACTCCGCCGCCTACAAGGCCGTTAGGTATCAGGAATACCACCCAGCCGAGTGAGTAGAGCAACAGCCCAAGTGCTATTAAAATGTACTCTTTTACCCCTGTTAAGATTGTTTTTGTTCTCTTCTCCACGTTATTTTCCCTCCTTTAATCTGATCGAAGCCTTCGCCGTAAACACTTGTTATTGATGATACGGTCATAAAGGCATTTCTGTCTGTGTTTTTAATAATCTCTGTAATTTCTGGTAGCTGCGATTTTCTCATCACAATTACCAGCACCTTGCTCTCTGCCTGTGAATACCAACCCATTGAACTTAGCGCGGTAACTCCCCGCTTCATCTCTTTTGTTACCTTCTCTGCAATCTCGGCATATTTTGATGAGAAAACAAGTACCTGCACCGATTGTTTATTTCCGGTAAGTATCATGTCTATCACATAGGAGAATGATACCATCACTATGTAACCGTATATTACATCTGAGAGCTCTTTTCCCGGAATAAAATAGACCGATCCTATAATAACAAGGTCGCACATAAGAAATACTCTCCCCGGTGATGTCTCTCTGAACTGCCCTATTATCAGGGCAATGATATCGGTTCCTCCGGTGCTTCCCCCTTGCAGGAATATCATTCCTATTCCAATTCCGCTCAATGTTCCTCCCAGAAGTGCATTTATAAGTTTATCTTCGATATCAGATACCCAAGGTATTAGTGGCAGAAACTCAAACATAAGGGCTGCTACTGCTATACAGTAGATGGTTTTAAATCCGAATGCCTTGCCCAGTATCAGAAATCCTATCAGAAGAAGGATTGCATTAATTATAATGTAAGAGTAGGCAACATCAAATCCGGTTGCGTAGTTGATTACAGATGCAAGTCCGCTCACTCCGCCGCCGGCTATCTGATGTGGAATCAGGAATGCTGTCCAGCTGAAGACAAAAATAAATAGTCCTATTGTCATTATAACATAGGACTTTAGTGTTTTATATATGCCGTTATTCATCTGAATATTTTAAATAAATATATGCGATTTGCTGTATGTGACTGCTTTGCCTTTGATAATTACCCTTTCCTGTGTAAGGGTGAGGTAGAGTGTGCCGCCACGCTCAGATATCTGCCTTGCGTGGAGCTCATCTTTTCCCAATCTTTTTGCCCAGTAGGGGGCAAGGGTACAGTGTGCCGAACCGGTAACCGGATCTTCAAGGATTGTGGCCTGTGGTGTGAAAAATCTTGAGACAAAATCGCAATCGGTGCCGGGGGCGGTAACAATCACCCCTCCCGGGTTTATGTTTATCTCGTCAAATACTCCTCTGTTTATCTCCAGATCTTCAATCTCTGTTTGTTTGGAGTAGATTAGCATAAAGTCTCTGGCTTTGTAAACCTCCTGGGGTTTTCTGCTGAGGCTGTCAAAAATTTCGGCAGGCAGTACCGCTTTATGCCCCTCCCGTATAGGAAAGTCAAGGTGGTACATGCCATTGTCGCGCTTTACGGTAAGCTCTCCGGAGAGGGAACTGAATGTGATCTCATCACCCTGAAACCCCTCCTCTGTAAAGAGTACGTGTGCCGAGGCGAGTGTTGCGTGTCCGCATAGGTCCATCTCAATATCGGGGGTAAACCAGCGGAGGTTGTAGCCGCTGCCCTCGGGTAAAATGTATGCCGTCTCGGGAACGGCGTTCTCCCTGGCTATCTTAAGCAGGGTCTCGTCGTCCGGCCTTGATTCAAGCATAACAACAACAGCAGGGTTTCCGCTAAAAACCTTGTCTGTAAATGCATCAACCTGATAAGCCTTAAGTTTCATCAGCAAACGATGTTAATAATCTTTTTAGGGACAACAATTATCTTTTTAATTGATGCTCCTGCAAGGTATTTGGCTGTGTTTTCGTTCTCTCTTGCAGCGGCTTCAATCTCTGCGGCTGTGAGTGATGCCGGCAGAGTGAGTTTATACCTGAGTTTTCCGTTGAAGGATACCGGGTATTCGAATGAGTCCTCGATAGTGTATTCTGCAATATATTCAGGGAACTCAACTGTAGATACACTTTGTGTGTGACCCAGTTTGCTCCAGAGCTCTTCGCTTATGTGTGGTGCAAAAGGAGAGAGCAGGATTACCATCGGCTCAAGTATCTCTCTCTTGTTGCAGTTTGTTTCATATAGCTCATTAAGTGCTATCATAAAGGCGCTTACGCAGGTATTAAACGAGAAGTTCTCTATATCGTCCTGTACCTTTTTAATAAGTTTGTGAAGAACCTTCAGTTCAGATGGTGTTGCCTTCTCTTCGGACACAGAAAAGATTCTGTTTGGATAGAAGAGTCTCCAGAATCTTTTAAGAAAGCGGTGTACTCCGTCTATTCCGTTTGTATCCCAAGGTTTTGACTGCTCAAGCGGCCCGAGGAACATCTCGTACATTCTTAGTGTGTCGGCTCCATAGTTGTCGCAGATAATATCGGGGTTTACAACGTTGAACATAGATTTGCTCATCTTCTCTACTGCCCATCCGCAAATATATTCGCCCTCTTCGAGTATGAATTCGGCATTTGCGTAATCGGGCATCCATGCCTTAAAGGCCTCCATGTCCAGTTTGTCGTTATGTACGATATTTACATCTACGTGAATCTCGGTTGTTTCGTATTTGTCTTTAAGGCCGAGTGAGACAAATTTATTGGTTCCCTTAACTCTGTAAACAAAGTTAGAGCGACCCTGAATCATCCCCTGGTTAATCAGTTTTTTAAACGGTTCGGCCTCACATACTCTTCCTGTATCGTAAAGGAATTTGTTCCAGAATCGTGAGTAGATAAGGTGCCCTGTGGCGTGCTCGGTTCCCCCTATGTATAGGTCAACATTTCTCCAGTATTCGTTTGCCTCTTTCGAGACAATTGCACTGCTGTTCTGAGGATCCATATATCTCAGGTAATAGGCGCTACTGCCTGCAAAGCCGGGCATTGTGCTCTTCTCCAGAGGGTATCCGTTGTATGTCCAGTTCTCTGCTCTTGCAAGAGGTGGTTCTCCGCTCTCGGTTGGCAGATATTTGTCAATTTCAGGAAGTTCCAGCGGAAGTTGCTCGTACGAAAGCGGAACTGCCACATCGTCTTTGTAGTAGATTGGGAACGGCTCTCCCCAGTATCTCTGGCGTGAAAATATGGCATCTCTAAGTCTGAAGTTGACCTTTCTTTTGCCAATTCCTCTCTTTTCTACCTCTTCAATTGCTGCAGGAATCGCCTCCTTAACTGTCATACCGTTAAGGAATCCTGAGTTGCACATCACCCCCTCTTTGGCATCGAAGCTCTCTTGTGAAACATCACAGCCCTCAATCAGTGGGATAATTGGCAGATTAAAATGTTTTGCAAAGACATAGTCCCTGCTGTCGTGTGCCGGTACCGCCATTATTGCTCCTGTACCGTAACCAGCAAGCACATACTCTGCAATCCATACAGGTATCTTCTCAAGTGTAAAAGGGTTAACGGCATAGCTTCCGCTAAATACTCCGGTCACCTTTTTGGTCTCGGCCATCCTTTCGCGCTCTGTCTTTCTTGATGCACTTTTCAGGTACTCATCTACAGCCTCTTTTTGCCCTGCTGTTGTGAGCTTCTCTACCCACTCGCTTTCTGGTGCAAGTACCATAAAGGTGGCTCCGAATACTGTATCGGCTCTTGTTGTAAATATTTCAAGATCAAACTCTTCATTACCATTGCTCACCTTAAAGATCATCTCTGCACCCTCCGATCTTCCAATCCAGTTTCTCTGCATATCTTTTAGCGAGTCTGTCCACTCAACAGAGTCCAGATCACTTAGAAGCCTTTGTGCATATGCCGATACTCTAAGCTGCCACTGTCTCATTTTGCGCTGCTCAACAGGGTGGCCTCCGCGAAGTGAGATACCCTCCTTTACCTCATCATTTGCAAGAACAGTACCCAGTGCCGGACACCAGTTAACAGATGTCTCACCAAGGTAGGCAAGACGATAGTTCATTAAAGTATCCTCTCTCTCCCTCTCTCCCATCGACCTCCACTCCTCAGCAGTGAATTGTGCCACCTCTGAGCAGGCTGCATTGACAGCTGTATTGCCACTTCTCTCAAATATTTTAATAAGGTCATCTATCTTCTCTGCCTTTTGTGTTGCATTGTTGTACCAGTGGCCAAACATCTCGAGAAAAGCCCATTGTGTCCATTTGTAATATTCAGGATCACATGTCCTTACCTCTCTTGACCAGTCGTATGAGAAGCCAATTCTGTCTAGCTGTTCGCGGTATCTTGCAATGTTTTTCTCGGTTGTGGCGGCGGGGTGCTGGCCGGTCTGGATTGCATACTGTTCTGCTGGGAGGCCAAATGCATCGTAACCCATCGGGTGGAGTACGTTGAAACCTCTGAGTCGCTTGTATCGGCTGTATATATCGCTTGCTATGTACCCAAGCGGGTGCCCCACATGAAGACCGGCCCCCGATGGATAGGGGAACATATCAAGTACATAGAATTTTGGTTTTGAATTATCTTCGGTTACCTTAAAGGTTTGCTCCTGCGACCAGCGGGATTGCCAGTGCTTTTCAATCTCAAGAAAGTTATACTCCATTATGCAGCTTTTAAAACAGCCACAAAAGTAATAAAAAATGCTATCTCTTTAGCCTGAATTCTACAGGAAGGGAGATTTTGCTCCTCACCGGTTTGCCGTTAATGAGGGCTGCTTTCCATTTGGGAGAGACACTTATTACGCGTAATGCCTCTTTGTCAAGAAGAGGGTCGGCAGATTTGTTGATTGTGACATTTGAAACCTCGCCGCTCTTTTCAATAATAAAGTCAACAATGACCCTTCCCTGAATTCCCTCTGCAATTGCTTCTGCCGGATATTTAAGATAGTGGTAAACCCATTTGGTGAGAAATGTCTTCTCATCTCCTTTATCAAATGTAGCCCTCTTATCTGTTTCAATCTGACTGTACACAGCCTCCGGATCATCTTCAATCACCTCTTTTTTATCTGCAAATACCGTCTTTTCAAGTGGCTTATCGGTGTTCGATGCCACTTTAACCAGATTATAAACATAGTGTGAGAGATCTTCCATTACGCTGTAGTTCAGCTTTTCGGGAGTATCTCTTACAGAGTGGTAGTCTCTGTGTAACAGGGTTGTAAAGAGTACAACCGGTATCCCTGATGATGCAAATATCCTGTGGTCGCTCGGGAAATAGTCGGCTGTATGTATTTTGGGAGATATCATCAACGGCATGTCTGCCACATCTTTCAGCAAGGTAACAAGTTGTGCATGGGGTAAAACAGTGTAGGCAGATACACTCTGTCTGTCTGAGGCTCTCCCCACCATATCGAGATTAATCATAAGTGACACCTCGTCTATAGGGGCAAATGCTCTGTTTACAAAATACCAAGAACCTGTCATTCCTCTCTCCTCTGCTCCAAATGCCACAAAGAGGACCGATCTTCTGAACTCCATCGAGCTCTCTTTCACCACTCTTGCAACTTCGAGCATTACTGCTACACCCGATGCATTGTCATCTGCCCCGGCAAAGATCATCAGAGAGTCTCTTCCGTTTATGCTTAGGACAGTTGTTCCAAGATGGTCATAGTGTGCACCAATTAGTATATACTGGTCTCTGAGCTTCGGATCCCACCCCTCTACAACACCTATGATGTTTGCAGACTTTAGTGTATCTCCTTCAGCGGCAATTATTGAGAAGTCCTGCCCCGGAGAGGGATAGAGCAGAGTAACTCCCGCTTTGGTAAACTCTCTCTCTATGTATCTGGCTGCTTTTTTCTCACCAGGCGTTCCGGCCTCTCTCCCCATTAGTGAATCGGCAGCCAGTACGGCAACATCTCTCCTGAGACGCAACAAAGACTCCGTTTGAGAGAATAGCCCTGCGTAACATACCGTCAGCAGAGCTATTGTAATTAATGCTTTTTTTATCATATCTGTTTTTTGGGAGGTAAAACCTCCAGCCAGTAACCGTCAGGATCGTTTATGAAGTAGATTCCCATTCCGGGGTTTTCGTAACATATACATCCCATCTCACTGTGCTTTTTGTGTGCAGCATCAAAATCATCGGTACGGAAGGCAAGGTGAAACTCATTGTCTCCAAGGTTGTACGGCCTGTCCCAGTCTCTTAACCAAGTAAGTTCAAGTTGATGCTCCGATGAACCGTCCGATAGATAAACAATAATGAAAGAGCCGTCTGCAGGAGTGATTCTCCTCACCTCCTCCAGACCCAGAGCCTCTTTGTAAAAGGAGAGACTCTTTTCAAGGTCCTTTACATTAATGTTATTGTGAACAAATCTGAACATATTAATCTCTTTTAAAATGCGGCATCTCTGACGGCAGCTCTATGGAAAACTCTACCAGCCCTGCTACGGCTCCATCTTTGTACCACGGAGTTTGATGAATAAGTTTTTTTATTCCGTTCTTCTCAATTGTATAAGAGTTGGATGTACCTTTTTCAATCATCTGACAAATCATTGCCCAGGTTTTATCTGTGTGACAATCTTTTAAGCTTTTCCCTACCACATTACCATAAGACTCAAAGGTTTTGACTGCCTTTAAATTCTGCCACTGTATTACGCCCTCTTTGTCACATACTGTAACTGCACAGGAGAGCTCCTCTGCCCAATCAAAATTATACATTCAACCCTTTATTTTTTATAAAACGGAGTTTTAACAACCATGGCTTTAAGCAGTTTATCTCTAACCTTAATGAAAATTTCACTGCCGGATTTCGAGAACTCAGGTGTGACATAAGCCATACCTATCGCCTTTTTCACTGCCGGGCCCATTGTTCCGGAAGTTACAACACCAATTTCCGTGCCGTTTGCATCACAAACAGGATAGCCGTGTCTTGGGATTCCTCTGTCAAGGAGCTCAAACCCGATTAATTTTCTTGAGACTCCGCTCTCTTTTAATTTAAGCATAAAGCCGCGGTCAATGAAATCGCCTTTGGCCTCGCTGAATTTTGTTATCCAACCCAGACCTGCTTCAATAGGAGAAGTGGTATCATCTATGTCGTTACCATAGAGGCAAAAGCCCATCTCAAGGCGAAGTGTATCTCTGGCGCCAAGGCCAATTGGTTTAATATCAAACTCTTTACCAGCCTCAAAAACTGCATTCCAAAGTTTATCAGCATCTTCATTTGCGACATAAATCTCGCATCCACCCGAACCTGTATAACCTGTGGTTGAGAAGATAGCATCCTTAATACCTGCAATATTCAGCTTTTTGAAAGTGTAATACTCCATGTCCTCTACCGGAACATCACATATCTTTTGCATAGCCTTAAGTGCCAATGGCCCCTGAACAGCAAGCTGGCAAATTTCGTCAGATGCATTGTACAGCTCTTTGCCCGGAGTAATACCAAACTTTGGAGCGTGCTCGCAAAGGTGTGTGTAATCTTTATCTATATTGGAGGCGTTTACAACCAGCAGATAGGTAACGCTGTCTATGCAATATACAAGCAGGTCATCTACTATTCCACCTTTCCCGTTGGGAAAGCATGAATACTGAACCTTGCCCGGAGTAAGAACAGCGGCATCGTTTGATGTCACGTACTGTACAAAGGCAAGTGCATTTGGCCCCTTTACCCATATCTCTCCCATATGTGAAACATCAAAAACGCCAACTTTCTCTCTTACGTGGTTGTGCTCCTCGTTAATCCCTACATACTCAACCGGCATATTGTATCCGGCAAACGGTACCATTCTGGCGCCGAGTTCGATGTGCTTTGCAGTAAATGCAGTCGTCTTCATAATTATATTAATGAAATTATTTTATGTGTAATTGTTGCCTAACGTCGTAAATCCAGATATCTCCGTCAAGGTTGAATTTTGTGTCCATAAGATCGTACATATGGTCATAAGCCTTTGAAAGATTCGGGTGAGATGATACCGAGACTATGCGGAATCCGTTTTTCAGATCAATTGTCAGTGGGGTGTATCCGCTCTTTTTCAGTTTTTCCACCATGCCGGAAGCATTTGAGTAATCTTTGAAGCTGCCGCATATTACATGATATCTGTTGGTGTTTGACAGGTCAACCATGCCTGATTTTTGAGCAAGGGCCAGACTGTCCTGAAATGCCCTGCTTACTGAATCCTCCCTTGCTCTCATAAGAGAGTCTGCTGCTCTTTTTTCGGTCTCTGCCCTCTCCTGCTCTCTCTTAAGAGCTGCAATATCTTCTGATGTAGCCATGCCCAATTGCTTTCTTAACCAGTCACATCCGGAAAGAAGTATTGTGACGGCCATCAGAATTGCGAAAAATTTTGCCGTTCTCATAATTGATTAGTGTTAAGGATTTTTGTATAGAGACAAAAGTAACATTTTTGGCTCAAAGAGAAAAATAAATGTATATTTGGTAACGGTTTTCAAAAATTTAAGAGATATGCCAACCTTCTATCAGCAAATTAAAGACATTGCAAATTTTTCTGACCACATAGATATTCAGGGGACTACAGACAGTATTAAAAAGGGGATTGAGTTCCGAGGGCCAAATGCCTGGATTCTATTCTTTGCCATAATTGTGGCATCGGTTGGTCTGAATGTGAATTCCATTCCGGTTATAATTGGTGCGATGCTTATCTCCCCTCTTATGGGCCCAATAATGGGAGCCGGACTGGCAATCGGTGTCAACGATACCGACCTTCTGCGTAAATCACTCAAAAATCTGGCAGTGATGGTTTTAATCAGCGTTTTTGCCTCTACAGCCTACTTTATTATCTCTCCTCTGGCCCTAGCCGAACCAACTGAACTGCTCGCCAGAACCAGACCTACAATTTACGATGTCTTTATTGCTCTTTTTGGCGGTCTTGCGGGAATTGTTGAGGGGTCAAAAAAGGAAAAGGGAACGGTTATTGCCGGTGTTGCAATTGCAACAGCCCTTATGCCTCCGCTTTGCACTGCGGGGTACGGTCTTGCAAACGGTAATATATCCTATTTCGGAGGTGCGCTCTATCTCTTTGCTATCAACTCAATTTTTATAGCACTGGCAACTTACCTCATGGTAAGATATATGAAGTTCCCTCATGTTCAGTTTGCAGACCCTGCAAGGCAAAGAAGAGTGAGAAGGACAATCAGCCTCTTTACGCTGGTTCTTATAGTTCCAAGTATTTATACCGGTTTTCTGGTGATTCGGGAAAATTCATTTAACCAGTCGGCTAAGAGGTTTATTGCAGAGAACAAGACTTTGGCTAACGGCTATATTTATGACTACTCAATAAATCACAAGGTTAAACCATCTGAACTTGAGATATCAATTGCAGGAGAAAGGCTGACTGATAACCAGAGAGAGATTCTTTACACAAATCTTGAGCGACACGGAATTATGCGCAGCCAGGTTAAACTTAAATTTAATGCCCTATACGAAGAGGGTACCAGAGAGACCGAAATTCTTAAGGGTATCTTCGAAAGAACCGATCTGGAGATTGGCAAAAAAGATGAGTTGATAAACGAACTCAAAAGCGAACTTGATTCAATAAGGTCCAAAGAGATTCCATATGAGCAGATTACCAAAGAGATTCAGGCTCAGCATCCCGAAATATCATCTCTGACAATTGCGAGGGGTGCCGAGATAACCTCCGCACCTTACGCAGCGAAAGACCAGATAGTTGCAATCATCAAATGGAAAGAGGAGCTCTCTGTGAGCGAGATTGCTAAGTTGCAGGAGTGGCTTTCGGTAAGGCTTGGGGTTCCAAATGTAAAAATCGTTCAGCTTAAATAGATGAATTTATTAGCAGTATTAACATTAAGTCTCTCATCCTTAATTTTTAACAGCAGCTCTGACACTCTCAGAATGCTATTTCTGGGTGATATTATGCAGCACTCTGCTCAGCTTGACGCTGCATACACTGGTAAAGGATCAAGAAGAGATGCCGCATCATACACCTACTCCGGTTACTTCAACTATCTGAAACCCTACTTTGTCAAAGCAGACATTGTTGCTGCCAATATGGAGACAACTTTTGCTCCGGCTCCTTTTACCGGGTATCCGGCTTTTGGCTCTCCTGAAACCCTTGCATATGAGGCTAAAAACAGCGGGATAAACCTCTTTTTTGCATCTAATAACCACTCTGTCGATAAAGGCGCTGCTGGAATCAGGGGGAGTATAGAGCTTTACGAAAAGCTTGAAATTCCTTATACCGGAATTTACCGGGACAGTGCTGAGGAGAGATCAAATCATCCTTTGATTATCAGCTCAAAAAACATAAAGATTGCATTTCTGAATTACACATATGGTACAAACGGAATTAAGATTCCTGCACCTTTCGTAGTTAAGCTTCTTGATTCGGCTGTTGTCAGGGAAGACTTGAATAAGGCTCGCAACAGTAGTGCTGACTTTATAATAGTATCAGTTCATTGGGGAGAGGAGTACCGTCTTACCCCTTCTCTTCATCAGAAGAGGTGGGAGTCACTTTTTTACAGAAACGGAGCTAACCTGATAATAGGTTCTCACCCCCATGTCCCTCAGGATGTAGTCACATATCGCAGCTCTGACGGCACTCCGGAACGAATAACTGCCTACTCCCTGGGAAACGCAATATCTAATATGACTGCTCCAAATACACGTATTGGAATAATGCTGGAAATAAGCGTTGTAAAAAACTGCTTTGAGCAAAAGGAGATACTTGAACCTAAAGTTCACTATATTTGGACCTCGAGACCTGCAGCCGCCGGGGGTAATTTTACAATCATTCCGGCTGAGCAGTATCTTAACTCCCCGCAGGATTTCAACATAAAAGGGGAGCATGATTTGATTAAGAGATATTACAACACTTTTGTTAAAAAATGATTGAGAAAGTTATCACACTTGAAGAGATTGATCCTGTAGATATTTACGGTGTTAAAAACAGACTATTCGATCTGTTGTGCGGTTACTTCCCAAAGATGAAGATTGTAGCCAGAGGCTCAGATATCTATCTTAAGGGGAGTTCAAAAGATATCAAATTATTTGAAGAGAAGATTTCAAGACTTATCGAGATAAGAGGCAAAAAGAGGCGGCTTAACGAAGATGACGTGAACTCGTTGTTTGTAACATCTCCCCAAGGGGAGGTTATAGATGAGCTGCCCGAAAATGAGATAATTGTATACGGGACAGAGGGCAAGGTAATAAATGCAAGAACGCTCAACCAGAGGCGTCTGGTGGAGTGTTATTCAAAAAGCGATCTGATCTTTGCAATTGGTCCTGCAGGAACCGGCAAGACCTATACTGCAATTGCACTTGCGGTAAGGGCTTTGAAAAACAGAGAGGTTAAACGTCTGCTCTTAACCAGACCTGCTGTTGAGGCCGGTGAGAGGCTCGGGTTTCTTCCGGGAGATATGCGTGATAAGCTTGACCCTTATCTGCAGCCACTTTATGATGCACTCAGGGATATGATTCCGGCAAAGAGACTTGCCGAACTCATGGAGGATGGGATTATTCAGATTGCACCTCTTGCATACATGAGGGGCCGAACTCTAGAGAGTGCTTTTGTTATTCTGGACGAGGCTCAGAATACCACAATGGGGCAGCTTAAGATGTTTCTTACCAGAATGGGTAACAACTCAAAATTTATTGTCACCGGAGACGCAACCCAGATTGACCTACCAAAAAAGAGTGACTCAGGTCTTCTCAGAGGTGTTCAGATGACAGGCAAAATAAAGGGTGTCTCGGTTATTGAGTTTGACAAAGGGGATATCGTTAGACACCCCCTTGTTTCAAAAATTGTTCAGGCTTTTGAAGAGAACGAAGAGTAAATCTCTCCGAGTCAATCAACAGCTATCTATCCTCTTCTGATAACACCTCCGCCCATTTTCCCGGTTGGCTTTCCGCCTGCTATTGTCAGGACCCCGTTAACTATTACTTGGTTAATCCCTGCCGCAAACTGGTGCGGTTGTGCGAAAGTTGCCGTATCGATAATTTTATTTTCATCAAACACCACAATATCTGCATGATATCCCGGTATTAGAAGACCTCTGTCTTTAAGACCAAGTCGCTCTGCCGGCATCAAAGTACACTTTTTCACAGCCTCGGCGATGCTCATGAGTGACTCCTCTCTGCAGTATTTTCCGATGAAACGCGGGAAAGTTCCGTATGAACGAGGGTGTGGCATGCTTTGCCCCAGAGGCCCTTCAGGTGAATAGACACTTCCGTCTGAAGCGGGCATTCCCAGAGGGTGTGACAAAAACATCTTAACATTCTCTTCTGTCATTGCAAATCCTATAATGCTTACAGAGACTCTCTCTTCAATCAGCAGATCTCTGATAAAAGGCCAAGGCTCTTTACCTGTCAGCTTACAGCACTCCTCAACGTTAAGCCCGATAAATCTCTTGTTTTCTTCTGCCTTGCACGAAGTAACCACAACATTTTGCGGCCCGCCGAGCCTTTTGATTCTTGACATTGCGTAATCGCCGATCTTGCCGGATATTGTATTGTCCTTAAGCCTGGCAATGATTTCGTCTTTTGAACCTTGTCTCTCACTAAGAGGAATAAAGGTTGACATTCCGGTTGAGAATGCGATGTATGGGTACCTGTCAAAGGCAATATCCAATCCACCGGCCCTGGCACTCTCAATCTGCTTTAACAGGGCGGGTGCCTTATGCCAGTTTGCTGCATTCTGTGCCTTCAGGTGAGAGATCTGCAACCTCACTCCTGCGTTTCTTGCAATCTCTACAGCCTCTGCAACCGACTCCTCAACCCTGTCATCCTCATTCCTCATATGAATTGCAAAAAGACCGTTATATTTTGCCACAACCTTACAAAGCTCTGCAATCTCCTCGTTGGTGGCATATGAACCCGGAGTATATTCAAGCCCGCATGAGATGCCCATTGCACCCTGTTCCATCTGGGCCTCAAGTATACTCATCATCTTCTTCATCTGCTCTGCGGTTGCCCTGACATCATTCTCCCCCACAACAAACTCTCTTAACTGACCCTGTCCAACAAAGCAACCAAAGTTAATCCCGTTTTGCTGTGCAGAGAGGTCGTTATAAAAGCTGTCCAGATTCTCCCATTTTTTGCCGGGGAATGGTGATCCTCCGCAATTTCCTCCGATATCGGTTGTCACTCCCTGATAAATACGACTGTCACCCAGTGGGGCAGAGAAGAGATTATCGTCTGTATGTGTATGAATATCAATAAAGCCTGGTGAGACAGAGGCCCCTTCAGCATCAATGATTGTATCGGCACTGTCACCAAGCGAAGTTGCAATTGCAGAAATCTTTCCATCCTTTATCCCAACATCACCGGGAAATGGTCTTCCCCCCTCTCCGTTATAAATCATTCCCCCCTTGACTATTGAGTCAAAGCGGTTGCCGGCCCTGATCATGGATCCTCCAGTGAAACCCAGGCCAAGAGCTGCTCCTGTGATAACAGAAGTTCTTATAAAGTCTCTTCTGGAAATTTTACTGCTCATATTTTATGTTTTAATTTGGTTTACCGCTTGGTCTTTATCCCTTTGCTTTTATAAACTTCATACTTTCCATCCTTTGAGTAGATGAGAAATCCCTCAATTCCGGGAGTTGACTCAATCACCTCAATTGCCTTTTCAAGCCCTGCAACCATAAAGTATGTCCCGTAAGCATCTGCAGTCATGGCATCTTCTGCTATTACTGTAGCACTTAAAAGATTGTCTCTTACCGGGTAGCCTGTCTTAGGGTTTATCGAATGAGAGTACTTCTCTCCGTTCTCCTCGTAGAACTTTCTGTAGTTGCCCGATGTGGCAAGACCGCCTCCCTTTAAAAGTATTACATCCTGAAGCTCCTGGCCCTGTATCATATTCCCCTCAACCGGCTTGTCAATTCCAACACTCCATGTTTTACCTTTTGGGTTAACCCCTTTGCAATAAATCTCACCGCCAATTTCAATCAGATAGTTCTCAATACCAAGGTTATCATAGGCCCTTCCGATTATGTCGGCAGTATATCCCTGGGCAATTGCATTAAAATTAAGCTTTACTCCAGGGTTTGACTTAACAATCCTTAGACCCTCCAATCTCACTTTGTCCATCCCTGTGAATTGCATAGCAGAGTCAATTACCTGCTGGTTTACAGCTGCTTTATTCTTAAAGCCGAACCCCCAGACATCAAACAGCGGCCCCGCCGAGACATCAAAAAGGCCGTCTGAAATTTTGTAGATCTCAAGAGATCGTATGAAGACATCTGCAAACATTGAATCGACCTCTGCAGAGTCACTGTTGTTAACCACTGTAAGAATCGATTCCGGATTGTATCCGCTCATTGAGAAATCTACTCTCCTGAGAATTTCATGAGTGAGTGAATCAAGTTCAATACCTGCATCATTTGAGTATACTATGTGAAAAGTGGTTCCCTGTGTAAAACCGTCAATTGTTCTGTATTCTCTCCCCTTGCAACCCGCTGTCATAATCACTGTGATTAAAAATGGGGTAAGAATTTGTGTCAGGAGTCGGTAATATTTCATTGTGAGCATCATTTTGGCACAAATTTAGAATAAAAAAACATATCTTTGTCCACTAATCCGACAGCGGTTATCATATGAAAAAATATTTTGGTTTACTTCCGTTAACAATTTTATTAGCCCTTACAGTTTTTACATCCTGCAAAAAAGATGATCCTGCAGACGACACTCAGTATATGGAGGGGTCAATGGCTTTTACACTTCCTAAATACCTGATAGCTAAATCACAGATTGAGCTGGAGGTTACCGGGATAACAACGCCAACAACAGGAATAACATACAGATGGACAACTACCGGATTTGGAGTTGACTCAATATTTGGTCAAAAGGTAACTGTAACCGCACCTGCTGCTTGGGGAGATTACTCCGTAATTGTAACTGCAAAGCATCCTGATTATTCATCTGCGGTACAGACAAAGGCTACAACAGTTATTGACCCACGCTCTTCAAGCGGATTTTCGGGTGTTGTAAAGACCAATGACTCAATTGTTGACCCCAGAGACGGGAGTGTCTATTATTTTAAAAGATATGACAAACTAAACTGGTTCGTTTCCAATCTAAAATGGAGGGGAGCAGGCAGGCCTTATGATAACGAATCTGCTTTGGCCGAGGTTTATGGCATACTTTACTCGTGGAATGAGGCTACGGGAGGGGTGGCAAAATCCGGACTCGGAAACGGTCCTCAGGGGGTATGTCCTCAGGGATGGTCTGTACCTACAAGAGAAGATTGGGAGAACTTTGGTTCTGCCCTCAACGGATCTGCTATATCCTTTGATGGTAACTGGAGGGGAGTCGGTCCAAAAGCGGCAACTGCTGCAATGTTAAACGGAAAAGGTATGTGGAAGTACAGCCCGGACAACTTAAAGGTAAACACATCGGGCTGGAATGCGCTTCCTGCAGGTAGTTCTACCAATAACTTTAACTATTTCACAAACATAAATATGTTTGGCTTCTGGTGGAGTTCGTCGCAAAAAGATTCAAATAACGGAGAGTATCGCTTTATACACTTCGACAGCCCTGATTTCCCTTACAATTTTGCAGACAAAGCATTTTTCGGGGCATCTGTCAGGTGCGTTAAGCTTGCTCAATAGTAGTATATTAACTTAATTATAAAAATTATGAAACTGTCAAAAGGCATTATTGCACTGTTGGTAGTCCTCGGTGTAGTATTAATTATTTTCATGTGGGCAAAAAACGGATATAACCGTATGGTTGGTCAGGAGGAGCAGGTTACTACAGCATGGTCGCAGGTAGAGAATGTTTATCAGAGAAGGGCCGATCTTATACCAAATCTAGTAGCAACTGTTCAGGGTTATGCATCTCACGAAAAAGAGACACTGGAAGGTGTCGTAAATGCCAGAGCAAAGGCAACCCAGACAACAATCGACCCCACAAACATGACTGCCGATCAGATGGCTAAGTTTCAGGAGGCTCAGGGAGAACTATCTCAGGCACTTGGAAGGCTGATGGTCGTTGTTGAGAGATACCCGGACCTAAAGGCAAATCAAAACTTTCTTGAACTTCAGGCACAGCTTGAAGGAACGGAGAACAGAATTACCGTAGAGAGACAGAAATACAACGAAACTGTAAGGGTTTACAATACAACAATTCGTCGTTTCCCTGCAAATATTCTTGCCGGAATGTTTGGTTTTGAGAGAAAGGTTAATTTTGAGGCAAAAGAGGGTGCTGATGTTGCCCCTGTAGTTCAGTTTTAGCAGTGGCAAATACTGAATTCCTTTCGAAAAGCGAGCAGAGTCAGATTGTAAAGGCTATTGAATCTGCGGAGCTCAACACATCCGGAGAGATAAGAGTTCATATAGAATCACACTGCACCGGCGATCCCGTATTCCGAGCAGTATATCTCTTTGGCAAACTGGGTATGCAAAAAACCCGGGAGAGGAACGGTGTGCTGATATATGTTGCGTGGCAATCCCGCAAATTTGCAATAATCGGCGATAGCGGTATTAACTCAAAGGTCCCGGATAATTTTTGGGAACACGAAAAGGAGACTCTTCTCAGTTATCTTAAGGAGAACAGAGTTGCTGACGGCCTTTCAGAGGTTATAAAACTTGCTGGCGAGAAGCTTAGGGAGTTCTTCCCATATCAACAGGATGACACAAATGAACAGAGCAATGAAATATCTTTTGGCGAATAGGTACCTGGCAGTAATTACTGCCTTTTTCCTTATATGCGGAGCTGCATTTTCGCAGGTTCCCTCAAGGCCGGTTCCTCCTGTTCTGGTTAATGACCTGGCATCGCTCCTTAGTGGCAGCGAGCGTTCAAATCTTGAAAACAGGCTGGTAGAGTTTTCAAACAGCACATCTAATCAGATTGTTATTGCAATTCTAAACTCTCTCGAAGGGTACGACAAAGCTCAAATGGCTTACACAATTGGTGAAACATGGGGGGTTGGCAGTTCCAAATTTAACAATGGAATTGTTATCCTGATTAAACCTAAAAGAGGTGCCGAAAGAGGTGAAGCCTTTATTGCAACCGGGTATGGTCTGGAGGGTGCACTTCCCGATGCCGTTTGCAAGAGGATTGTAGAAAACGAGATGATTCCACTTTTTCGTCAGGAGAGATACTACGATGGAATTATGGCTGCACTGGATGTGATTATACCTATTGCAGCTGGTGAGTACAGCTACACTCAATACACAAAGGGTGCAGATGAATCGTTTATACCTGCATTTGTGGTCCTCTTTTTTGTAGTAATTTTTGTAATTGCAATGATTGCGCGTAAGGGAGGAGGAACAACAAATCTTGGCGGCGGCAACAGGAGAGGCCCGAGCGCACTTGATCTGCTAATATTGGGCTCTATCCTCTCTTCAGGAGGAAGAGGTCGTTCCGGCGGATTCGGTGGTGGTGGTTTTGGAGGTGGTAGCTTTGGAGGCGGTGGATTCGGTGGAGGAGGATTTGGCGGCGGCGGTGCCGGAGGAAGCTGGTAAAAGCTTCCCCCTATGCCGGTTACTCAATATTCCAGACACCCATCGCTGTTTCAAGCTTTACAAGTGCCATAGATTTATCGTAGATAACAGAGTAGAAAAGATGAAGAATTTCATCATAGCTTCTTTGAGCATCAAGTACTTCAATCAGATGAATATCACCATTGTGGTATTCATCTCTTTTTTTGTCCAGCACCTCTTTCGCCGTTCTTACAATACCTGCAGTATAGAACTTTAACTTCTTGTCTGCAGAGGTGTACTCGTTATACGCACTGATTACCTCATTGGTTACCTCTCTCTCGGCCTGAAGGTATCTTAGCTCTGCCTGCTTTCTTTTTATTTCAGCTGATTGAATCTCCCCCTTTGATCTGTTAAACAAAGGTATCGGGAATGAAACACCAAGCTCGATACCGCCGTGACGAGGTGCAGGTGCCATCTCATTTTTCACCTCTGAATTGAATCCGTAACCAAGAAACAGATCAAACTCAGGGATCCGCTCTCTCTTTGCTGATACCACTGCCAGTTTTGAAATGTCAATCTCTTTTCTAGCGGCTGCAATATCTGCTCTTCTTAAAAGTGCAGTTTCAATTACCTCACTAACATTAAACTCTTTTGAGTTCCATATATTTTTAGTTTCAGGTATAAACAGAGTATCTCTGCTGTTTGACCCTATAAAGTTGGTAATATCCAGATGAAGTTGTTTAAGCGCAAGCTCCATATCAATAATATCGCCATATACAAGGCCGGACTCAACTCTGCTTTGCATCGCGTCAAGGTCTTTCTCAACTACCCCCTCTCTTCTGATGCTGTCGCTCACTATCATCTTGATCTGATCATGATAACTGTTCTTTCTGATTTCTAGTATCTGACGCTGCTTCACAGCCTCGAGCCAGGTAAGTGTTGCACTCTCGCGCAGTTTTCTCATAAAGTCGGTCAGAAGAGCCTCCGCAAGCTCCTTTTCACCTCTGGCAAGATTAATGGCCGCCTCTCTTCTGCCAGGTGAGATGGTCTTGCCAATCTCTACCATGGCTCCTCTTCCCATCTGCATATTGTTGAACTCATTGGTGTAATAACCAAGCGATATGTAAGGGTTGTTAAATACAGAAGCTGATATTATCTCTGCATCAGCAATGTTCATATTCAGTCTCTCTGCTGCATAGACAAGGTTACTCTTTCTTACTCTTGTAAGATACTCATTGAGAGATAGCTGAACATGTATCTGACCAGCGAGAGGCACAATGGCCGCAAGTGTTAAAATTAGTGTAAGTACTCTTCGTTTCATATCGTGTATTAAATTAAGTAGTTTTCAATCTTATTCAATGTTTGACAAGATAATATTTTAAATCCTATCTGTAAGGGTGAATATTTCTCTTCTCCCCGGAAATTATGTCTGCTACAACAACCTCTGTCTGTGAACCGATTCTTATTTTAGGCCCCCAGATTCCTGCACCCGATGTAACATAAAAATGGGTATCTCCCTTTTGCATATAGCCATATCCCAACTCATACATCTTATCCACTATAAGATTTCCCGGCCAGAACTGGCCGTTATGTGTATGACCCGAAAACTGAATATCCACTCTCTCATTAACACTTTCATCCAGATTAAAAGGTTGATGATCAAGCAGTATAATTGGCATCTCCCTGTCTGTGTCTTTAAGAAGCTCTCCTAGTGATTTTCGTTTTGCGTTGGTTCTGTCTTCCCTGCCCGCTATCTGAATTTGTCCGTCCACAGTTACAACAGAGTCCAGCAGTATGTTAATACCCTTCTCCTGAAGAAGTTTATAAATCTCATCTCTCTCCCCTCCGTAATACTCATGGTTACCGCTTATAGCGTATATCCCGTGTGTGGTTTTAATGCCTGCAATCATATCGGCCAGCCCCCACTCCTTTAGAGGCTTTAGATTTCTGTCGGTAATATCTCCTGCAATCAGAAGTATATCCGGCTTTGCCTCATCTATCTTTTCAATAACTCTTTTTAAATGATCTTCTCTTATATATGAGCTTAAATGAAGATCACTTATGAGAACAACTCTCAATCTATTACCGGGAAAATACCTATCGGTTTTGATCTCAATGTTAACCGTTTTTATTGACCGGAAATTGAAATATCCGTATGTAAGAAGCAAAGCGGTTACCGATACTGATGTTATTGCTGTTATCTTTCTTGCTAAAACATAATTATCTCTTATGAATGACGGCCAAATATCAAAAAAGTGGTTGATAACTCTAAGTATATCAATACTAAGTATAATGATGGCAAGATATATCACTGCTACTATCCACGTAAAGCCTGCAGAATTTACAATTGCCGAGAGCGAGTCCGGAATTCCCTCTCCAAGCACCATCCTTATTATAAATAGTGCCGAAAGAATCCAGAATATTAAAGAAAAGGCCGTTTTAAGCCAGAAATTGCCGGGCAGTATCTGAAGCCCCCTTATATATACATAGCCGTTGATGGAGAAATATATTCCAAGAACCAGCAAAAAAAATATCCATTTCATATCTTAGTAACAAATTTAACACTTATCTTTAAGCGTTTGTTTAGAAATCCTTCATAAATCGTGGAAAACAGAACAAAAATCGCAAAAAAAGTAACATTAGTGGGGTTCTTCGTGAATCTTGGTCTTACTACCGCAAAGCTTATCGCAGGAATTGTCGGCAGAAGTTCTGCCATGATTGCAGACGGCGTTCACTCTCTCTCAGATTTTGCTACCGATATTGTTGTTCTTGCCTTTGTGAACATCTCGGGGCAGGCAAGTGATGAAAATCACAGGTATGGTCACGGTAAATTTGAGACTTTTGCCACTTTAATCATCTCACTTGTACTATTCGGAGTGGGTGTCGGTATTCTGATTAACGGCTCTAAAAGCATAATTGCTGCAATAGACGGGAGAATGCTCGACAAACCGGGGATGATTGCTTTCTGGGCCGCAATTGCTTCTATAGTAACAAAGGAGATTTTATTTCAGTACACACTTAAGAGGGGCAAGGAGATAAACAGTGATGCGGTAATTGCAAACGGATGGCATCACAGATCAGATGCATTCTCTTCAATTGGTACCGCTCTTGGAATTGGTGGTGCAATTTTTTTGGGTGAATCGTGGCGTATTCTTGATCCGATAGCCGGAGTTTTGGTGAGCTTTTTCATCATGAAGGTTGCAATAGATCTTGGATTACCAAGTGTTAAAGAGTTGCTGGAGTCCTCTCTGGACAGCGAAGTTGTGGAGGAGATTGAGTCAATTATTACAAACCACCCGGAAGTTCAGTTGTATCACCATCTAAAAACCAGGAAAATAGGCAGTATCTATGCCATTGATGTACATATAAAGCTTGACCGGAATCTTACATTTGTCAGGTCACATGATGTTGCCTCTGAAATTGAGCGGGAACTCAAAGGGCGGTTTGGTAAAGGCACTCAGATCAGCATCCATACGGAGCCAATCTGAGTATCAATTCATTTTTAAAGTAATCCTTTAAAAAAGTCGTTTCCCTTATCATCAACAAGGATGAATGCCGGGAAGTTCTCTACCTCTATTTTCCAGATAGCCTCCATTCCAAGTTCAGGATATTCCAGAAGTTCTACCTTTTTTATGTTCTCCTGAGCAAGTATTGCAGCGGGGCCTCCAATGCTGCCAAGATAGAATCCTTTGTGTTTTTGGCAGGAGTCTGTCACCTGCTGGCTTCTGTTTCCTTTTGCAATCATTATTCTGCTGCCTCCCATACTCTGAAATAGCTCTACATATGAGTCCATCCTGCCTGCTGTTGTTGGGCCGAATGAGCCGCTTGCATATCCGGATGGTGTTTTTGCCGGACCTGCGTAGTATACCGGATAATCTTTAAAGTATTGCGGCAAATCTTCACCTGCATCGACTCTCTCTTTAAGTTTGGCGTGTGCTATATCTCTTGCCACCACAATTGTTCCGGTGAGCAGAAGAAATGTTGATACGGGATATTGCGACAAATCGTTGATAACCTCATCCATAGGTCTGTTAAGGTCAATTTTCACCCCACCCTGATGGGTCGCCTTAATATTCATATACTTTTCAGGAATAAGTCTTGAAGGGTTTGCATCAAGTGTTTCGAGCCAGATTCCCTCTTTGTTGATCTTTGCCTTGATATTTCTGTCTGCACTGCAAGAAACACCCATACCTACCGGACAAGAGGCACCGTGCCTTGGAAGCCTTATCACCCGTATGTCGTGTGCAAAGTATTTGCCTCCGAACTGAGCACCAATTCCTAAGGAGTTGGCTGCTTTTAGAAGTTTAGCCTCCATATCTGTATCACGAAAAGCGTGTCCCTCTTCTCCTCCCTTTACAGGAAGCTCGTCCAGATATTTGGCTGATGCCAGCTTCACCGTCTTCATACACTGCTCAGCCGATGTTCCGCCAATTACAAACGCAATGTGGTATGGAGGGCATGCTGAGGTACCAAAGAGTTTCATCTTCTCGGTAAGATATTTCTCAAGTGTGTCCGGGTTTAAAAGCGCCTTCGTCTCCTGAAACAGGTAGCTTTTGTTGGCAGATCCGCCTCCCTTTGCTACAAAAAGAAATTTGTACTCATCACCGTCGGTTGCGTAGATATCAATCTGCGCAGGCAGATTGTTGCCGGAGTTCTTCTCTGTGTACATATCCAGGGCAATTGTCTGCGAATACCTCAGGTTGTCTTTTGTGTAGGTGTCATATACGCCATGCGCCAAAGCCTCTTCGTCACCTCCGCCGGTGAAGATAAACTGACCCTTTTTTGCAACAATAGTTGCAGTTCCGGTATCCTGACAAAAGGGAAGTACGCCCTTTGAAGATATGTGTGCGTTAAGCAGCATGGTCAGCGCAACTGCTCTGTCATTAACGCTTGCTTCTGGGTCGCTGAGAATTTTAGCGACCATCTCGTTATGCTCTGGTCTGAGCATAAATGCAATGTCGTGCATGGCTTTGGATGCCAGCAGCCTCAACCCTTTAGGATCAACTTTGAGAATATCTCTTCCATCAAAGCTGGCTGTTGATACATACTCTTTGGTTAACAGATGGTACTCTGTTTTATCCTTTCCCAGCGGGAACATCTCGTGAAATTTAAAATCCATCTCTCTCTCCTTTTTAATTTGATGCGTGTGAGTTCTGCATCAGAAATGCACGCATGAATTCGTTAATATCTCCGTCAAGAACAGATTGGGTATCTGATGTTTCAAAATCTGTTCTCAAATCTTTTACCAGTTTGTAAGGGTGAAGAACATAGCTTCTTATTTGCGAACCCCATTCGATTTTCATCTTCTGCCCCTCAAGTTCGGCCTCCTTCTCTCTTCTTTTCCTAAGCTCAAGTTCATAGAGATGAGACTTAAGAATCCTGAGGGCATTTTGTCTGTTGTCAAGCTGAGAGCGGCTCTCGGTGTTCTCTACTGTAATTCCTGTAGGAAGGTGCCTTACTCTGACTCCTGTTTCAACCTTGTTTACATTTTGCCCGCCTGCACCTCCGGAACGGAATGTATCCCATTCAATATCACCCGGGCTGATCTCAATCTCAATGGTATCATCAACTGCAGGGTATACAAAGACTGAAGAGAAGGTTGTCTGTCTTTTTCCTTGCGCATTAAACGGGGATATTCTCACCAGACGGTGAACTCCGTTCTCTGCTCTGAGATATCCGTAAGCATACTCTCCCTCAAACTCTACTGTAACAGATTTTATGCCTGCCTCTTCGCCCTCAATCATATCATAGATATGGACCTTATAGCCGTTTCTCTCGCCCCAGCGTACATACATTCTCATAAGCATTGCCGACCAGTCGTTGCTCTCGGTTCCTCCCGCTCCTGAGTTTATCTTTAAAATGGCACCAAGATTATCTCCCTCTCCACCCAGCATGCTTCTGAGTTCAAGATTCTCTACAGCTTTGATTAAAGTTCTGTACCCCTCATCAACATCTGCCTCTGCAGATGAATCATCTTTGGCAAAATCGATAAGAACCTCCAGATCGCTACTGAAGGCCTCAATTTCGTCGTAGTTTTTTACCCAGAATTTTACAGAAGATAGCTTTTTAAGATACTTTTCTGCCTCTGAAGGGTTGTTCCAGAAGCCCGGCTCCTGTGTCTTAAGTTCTGACTCTTTTAAATTATCTCTCTTTTTTGCGATGTCAAAGAGACCTCCCCAGCGCCGTAATCCGCTGACGGATCTCTTTGTATTGATCCGTAGTTATCATTTTTCAGTCATTTATTTCTGTAACAAAGTTAGCCATTAATTTGTTTACCTGAGAGATTACTTCACCATATTCAAAACCTCTTGATAATCCAAATCTTATAAGCTTAGCCCTTAATTTCTGTTTATCTCTCTCCTTATCAGATAATTTGTACTTTCTGGAAAGAATATCACTTAGTTTTTCTGAGACTCCTGCATGCTTTAACTCATTTAAAGCATCTTTGATTAACTCTTCCGGAATTCCTCTCTTTTTTAACGCAAAGGAGATCTTAAGGGGTCCCCAGCCACTAAGCGAAGCCTTATCTTTTACGAATGATTTTGTATATCGCTCCTGATTAAGAAAACCATCCTCTTCAAGCGAGTCAATTATCTCCTGAGTCTCTTTCTCACTAAGATTAAATCTCTTAAGCCTGGCAATAACATCAGTCCTGCAGAGCTCCCTGCCCGAACAGGCTCTCTGCACAGTCCAAAGTGCTCTTTTAACCCTTTCGTCCAATACGGTAAGCAGTATTACTTATTTGACCCACTCTGTTCAGCTATCAGAGAGTCAACAAATGATGTAAATTCATTTACAAAATTGCGGTAGTGAACTCCTGTTCCGGGGCCCGAAAACCCTGAATGTATCTTTATCACTGTACCCTTTTTGTCAATTATCAGTGATGTGGGGAATGCTCTGAAGTTGTCAAGTTCGGGAAGTGCTGTCTTAACATTCGCAGGAGTATGCCCTGTTATTAGTACAGGGTAAGTTATGCCTGCTACGTCTACTAGTTTCATCGCCTCCCTCTTTGCTGTTTCAAAATCGTCCGACCTCTCAAATGTCAGACAGATAACCTCCATATGCTCTTTGTATTTCTCAAGCATCTCCATTAGAAATTTACTCTCGTCCAGACAGTTGGGGCACCATGAGCCACTTATCTGAACTACTGTAATCTTATTCCTGAACCTCTCATCTGAGAGTGAAACCGGGTTTCCGTCCATATCCGGGAATGTGAATCCAAGTGTTGAATAACCCTTTTTAAGACCTGTAACCGAATAGGCATCAGGGAGTGCTGCGTTTGGGTTTTTATAACCGGCTCCCTCTTCCACAGTGCTGAACCCGGAGTGCATTCTGATGTTGCGAAGTGTGTCTCCGTCGACATCTGCAGTAAACAGCCTGATAAACCCTCCATCGAAGCAAGACATCATAAGTTTACCATCTTTGTTAACCACCCCTTCAAAAAATCTATAATCACCTGACGGAGAGAGAAATGACCCTGTAACCATCTTATCATTCTCTTCAAACTCTCCAATCAGCTCCTTCTCACCAAGTGTTATCTGCCATCTGCCTGCCGCTGCACCTTTGATTGCATGCTCTTCGTTAAAGCGTGCAGATTTGTTTGCCTGTGCCTTAAATGGCATTGTATAGGAGCTTCGTATAAGATTGCCCTCCAATCCTGATTTCGTCAGCTTTAACTTAAAAGATGAGCTGAAAAGTGGCATGTTTATAAAGAGGGAGTCACCGAAAGATTTAATATCTTTTACTTCGTATCTGTAATCGCCTGTAATAATGTCAATAAGAGTATCACCTTCCGAAAGTTTTACCTCAAAAACAAATGGGATCTCAACGTTGTCCTGAGTCATCAGGGATGCCCGCCACATTCCGGGAGTTAGTGACGGAGTTGTCTCTTTGCACGAACTTAGTGCAATAAGTGCTACTGCTGCAAGAAGGAGTAATCTTTTCATATTGATGTTGTTTTATTTTTTGTTTTATATTTTTTAGCTAATCTCATAAATAACCTTACAAATTCACCTAACCACAAAACTGAGGATGTTCCTGCAATAATCATTATCCAGTCAGCAAACGAAATTGGAACTGTTCTGAACATAGCTCCTCCGAACCTGACAATCAGTATCTGTCCGACAATTATCAGAAGTCCAACTATAAGAAATCCTTTGCTTGAAGAGATATTAACAAATGCCGATTTGTCTGAACCGTGTGCCTTTGCATTAAAAAGGTTCCAGAATTGCAGCATTACAAATATTGTGAAATAGACCGAAAGGTTGTAAGGAGATACCTCTCCTCCCTCTCCGGTAAACAGATAGAGTAAGGCAAGCATTACACCCGTAAAAAGAGCACCCGTCATAAAGATATTCACTCTCATAGAATCTGTTACAATGAATGACCCCGGAGATCTCGGCTTGCTCTTCATTACGCTCTCTTCTGGTGGGAGAGATGCGAGGGCACCTGCTGCAAAGGTGTCCATAATGAGGTTTACCCAAAGCATTTGTGTTACGGTAAGGGGCAGTTCATGCCCAAACACCGAACCAAGCAGTACAATTATTAAAGCTGTCAGATTTATTGTAAGCTGAAAGACAATAAAACGCTGGATGTTTTTGTAGAGAGACCTGCCCCACAGAACAGCAGAGACAATTGAGGTAAAAGAGTCATCGAGCAGCGTAATATCACTTGCCTCTTTTGCCACCGATGTACCTGAACCCATTGAGAGGCCTACATGTGCATAGTTAAGCGCCGGAGCGTCGTTTGTTCCGTCTCCGGTTACAGCCACCACCTCTCCGGCTCTCTGAAGAAGTCTTACGAATCTCTCTTTGTCAGATGGTCTGGCTCTGCACATTACCTTTATTACATCTTTTAGTTCGATAACCTGAGTATCGCTAAGTTGTGAAAAGGTCTCTCCGGTAATTATTTCGTATTCTGTCTCATTATCAGATACAATACCTATTCTTCTGGCAATCTCTCTTGCTGTACCGGCAGTATCACCTGTAACCATTTTAACCTTGACACCGGCATTAATGCATCTTGCTACAGCATCTGCAACATCCTCTCTTAACGGGTCAGAAATGGCAACTATTCCAAGATAAATCAAGGACTTCTTTGCTACAAGAATCTCAATATCTGAGATATCCTCATCTTCGTCAAGCACTCTGTAGCTAAAGCCCAGTGTCCTCATTGCCCTTGCCTGAAATCCTGCGAGCCTCTCAGTGGCATAAGCCGGGTAATTGGCTGTGAAGCCGGCAATAATCTCCGGGGCACCCTTCACATACAAAACTCTTTTACCAAGTGCGCTGCTTTGAGCAACCGTTGCCATATACTTTCTCTCTGTGGAAAAGGTCAGCTGGTTTAAAACCTGATTTCCGGATCGTACCTCCAGATAGCCGGCTCCTCTGTCTCTCATCCAGATTAGCAAAGCTGCTTCAGTTGGGTTACCCAGGCTTTTAACATTGTCTTGATCTTTAACATCAAGATGCGCGGTAGAGTTTAGTGCAATGCTTTCATAAACAACTCCGCTCTCTCCTTCAAAGAACTCCTCTGCTACCCTCATCTGGTTCATAGTGAGAGTCCCTGTCTTATCTGTACAGATTACGGTTGCTGCCCCTACTGTCTCTGTTGCATGCATCTTTCTTACCAGATTATTGCTTGCAAGCATCTTCCTCATGCTCATAGCCAGAGCTAGAGTTACTGCCATCGGCAGTCCTTCCGGTACTGCCACTACAATAATTGTTACAGAGACCATGAAGTATCTTAGCAGCCTTACTGCAATTTCACTTGTTATCCAAGACTCCTCCTGAAAAGGGTTGTATCCTGCAATAAATGATACGGCAAAAAGAGATACCGCTGCTGCTGCTCCTGTTAGCAGCCAGAACCCCCAGCTCTTTCCTGTAATGCTTTCCGGAATTTTAATCTTCAACTTTAGCAGCTCGAATCCATCTTCGAGAATTGGCATCCAAACTTTTGACATTGCCACAAAGCCGCCTGCCATAACAGCTATAACGGTGTAGATATTTGCCGGTGAAAATTGTATTTGTCCGGTAATTATATCTTTTAAAAATAGTACTCCGAATGTTAGAAAAGAAATTGTGAATCCGGCAAAACCAATAAACTTTGCCAGTTGTTCAAGCTGGTGATTCAAAGGAGTTGGTTCGTTGGTTGCCTCTGCCGATTTTCGGGCCACTTTGCCATACTCTGTAATATCTCCAACTGCAGTGACTTCGTAAACACAGTATCCCTCAAGAACAGATGTCCCCTTAAGCAGCATATCCGGCGGATAGGTTGACTCCCTTCCTTTGAAAGTGTCCGGCATCCCTTTTCTTGTCATGGGCTCTCCTGTAAGAGCCGACTCATTAACAGATAGAGACAGGGCCTCTTTTAAAATACCGTCTGCAGGAATCTCATCTCCTGTCTCAAGAATCACGATATCTCCTTTGACAATATCTCTTTTGGGAACAACTGTAACTTTTGAGTCTCTGATCACCTTTACAGGAGTGTCATCGTTTACCTTGTTGAGAATTTCAAACTTCTTTCCTGCATCAGCCTCGAACCAGAATGCTATTCCAGTAGCCAGAGCTACGGCAAATATTATCCCGATTGTCTCAATGGCCTCCCCAGTCTTAATAGACATCAGAAACGAGAGGAGTGCTGCAATTAACAATATTCTGATTATCGGGTCCGAAAACTTTTGTAAAAAGAGTCTCCACAAAGGAGTCCTTTCCGGTGGAGTCAGAATATTACTCCCGTGAAGTCTGCGGCTCTCCTCAGCCTGTGCTGAGGATAGTCCGGTGTATTTATTATCCGTTATGCCGGCCATATCTATTTCAGTTTGTCTGATTCCTGTTTTTTACTGCTTAACATCCCGCATGCGGCAAGAATATCTTCGCCTCTGGAAGCCCTTACGGTTGCTGTGATACCTGCGTTGTTAAGACGATTCTTAAAATTATCAATTATTGCATCGGGAGAGCTCTTGAGCGGGAAGTCAGGAATCTGATGAAATCTTATCAGATTAACCCTGCATTCGAGCCCTTTAAGCATTCTGGTAAGTGCATCAGCATGTCTCTTGGTATCGTTCCAGCCCGAAAACATAATATACTCAAAACTCACTCTTCTCTGACCTGTAAAGTCATATCTCTTGATCAATTCAACAACCTCATTAAGAGGCCAGGCCTTTTGCATTGGCATCAAATCTGCTCTTTCACTTTCAAATGGATTGTGCAGCGAGAGAGCAATATGACACTTAGAGTTGTCAAGAAACCGCCTCAGGGGATCCGGAACTCCAATGGTAGAGACTGTGATTCTTTTTGGGCTCCAGCCAAACCCCCAGTCAGAGGTAAGAATCTCTGTACTTTTTAGCACATTGTCTATGTTATCCATCGGCTCACCCATTCCCATATAGACAATGTTTGTAAGCTTTTCGGATTCATCAACATTTATAATCTGAGAGATAATCTCTCCGGCAGTAAGGTTTCCTTTGAATCCCATTCTACCCGTCATGCAGAACCTGCAACCCATTTTACAACCGGATTGTGATGAAATGCAGAGTGTTGCACGATCATCATCTGGTATCATAACAGCCTCAACGGGTGTCTCATTCAATGCCGGGAAGAGATATTTTTTTGTTCCGTCCCTGGAGATTGTCTTTTCAAGAGGTGCAAATCCGCCTACTTCATACCTTTCCGAAAGGGCATCTCTGGCCTGAGCCGACAGGTTTGTCATACGGTCTATTTCCGTAACCTTTTTTTTATAAATCCAATCCGAAACCTGCTTAGCGGCAAATGACGGAAGTGACAGACTATCAGCAATTTTTTGCAGTTCGGGAAGGGTATTCCCCAGTAACCATTTTTTCATTCCGCAAATTTAGAAAAATTGAAAATCATTTGCTATTTTTGCAGTGATTTAAAACTTAAACATTATGGCAAAGGAGAGTGAAGAAATTAAAAAAGGTGCTGACATCAGTCCCGAAAAGTTAAAGGCGTTACAAGCCACTCTGGACAAGATTGAAAAAGACTACGGAAAGGGCACCGTAATGAAGTTGGGGGAGCAGCCAAAATGGGAGGTCTCTACAATTCCTTCGGGTTCAATCAGCATGGATCATGCTTTGGGAATAGGCGGATATCCGAGGGGAAGGGTTGTTGAGATTTACGGTCCGGAGTCAAGCGGTAAAACAACACTTGCAATACACGCTGTTGCCGAGGCTCAGAAAAGCGGTGGAATCGCTGCAATTATTGACGCAGAGCACGCTTTTGACAGGACTTACGCAAAAAAACTTGGTGTAAATGTAGATACTCTGCTCATATCACAGCCGGATAACGGAGAGCAGGCACTGGAAATTACAGATCACCTGATTAGGAGCGGAGCTATTGATGTAATAGTAATTGACTCGGTAGCAGCCCTCACTCCTAAGGCAGAGATTGAAGGGGAGATGGGAGACTCAAAGATGGGTCTTCAGGCAAGGCTTATGAGCCAGGCATTAAGGAAGCTTACAGCCAACATAAGCAAGACCAACACATGCTGCATCTTTATCAACCAGTTAAGAGATAAAATCGGAGTTATGTTCGGAAATCCGGAAACTACAACCGGGGGTAATGCTCTTAAATTTTATGCATCAGTTAGGGTAGATGTCAGAAGAATAACTCAGCTGAAAGATGGCGAGGAGGCTACCGGTAACAGAGTAAGAGCCAAAATTGTAAAGAATAAGCTGGCTCCCCCTTTCAGAAAGGCGGAATTTGACATTGTATTCGGAGAGGGAATCTCGAAAATCGGAGAGATTATCGATTTGGGAGTAGATTTCGGAATACTCAAAAAGAGCGGTTCATGGTTCAGTTACGGTGAAACCCGTCTTGGTCAGGGAAGGGACGCTGTAAAACAGATAATCCTTGATAACCCGGCGCTTATGGAGGAGGTAGAGCAGAAGATCAGGGTTAAACTGCTTGAAGTAAACGAATAAATCTGGTTATTTAAATGGAAATTGTACTAAGCGGAATAAGGTCAACAGGGCATCTGCATCTGGGTAACTACTATGGTGCACTTAGAAATTATATTAAAATGCAGGAGAGCTATGACTGTTTCTTCTTCATTGCAGACCTGCACTCACTCACAACACACCCACACCCTGATGATTTTCACGCAGGTGTAAGAACAATACTCGCAGAGTATCTTGCATCGGGGCTTGATCCCGAAAAGTCTGCAATATTTGTTCAGAGCGATGTTCCTGAGATATCTGAGTTGTATGTCCTGTTAAACATGATATCGTATAAAGGGGAGCTTGAAAGAACAACCTCATTCAAAGATAAAGTAAGACAAAATCCTGATAATGTTAACGCAGGGCTGCTTACCTATCCTGTACTGATGGCTGCAGATATTCTGATTCACAGGGCTAATCTTGTGCCTGTTGGTAAAGACCAGGAGCAGCACCTCGAGATGGCAAGAGTTCTGGCAAGAAGGTTCAACTCGTTCTACAACAGTGAAGTATTTCCTGAGCCAAAAGCATTTAATTTCGGCAGTGATCTTATAAAAGTTCCCGGACTGGATGGCAGCGGCAAGATGGGCAAAAGCGAAGGAAACGGAATATACCTGTGTGACGATGAGTCGGTGATACGGAAAAAGGTTATGAAGGCCGTTACAGATGCCGGGCCGGTTGAGCCTAACAGCACTATGCCGGAAGCTGTCGCAAATCTCTTTACACTCCTCTCAATTGTCTCAACACCGGAAACGGTTAATCACTTCAAAGAGAGCTACAATAACTGCTCTATCAGATACGGCGATCTTAAAAAGCAGCTGGCCGAAGATATATGCAAACAGACATTGCCTATCAAGGCCCGCATAGAGGAGATCTACAATGACGAAGATTATCTGAGAAAAGTTGTAAAGAGGGGCACAGAAAAAGCCAGGGAGAGTGCCTCCGCAACGCTTAAAGAGGTAAGGAAGGCTGTCGGTTTCAGGAGCTTCCTCGGGTTTGATGATTAGTAAGGACACTATAGACAAAATACTGGATGCCGCGCAGATCGAAGATGTCATCGGAGATTTTGTGGCACTGAGAAGAAGGGGGGCAAACTTTACAGCTTGCTGCCCTTTTCACCATGAAAAGACCCCCTCATTTTCGGTCTCTCCATCAAAGGGCATATTCAAGTGCTTCGGATGCGGAAAGGCAGGAAATGCAGTGAACTTTGTTATGGAGCACGAACAGCTGGGGTATGTTGATGCTCTGAAATTCCTAGGGAAAAAGTATGGCATTGAGGTAGCCGACCGTGAGGAGACGAAGCAGGAGGCCGATAATCGGCTGAGAAGCGAGTCTCTGATGGCTGTTTCTCAATTTGCACAGGAGTTTTACACAAATGTACTTTGGAATACCGATCAGGGAAAGTCAATAGGTCTTAGTTATTTCAAAGAGAGGGGTTTTAGCGAAGAGACCGTCAGAAAGTTCATGCTGGGATGGGCTCCCGGAGGGAGGGACAATATGAGCAAAGCAGCTCAGAAGGCAGGCTACAAAAAGGAGTTCCTGATTGGTTCCGGCCTATCGGTAGAGAAAGAGAGCGACGGAGAGCTAACTGACAGATTTTATGAGAGGGTCATGTTTCCCGTACACTCAATATCGGGTCGTGTAATTGCTTTTGGCGGAAGAACTCTTCGCAGCGACAAAAATATTGCAAAGTATATTAACTCTCCGGAAACTGAAATCTACATAAAGAGCCGCACCCTCTATGGAATTTATTATGCTAAGAGCGCGATTTCCAGATTACAAAAGTGCTATCTGGTCGAAGGATATACCGATGTGATCTCATTCCACCAGTGCGGAGTAGAGAATGTTGTTGCATCGAGCGGAACTTCACTTACAACCGAGCAGATACGTCTCATTAAACGCTTCTCTCCGGAAGTCACTGTGCTTTACGATGGTGATGCAGCCGGAATCAAGGCCTCATTAAGAGGAATTGACATGATTCTGGAAGAGGGCTTAAGGGTTAAAGTTGTTCTCTTCCCTGATGGTGAGGACCCTGATTCATATTCAAGAAAATACGGAGCCGACAAGCTAAAGCGCTTTCTTCAGGAGTCAGAAGAAGATTTTATAGAATTTAAAACCAGACTTTTATCCTCAGAGACAAAAAAGGATCCCGTAAAGAGAGCTCAGCTTATTTCAGAGATTGTAGCAAGTATTGCTGTTATACCCGATGCCATCTCAAGGGCTGTTTATATAGAAGAGTGCTCTTTAAGGCTGAATATTTCCGAGGAGATTTTATCAGCAGAGGTTAAAAAACTGAGAAAGAAGAGGCAGTACGGTGCATATTCCAATACTCCCGAAGAGTATTCAGAGCCCGGTATACCTAAATATTTTCCGCCACTTGAGACAGGTGAGCGACTGCCCCAGTTCATAACAGATACATATTGTGAGCCTGCCGAGCGGGAGCTGCTTTATTACCTTATCAAGTTTGGTGAACACCCTCTTTACGGGACGGACGAAGAGAATCCTGTATCTGTTACCGTATCGCAGTTTATCTTAAGCGAACTTCAGACAGACGATCTGGAACTTCAGAATCTATTGTACAAAAGTATATTTAACGAGTACTACCAAATTAAAGACAGAGGTCAGGAGGAGATTCAGAGGCACTTTCTTAATCACCGGAATCAGGAATTTGTCAAAGTTGTGCTTGACCTTCTTCATCAGGAGCACAATCTCACCATAAAACAGTTTGTTGCCGAAATTCCGCCCGAAGAGCATCTATTATCAACTGTGGTACCAAAATCGATTCTTATCTATAAAGCAAAGATCACTGCAATCGCATATCACAGTCTGTGCGAGCAGCTCTCATCGGCAGAGAAGGAGAGCGACACTGCTCAGAGAGACACTCTTATGCAGCAGATCCAGATTCTTATGCAGATCCGCAACTCCTTTGCAAAAGAGCTCAAGCGCCTCACCATTTAACATTTTTTATATCTTTGTCGCCTAAAATTTCATAAGATGGACAGTACCTACAAAAGACACCTCATTACAGCAGCTCTCCCCTATGCAAACGGAGCAGTACACATCGGACACCTTGCCGGCGTTTATATTCCTGCAGATATCTACTCAAGATATCTACGTATGAGGGGCCGTGATGTCCGTTTTATTTGTGGTTCTGACGAGCACGGAGTGCCAATTACAATTAAGGCAAGGCAGCAAAACTGCACTCCGCAGGAGATTGTAGACAAGTATCATCTTATTATCAAAGACTCTTTCGAAAGACTGGGCATCAGTTTTGATATTTATTCACGTACTAGTTCTCAGATACATCATAAGACAGCCTCTGATTTCTTCAAAAAGCTGTATGAAGCTGGTAAGTTCATTGAAAAAGAGAGCGAGCAGTATTATGATGAGGAGGCAAAACACTTTCTGGCAGACAGATACATAACCGGCACATGCCCAAAGTGCTCTGCCGAAAATGCCTACGGCGATCAATGTGAGAAGTGCGGAAGTACCCTGAGCCCGACAGAGCTCATAAACCCCAAATCGACCCTTAGCGGAAACACACCTGTGATGAAAAAGACCTCTCACTGGTATCTCCCGCTCGACCAATATGAGCCATGGCTCAAAGAGTGGATTCTGGAAGGTCACAAAGAGTGGAAGGTTAATGTTTACGGGCAGTGTAAATCGTGGATTGACGGCGGGCTTCAGCCAAGAGCAGTAAGCCGTGACCTCGACTGGGGTGTGCCTGTTCCTGTAGAGGGCGCAGAGGGAAAAGTTCTTTATGTCTGGTTTGATGCTCCAATCGGGTATATATCAAATACAATAGAACTCATGCCGGACGATTGGCAAAAGTGGTGGAAAGACGAGGAGACAAAACTGGTTCACTTTATCGGGAAAGACAATATCGTTTTCCACTGCATTGTTTTCCCTGCAATGCTTAAGGCTTACGGTGACGGTTTTATTTTGCCGGAGAATGTACCTGCAAATGAGTTCCTGAATCTTGAAGGAAATAAAATTTCAACGTCACGTAACTGGGCTGTATGGCTTCACGAGTATTTAGATGAGTTTCCCGGGCAGGAGGATGTGCTGAGATATGTTCTCTGCGCCAATGCCCCCGAAACAAAAGATAACGACTTTACCTGGAAAGATTTTCAGACAAGAAACAACAGCGAACTTGTAGGCATCTTTGGTAATTTCGTGAACCGTGCTGTCGTCCTGACACATAAATATTTCGAAGGTGAGGTTCCTGCCCCGGTAAAGAACGAACCGCTTGACGAAGAGACTCTGGCGCAGATTCCTGTTATAAAGAAAAATATAGAAGATAGCCTTGAAAATTACAGATTCCGTGATGCGCTTAAAGAGGCGATGAATCTGGCAAGATTGGGAAACAAATACCTTACCGACACTGAACCTTGGAAAGTTGCAAAAAGCGATATCGAAAGAGTGGCATCTATCCTGAATGTATCTCTGCAGATATGCGCCAATCTTGCCGTGGCTTTTGAACCGTTTCTGCCTCACACAACCCAAAAGCTGAGGTATATCCTTAATATGAAGAGCAGCAGATGGGAGGAGTTCGGACATGGTTCAATCCTGCATCCCGGGCATAAAATAAACGAAGCAAGACTCCTTTTCGATAAAATTGAGGATAGTGCTATTGATTTTCAGGTTGCAAAACTTGAAGCTACCAAAGAGTTAAATCAGGAGACTTCTCAATCAGGCGAAGCAGCCTCTGAAGAGATAGTGTCGCAGATTGCACCCTTGAAAGATGAGTGCACCTATGACGAATTTATGAAGATGGATATTCGCACAGCAACTGTACTGGAAGCTGTGAGAGTTCCTAAAACAGACAAACTTCTGCAGCTTACAATAGATACTGGGACAGACACCCGTACAATCGTCTCAGGAATTGCCGAATACTACTCTCCGGAAGAGATGGTTGGAAAACAGATTTGTATCCTGGCAAACTTAGCACCTCGTAAAATAAAAGGGATAGAATCCAAAGGTATGATTCTAATGGCTAAAGAAGAGAACGGCAAGATGCGAATAGTGACTCCCGAAGAGCGACTTGGCAACGGAAGCACTATAAGCTAAAATTAATTCCTAATACATCTTACTGATAAACCGTATTGTGGATTTTTAGGACCAATTATAGCTGAATCACTAATCCCTAGTAATTGTAAACTTAATAAGTCAGAACTGTAAAGGCTTTTAGTAGAGCTCCAATAATAGGCCTCATAAACCATTTCGAAGAAAATTCCGCCCATTCCCGAGTATGAACGATAACCTCCGGGTACGGCTGAAAATCCACTCTGATTAGTTGATTCAACTCCATATTCCCAATATTCAACAGTTTTCATTTTTTTAGCGGCAGAATTCATACCTATGGGTGAAGATGGATCAAATTCAGGATCTAAAAATTTTATTAGAATTATCCAATCATCTAAAGTAGGCACACGCCACCCGGCAGGACAAAGTTTATTTGTTATTACGGCATATCCGTTATAAAGGGCACCATACTTTGCCTTGTGTTTAATGTCGAAATCATACCAGCAAAAATTGGGTTTTGAATCCCAGAAATTGTCCTTATTTGCCTGTATAATATCCTTGCCATCATTAAATTTGGAAGTCTTAAGGTTCTCAATCATCCAGACTTGAGTTCCAATCTTTATTGTTCTGTATACATGGCCTTCAATATCAGCAACAGTGTCCAAAAACTCATTGCTCCTGAAATTATCTGCAGCAATAAAAAATGATGGCAGTAAAGCAATAAGCAACAATGCAAATACAATTTTTTTCATAATTTAATAAGTTATTGATTTAGTAAAGCTTATTAACNNGTTACTTTATACTCTTCAGAATATCCCGCTCCTCCTGAGTATAGAGCAACCACTCCCAGAATGGTCTGAGTTCATCTTTAAAGATAAACAGCAGAGCAATAATTACTATTACGAAGAAAACAGCCGAAATGATTATGATAAATTTCCTGACAAATTTTGAATTGTTTGGAGCTGTTACCTCCTTTAAATCATCTTCAATCTTATCGTTTTCCTGAGGAGTTACCGGCGGCATCTCAACTTTAACATCCTCATCAGCTAATTCCGTTGTAAGTTGAGCAGGCGACTCTTCTCTGGACTCATCAATAACAACAGCAATGTCATTTTCGGTACTTACAACATTTTCGGCATTTACTACCCTCTCTGTATTCTCTGCCTTAATTTCAACACTTTCCTGAACATCCGGAATCTCTTTCTTTATTGGCTTTGCCTCATCGGAAATGATATCTGAATCTTTTGGATAGTTAAATGGTTCAGGTTTGCCCGTGAGGGTTTCAAGTGTCCCTTTTTTATTCAAAACCTTAATGTTTATCGGCTCAAGCCCGAAACCCTCAAGGTAGTTAAAGAGCCCCTTCTCGGCAACAAAAAAGTAATCATTCTGTTCGGTAGCTCTCATAGAACCAAAGTCAGGCAGCTTGTAACTTTTTGCCACATTGAGTTCAGCTTTAAGCTTTTTGACAAACTCTGCAATCTCTGCTGAGGCTTCCTGCTCTTTTATACCTCTCTCAGCAGCATACCTGCTCTCGAGAAGCCCGTCATTCCAAACTTCAGAGGTCCTGAAAAGAATTCTGCGGAAAGGGGGATGAATCACCATTGCTCTGTCTGAAAAAACAGAAGGTGCCATTTCTGCAATAAAACTGCCCATTCCCGGCAGCGATACTCTGTCGTGTTCGAGTATCAGTTCTCTTAATATTGATGATAACAGATTAAGTTCCATTCGCAAATGCTATTGTACAAAGTTAAAAAAAGTGGCAAACAAATACATTATTTATTTTTATTGAAAAATTGATACAAAAGATTTGCAGTTTTATAAATTTCACATTACATTTGCAGTCCCAAAACGGAAAATTAAATTCCTCGTTAGCTCAGTTGGTTAGAGCACCTGACTGTTAATCAGGGGGTCCTAGGTTCAAGTCCTAGACGGGGAGCAAAATGAGGCTGTCAGATTTACGACAGCCTTTTTTTATTACCTTTGATTTGTAAAGTCATTTGACAATCTAAACTAACTCAATGAAAAACAGTTTCTGGAAGGCACTTGGCCCCGGCATAATATGGGCAGGTGCAGCAGTGGGTGTATCACACCTTGTACAATCAACCCGTGCCGGTGCGGGATACGGATTTCAGCTCGTTCTTATTGTAATTCTTATTAACCTCTTTAAATACCCCTTTTTTGAATTCGGGCCAAGATACGCAATAGCGTCGGGTGAAAACCTTGTTTACGGATACAAAAGAATGGGAAAGTGGGCAGTTTGGTTGTTTATGTTACTTACGCTTGGAACTATGTTTACAATTCAGGCCACCGTAACATCTGTAACTGTAGGCATCCTAAGTTCAATCTTCCCGAATCTGCTAAGTTTTCATGGCTGGATAATACTGGTTTTTGCACTTTGTCTCCTGATTGTGGCTATTGGTAAATACAAGGTTCTTGACAGAGTTGTCAAAGGCATCATTATAATACTTTCATTATCAACTATTATCGCTGTAGTAGCTGCCTCAGCAGGCGGGTTTAATCCAAATCCTGAGTTTGCTGTTGATTTCACATGGCGAGCAGGTGACCTTGCATTCCTGATTGCCCTCGCAGGATGGATGCCAAGTGCAATTGACATATCGGTATGGCACTCAGTATGGACTATCGAGAAGATTAAGAATACCGGATATAAGCCAAAACTTAGTGAATCATTGCTCGATTTTAAAATAGGTTACTTTGGAACCACGATTCTGGCAATATGCTTCCTTTCGCTTGGTGCACTATGTATGTATGGAACAGGAACTACATTTGCTGTTAACGGCACTGAGTTTTCAAACCAGTTTTTTAATCTCTACACATTGTCTATCGGGAAGTGGGCATATCCTGTTATCGCCATAGCTGCTACAGCCACAATGTTCAGTACAACACTTACAGTAATGGATGCCTACCCCAGAGTGATGAACCCTGTATCAAGAATAGTTATTCCATCACTGGAAAAACAATCATATGAGCAATTCATCAACTACTTCTGGATAGCGTTGCTGGTTATTGTCTCCTTTCTGATAATGACAGCATTTGCCAAAGAGATGAGGTTGCTTGTTGATATTGCAACTACACTCTCATTTATTACCGCTCCTGTTCTTGGATATTTAAACTACAAGGCAGTTACGGGGAGTAATATTTCAGCTGAATATCAGCCCGGAAAATTTATGAAATTATTAAGTATCTGCGGATTAATAGTTTTATCAGCGTTTGCAATCTATTACCTGTTAATACAAATAATCTGAATATTAATCACTGATTCTCTTAAACGGCACATTTTCCGCTCTGCTCACAGAGAGGGTGAACCCGGTCACTCTGCCTTTTTTATCACGGAAAAACTTAAAATATCCGTCAGCTGAGGTTGAAAACTCATCCTTTGCAACTGATATTAAGTCAAATCTGTCACCCGCTTTTCTGTAAACTTCAGGCACTCCGTTGTTAAGTGATATTTTAAATATTGCATCAATATCTTCGCTATAGTATGTCCCTGTGTAGTTATGAAGATTGCTGTTTTCGTAACTCTGCCGCTTTTCCTGTCTGCTTCTCTCTGCAGGACCCGGCTGAGCAACCTCTCCAACAAACAAGCCTGCTACAGCTCTGCCTGCAACTGTCGGGTTAAAAGAGGCATAGTTGCTCAGAATAGCAACTGAAACTCTTTTTTCAGGATACCAGGCCAGCCATGCTCTGTAGCCGGCAGTGCTCCCGCTGTGGCTTATCTCGGTATAGCCGTTCAGTTTCCCTATCATAAGGCCTGCAGCATATCCGGATGAGGTTCCGTCATTGAGAATTCCGGGTGAGACTCTTAAACCTGCTATACTATCTGAGAAAAGTTTACTCGATTCAAGCTCCCGGTTCCATATTAGCAGATCTCCTGTTGTGGTCAGAAGACCACCGGGGCCATGTACATTTTCAAACGGCATATCCATTAAGAATACTCCGTTTTGGACAGAATATGCCACTGCTCTGCCCGGCACTATATCCCTGAAATTATCCCTCCACTGTGTATTATTCATTCCTAGTTGTTTAAATATCCTCTCCTCAGTAAATTCCGCAAGGGATCTACCCGAAATTCTTTCAACAAGAAGTACGAGCATAACATAATTGGAGTTGCTGTATGAATATTGAGTTCCGGGCGTAAAATTCAGACTCTTTTGTCTGAATACAATATCAAAACTCAACTCCTGGGTATAAGCACGTGTTGTTCTTGGCCATCCTGTCATAGAGTAGAGTGCTCCCCAGTCCTTTAGCCCGCTGGTGTGACTCAAAAGATGTTGAATTGTAATCACAGCATCGTACGAAGGAAGCTCCGGAATATATTTTCTTATGTCATCATTCAGAGAGAGCTTACCCTCCTGAACCAGCAACAGAACCGCAGCAGCAGTAAACTGCTTGGAAACTGAACCACATTCAAATATTGTCTCTGTAGTGTTTGGAAGAGGAGTCTCCAGATTGGAGAGCCCGAATGCTTTATTGTAGCGCAGTTTACCATCAACAGTGACAGCAATTGCCACTCCGGGCATAGCATTGTGATACTGAGCGAAAATCTGGTCAATTTTCCGTGTAGTATCATTACTCTGCGCCATACCGGCCGACCAGGTAAAAATCAGAATAATGAAAATAAAATAAGCCGATCTCTTCATCATATAGTCTGTTAAAATGTAAAATTATTATACATATTCTACCCAAATTGTCAATTGTACAATATGGCTATAAGTATTGAAATATGGTAGTGAAAATTCATCTAATTTTATATGGGGATACGGTGTTGCATAACTTATCGGTTGTAAATATACATTAAACTCATATAATATGGACTCACAAAAAGTTGACATGTTCATTCTGACTAATGGCCGTTTTTTCGAAAGTTACCATTTAGGGCAGATACGGGACAGACTTCTCACTATGGATGAATCCAAGTGGTTTATTCTGCAGACTGTCCAGTTTAAAGATCCAACAATCAGCCTTATAGTCTCACTAATAGGCGGGCCTTTCGGAATCGACAGATTTTTGATTGGCGATACAGGTCTTGGCGTTGGAAAACTTCTTACTTGCGGAGGGCTTGGAATCTGGACAGTAATAGACTGGTTTTTGATTATGAGGGCTACTCGTGAAAAGAATATGATTACTCTGCAACAAATTCTCTACTGATGCCACTCAGGTGTAACCGCTTTTATTTGTATGCAGCTTTAGCATTAGTTGCCGGGTATGCCTGGGTAATAATAAACATCACAAACTATGAAAAAACAAAGACCTCTTCTGCGGTACCATGCCTTTTTAAAACGGTTACCGGAATACCTTGCCCCTCGTGTGGCTCAACGCGAACAGTTCTTTCACTCATAAAAGGAGACTTTCATCAGGCAACAGAATACAATCCTGTCGGATTTTTTCTGACTCTTGTTTTAGTGATATCGCCACTCTGGATAATTTTTGACATTACCTCAGGACGAACAAGCTTATTAAATTTCTATAAAAGAGCAGAAAATTTCTTAAAGAGGAGGCCTGTTACAGCCGTCTTTCTGCTAATTATTATGGCAATATGGGTGAGGAATATAATTAAAGGTTTTTGAGATCAAAAACAACCTAAAACTTAATTTATGAAAAAGAATCAGTTAACAAAACTGCTGCTGTGGGCAGGAGCAGTTCTGATGTTAGCTTTCAGTTGCAAGAAGATAATCCTGCTTCTGGCAACAATTTCTACTGCATCTGTGACAAATGTAACATCTTCCGGAGCAACCGGGGGTGGCAATGTTACCAGCGACGGTGGGGCAGCCGTAACCGGCAGAGGAGTCTGCTGGAGTACAGACCAAAATCCCACAGTAAACAACTCCAAAACAAGTGATGGCTCAGGAGTCGGAACTTTCACAAGTTCTATAAGCGGGCTTAGCCCCGGAACTACATACTATGTAAAAGCATATGCAATAAACAGTGTAGGTACATCATACGGAACACAGGTTTCATTTTCAACACCTGCAATACTCTCAACTCTTACAACTGCCGCTGCAACTGCAATTACATCAACTTCAGCAACAACCGGTGGAACAATAACAAATGACGGCGGTGCAGCAATCACGGCAAGAGGAGTGGTCTGGAGCAGAAATCCTGCACCTACTATGTCTGATTCAAAGACTACTGACGGTACAGGGACTGGAACTTTTACCAGCAATCTTACCGGACTGATTCCCGGAGCAACCTACTATGTAAAAGCCTATGCAACCAACAGCGCAGGAACAGCTCTCGGAAATCAGATCCAGTTCACTACACCAACCACAGCACCTATTCTGACCACCACGGCATCAACATCAGTCACTTCATCAACAGCAACAAGTGGCGGAAATATCACCAGCGACGGAGGGGAGCCAGTTTATACCAGAGGTGTCTGCTGGAGTACATCGCAAAATCCTACTATTGCAGACTCAAAGACAGTAAACGGAACAGGGACCGGAACATTTACTAGTTCTCTGACAGGATTACTACCTGGAAGATTGTATTATGCCCGTGCTTATGCAACAAACAGTGTAGGTACAGGTTACGGCAACCAGATTTCATTCTCGACACTGGCAGTCCTGCCTGTTGTAACCACAACCTCACTTTCAAATGTTACGGCAACATCATTTACATCCGGAGGTAATGTTACAAGCGACGGAGGGTCTGAGGTTCGTGCCAGAGGAGTCTGCTGGAGCACGTCACCAAATCCTACTATAGATAACTCCAAGACCACAAACGGTTTGGGAACAGGAGTATTTACAAGCTATGTTACAGGTCTTACAGCCGGAACAACCTATTATGTAAGGGCTTACGCTACAAACGGAGTTGGAACTGCATACGGAAACGAACTAAGAGCCAACGGTCTTACAGATGAAATCAATAACATGGTTCCCGAAAGTATAATTAACGAATTAAAAAGGCTGGGGATGCCAATAAACACAGGCAACACTCCTCCTACTATCAATGGTATATACCTGGTATCACCACTTAGATTAAAGGGGACGAATATTGAAAATGACTGGGAGCTTGAACACAGATTTAACGATTATCGTATTAGATTCCACTCACAAAACAATACGCTTCTTACAATCGCATATGAGGACAGATCCGTGAACTACACTAACAACACAATTTCTTCAACTACAACATCTTCCGAAGGGTATATTGTTGGATCGGGAAGTACATTTACAACTTTTATTAAGGTAATAAGTACAAGACAAACAGGTGAAACTGCCGATTTGGTACTAGTATATTCCGGTACTAAAACAGTAAACGGGTTAAATAATGTTACTCACGGACTATTTATGCTGGACAACCACGGGCATAGTGTATTTATTAATAACGGACAAGGACGGGTCTTTTACGATTCGGACTACTTTTCAGAAGTCATTGCCTCACTTGAAACTGCAGCCCTGCAAACCACAGGCAGCTCTCCGATTAAGACACCTGAAGCAACAGACAGGAAAAAATAACCACTATCTTATAATACATAACAGCTAACATAAGTAACATGAAAAAACTTCTTACTCTTGCAACTCTTTTATTATTAACGCTTACTGTACTGTCTGTTTCATCACAGGCCCAGAACGGTTCCGCTGATTTTAAGTACCGGCGCAGCTCACTTCATACAATACTGATGGAGCTGGATAACTTTCCAAAAAAGGATACTGTCATCAAAGCCTATTACAACGCTCCATTTCCCGATAAGTATAATGACCACACTATCGGTATAAAATCTTTTAACCCAAAGTTATATCCCATTTCTGACGAAGAGAGGGCAGCTTCAGGTGTAAAAAAGACAATGGGAGGAGCTTTGAAACAGGGGCTTTTTGCCAAGCCTGGCGAAGTAAACGACGATCCTGCCAGCTATGATGACACTCTGGTCATACTAAAGTTCTTCAAAGATCAGAAGATTGCAAATAAGATGGTTGCAAAATGGTTTAACCGAAAAGATAATGGGAGTTTTGACATAGATCTGGTTGCTGACAGGGGGTTATTCGATGCCTCGTTTCTTGATACCAGAACAGCCATGGCCTCTTCTGATGGCATAAGCCTTTTAAAAACAGCAGGCTTAGATCTAATTTACAACACATTTGTTGTTGTATCAAAGATGAATTTTCTTAGTAATGAGATACCTGCGGCAATAATAAGGGAGACAGCTATTCTGGCGGCCAAAGAGATTAATAATCAACTTTTGCAGGCCGCTGCAATAACAGCAGCAAATATCGCCTACAACAAAGCAAAAGAGGGGTATTCTGTATGGACAACCTCTTATTTGTATCAGCTTGAATGGAATGACTCTATCCAGCATATTTTTTACAATGAACTCTACTTTGATGAAAACAACATTGATTCTGCCAGAAAAGTGGCTTTTGATACAACATCTCTCTTTAAACTGAAATTTATCGGAGCCGAAAAATCAAGAAGCCTTGTTACTTTCTCGCTTAAAACTAAGCGCACAGAAGAGCAGATTGTAGAGCTGGCAACAATCCGCAATATTGACGCTGTTTTTGCAAAGCTACAAAAGAGCTATGACATCTTTATGCCAAAAACTCCTCTCTATACAGGTTATCCGATAACTGCCAAGATTGGAATGAAAGAGGGGCTTGAAGGCGGAGAGAAATTTGAAGTCTTTGAGCAGGTAATGGATCCCAAGACAGGTATCGTTGAATACAAAAGCATGGGCAAAATTGAGGTTGATAAAAATCTGATCTGGGATAACAGATACAGTCTGGGAGCAGAAGATCCTGACAATGGTAATGACAATGGCAAAAAACCGGTTCTTGATCGCACAACCTTTAAGGGAGGAAAAAATTATTATCCGGGATTACTCATCAAACAGATAAAGTAAGAAGCAATGGAAATATTTAATATTTAAAATAAATACCTGCAAACTATGAGAAAATTTTTACAATCAACCGGAGCAGTGATATTTCTGTTATTGCTCTTTTCACTGACTGCTTCAGAGTTATCCGGTCAGTCCAGAAAGAAAAAGGAGAATACCGACATCTGGAAGTATGAGATTGAGGGGGTGCAGACAGGAGTTCAGGGCACATACCTGATTAAGGTTTGGTCTTACTCTCCTAATGCCAACCTTGCGATTGAACAGGCCAAGAAAAATGCTGTTCATGGTATCATCTTCAGAGGCTTTGCCGGTACAGGAAGAGTACCGGGTCAAAGGGCTCTGGCAACAAACCCCAATCTTGAAGAGGAGAAACATGACTTTTTCAGACTCTTTTTTGCCGAGGGTGGCAAATACCTGAAGTTTGTATCACTTACAAATGACGGAGCAGTTGCTGCCGAAGACAGATTACGTGTAGGTAAAGAGTACAAGATTGGTGTTATAATGTCTGTAAATGTAGATGCCTTGAGAAAAGATCTTGAAGAGGCTGGAATAATCAAAAGTCTGGGCAGAGGATTTTAAAGTTAAAAATTATGAGAAAAATATTTATCCCTGTTCTGGCCATTGCAGCAGTAGCGTTGCTGGTCAGTTCGTGTGCGGCACCGGTAACTGTTGCCGGAAACTACACCTATAAAACAGAGTGCCTGGGTAACGATCAGGATGGCACACAGATAGTGAAAGCCTGGGGAAGTGGAAAGAAGAGAGCAGAGGCAGTAGATCAGGCAATGAAAAATGCTGTTAACGATGTTCTTTTCAAAGGCATAACCGAAGGCGTAAATGGTTGCGAAATGCGTCCGATTGTATCAGAGGTTAATGCACGTCAGAAATATGCCTCCTATTTCAACTCATTCTTTACCGACAACGGAGCGTATAAAAATTTTGTTGAACCAAGATACAGAAATATTCAGGATGGTGACCTTAAATCAACCAGAACCGGCCTAACTGCAGGAATTATTTTAAGAATTTATCATGCAGAGTTAAAACAGAAGATGGCCGAGGATGGAATAATCAGATTTTACTAAATAACATAAGCTATGAAAAAACTGCTAATTACAATATTCATTCTGTCATGTACAGCCTTTAATCTCCTCTCACAAGCCAAAAAGCCTACAATAATGGTTGTGCCGAGTGATTTATGGTGTAATACAAACGGTTACATGATGGAGTTTGACAACCAGGGGACACGGGTTAAACTGCCTGACTACAAACGAGCAATGCAGGAGAGTGCCGATCTGATGGTTGTGATAAGTAAGATTAACGAACTTATGACACAGCGGGGATTCCCGTTAAAAAATCTTGAATCATCCCTTAAGACCTTAGAAATTGAAGCTGCAGAGAGTGCTATGACTTCGAGCAGAAGCGGCTCTGAGCTTAGTGAAAGTCCAGTGGATAAACTGAAAAACATCGCCCGCGCCGATATCTGGATACAAATGACATGGACTATAAACAATATGGGGCCCAGAAAGTCGGTAACATTTGTATTGCAAGGTCTGGATGCATACACCGACAAACAGGTTGCAGGAGCATCCGGAACAGGAAATCAGCTTATTGGTGCCGAGTTACCCATTATGCTGGAGACAGCTGTGCTCTCACATCTGGACAATTTTAATGCTCAGCTTCAGCAACATTTCGAAGATATGTTTGAAAACGGCAGAGAGATTACATTACGAATCAGAAAATGGGACTCATTTGACGGTGATCTGATGTCGGAATACGCCGGGGAAGAGCTTGGGTTTCACATTGAAAACTGGATTTCAGAAAACACGGTTCAGGGCAGGTTCAGCACAGCAGACGCTTCTGAGAACCGTATGATATTTGAACAGGTTAGAATACCTCTGTACGATGCCAATAACCGTGCAGTAGATGCAAGAACCTGGTTAAGAGGGCTGCAAAGATACCTAAAAGACAGATTCATGATAGATTCAAGGATTACAATGAGGGGTCTTGGTCAGGCGACACTAACCGTAGGAGAAAAATAACAATAACCAGAAATTAAACAACATGAAAAAGATATTATTAGTATTCTGTTCACTTCTGACAGCGGGTATCTCCTTTTCTCAAAACACATACGGAAGTGCAGACGATGAGGCAAGAATTGTTCTTAACACCTATGTTCCCGACCAGATAGAGGGAATATCCTCTGTGACAAGAAATGCCCTCTCTAACAAACTAAGCCAGATAGCATCTCAGAACGGAATGGGCGGAACATCGTACAACCCGCGCTTTATTATTACCGCCAACATTGTTGCTGCAACAAAAAACATTACACCTACTGTGCCTCCGATGCACGCATATAATCTGGAGGTTAATCTTTACATTGGTGACGGAATTGACGGCATTTTGTTCGCTTCTCATTCAGTAAGCGTAAGAGGTGTAGGAGATAATGAGACAAAGGCCTATCTTGATGCAATTAAAAACATCAAGACAAGAGACCCTCAGTATCAAAGATTTATTGACGATGCAAAGAGGAAAATAATTGAGTATTATAACGCCAATTGTGATCTGATTATATCTGAAGCCAGAGCTCTTGAGAGTATGCATGAGTATAACGCCGCCCTTGCAACACTGTTCAGGGTTCCGAGTGTATGTAAAGAGTGCTACGAAAAGTGCATGAAGCTTCTTGGTCCGATCTTCGACAAGAAGATTGATCACGATTGCCAGGTTTTGCTTGCACAAGCTACCAATGCCTGGAATTCTGGCCAGGATTACAATGCCGGGCAAAGAGCAATAAGATTTCTCGCCGGCATAGATCCAAAAGCATCCTGTTTCCCAAGTGCAATAGCTCTGTCGGAGAGAATTGCCAAGAGAATAAAGGAGGTTGATCAGAGAGAGTGGAACTTTTTACTTAAAGTTCAGCAAGATGATGTTGATATAGAAAAATTGCGGATAAGGGCTCTGAGGGATATCGGAGTCGCATACGGTAGTAATCAGCCTAAAGTTATTTACAACATTCGAGGCTGGTGGTAAAGTTATAGCCACCACATTATTAAAGAGAGAAATTGCAAATGTAAGATGAAAGGTTTCACTTTGCAGTTTCTCTCTTTTTTTTCTTATATTTACCCTATCGAATTTATTGTCTAACTAGAATATTCTACCCCGATAGACATTCAGGTCAATGTACCTATTGTCTATGGCGTTGACTGGCCTTAAAGAAGGCATTCTAAAAGCTTCCTGAATAGAAAAACAGCGAAGCATCTCTGGTCACATAACTTTTTACTTACAAAACTAACTTGGATGAAACCAATTATTGAGCTCATCAAAGACCTTGCCGATAAACATGGTCGTGAGAGAAGCAGTCTGTTACCAATTCTCCAGGGGGTTGTCGAACAGGAGAAATACCTGTCGGAATACTCCATGATTGAAATTGCACGGGAACTTGATCTGCCTGCCACCGAAGTGTTCGGAACTGCAACATTTTACTCTTTTCTGGAACACAAAAAAATGGGAAGGTATATCATACGTGTCTGCAAAACAATTACCTGTGCTATGAAGGGTGAAAAACAGATCCTTCTGACAATTGAAGATATGTTAAAAATTAAAGTCGGAGAGACAACTTCAGACGGTAACTTCTCACTGCTTCAGACAAACTGCCTCGGCTTTTGCCACAAAGCTCCGGCAATGTTAATCAACAACGAGGTTTACACCGATCTCACGCCCGAGAAAATACGGGAAATTCTAACTATGTATATGAATAAAAAAGAGGGAGGAGAAAATGTCAACTAACTATCTGCTTAAAAGAGTCGATTTCATTTTTAAGAATGAAAATGACTGGGAAGATGTACTTAAAAAGAGCATCAGCCGTCCTCCCCAGGAGCTAATAAACGAACTGATAAGCTCCGAACTTAAAGGAAGAGGTGGAGCCGGTTTCCCTACCGGATTAAAATGGAAGGTTACTTCAGAAGAGAAGAGCGATGTTAAATACGTAATTTGCAACGCCGATGAGGGAGAACCTGGAACGTTTAAAGACAGGGAGATCCTCTCAAGAGTACCGTTTAAAGTTTTAACGGCAATAGCTATTTGCGGCTATGTAATAGGAGCAAAAAAGGGTTACATCTACTTAAGAGGTGAATACCACTTCCTCCAGCCGGAACTTAATAAGGCAATAAGCGAATTTGAATACTATTGCAAAGAGATCAACTTTGATTTTTCTATCAAAATATTTATGGGCAGCGGAGCCTATATTTGCGGTGAAGAGACGGCTCTGTTCGAATCGATGGAAGGGAAAAGAGGCGAACCCAGAAACAAACCTCCATACCCATCTTCATTCGGTTATATGGGAAAACCAACCGTTATTAACAATGTTGAAACTCTTGCGCATACCTATACAATTTTCAGATACGGGTCAAAGAGATTTTATGATCTGGGAGTTCAATACTCTAGAGGATCTAAACTTTTCTCTGTATCGGGGGATACACCAAAGCCCGGCATATATGAACTTGAGCTGGGAATGAGTCTTGCCGACTTCGTAGAGGAGTTCGGGGATGATGACACAAAAGCGGTTCAGGTGGGAGGTGCCTCTGGATTTCTTGTGCCAAGAAAGAAATTCTCTGAGACAAACATCGGCTATCAGGGCCGGCTTGTAGGAATATCTCTCCCTACAGGGGGTTCAATGATGCTGTTTAACAGTTCAAGATCTATGTTTAATGTGCTGGACAATTACCTAAACTTCTTCGCAGAGGAGTCTTGCGGGCAGTGTACCCCTTGCAGGGTTGGATGTCAGCAACTGCTAATGGGTATAAAGGCGGTTAAGAGGGGTGAAAAGAACGCACAATATCTTGACAAACTGCTTAAACTGGCAGAAACTATGCAGATTACAGCCAAGTGTGGCCTCGGACAATCTGTTGCCAATTCGTTCTCTTCAATTGTTGAGAATTTCAGGGAAGAGATGATCTATTAATGCTGAAAATATTAAATCTATGGGAAATAAAATAAGTATAACTATCAACGGTCAAAAAGTTGATGTTAAACATGGTACATCAATTCTTGATGCAGCAACCCAGGCAGGAGTAATCATCCCTACACTGTGTTACCATAAAGACCTTTGTATTGCAGGAAATTGCCGGGTCTGCGTTGTTGAGATAGCAGGTCAGAAGAGGCTTGCTACAGCTTGTGCAACACCATGCGAAAGCGGTATGGAGGTGCTTACAAACACTCTTAAGGTGAGGAACTCAAGAAAACACATCATTGAACTCCTTCTCACCGAACATAACGCCGACTGTACAAGTTGTTATAAAAACGGAAACTGCGAACTTCAGCTGCTCGCATCTGAGTACAAGATAATGAATCAGGACTTTATCCATCTTGTTCCGTTAAAGAACTACACTATCGATATGTACTCGCCATCAATTATTAAAGATGACAGCAAGTGCATAAGGTGCCAGCGTTGCGTAAGAACGTGCGCAGAGCTGCAAAGTGTTAATGCACTTACAATGGCCTTTAAGGGAGAGCATGCCAAGGTGACCACCTTCTTCGAAAAGGCAATGAACGAAGTTGTCTGCACAAACTGCGGTCAATGTATCAATCACTGTCCTACGGGAGCTCTTGTAGAGAAAAACTACATAGAAGAGGTTTGGAGTGCAATTTCTGATAAGACAAAGCATGTTGTGGTACAAACAGCTCCAGCTGTAAGAGTAGGCTTGGGCGAGGAGCTCGGTTTCGATCCTGGCATGAGAGTAACGGGCAAAATGGTTTCGGCACTAAAGAAGCTGGGCTTTGACTCGGTACTTGACACAGACTTTACTGCCGACCTTACCATAATGGAGGAGGGTACCGAATTACTAACCAGACTCAAGAGGGCACTTGTTGACAAAGATCCTGCGGCAAAACTGCCAATGGCCACCTCTTGCTCACCAGGCTGGATTAAGTTTATTGAGCACATGTATCCGGAGTATCTTGACAACCTGTCAACCTGCAAGTCGCCTCAGCAGATGTTTGGAGCACTGGTGAAGACTTACTACGCAAAAGCACGAAATATCGATCCGGAAAATATTGTCTCTGTATCTATTATGCCATGCACTGCTAAAAAATTTGAAGCCAGCCGTCCTGAGATGCACGACAGCGGATACCGCGATGTTGACTATGTACTCACAACCAGAGAGCTTGCAATTATGATTAAGCAGGCCGGTATTGACTTTATGAAACTTGAAGAGATGCACTACGACCGTCTGATGGGAGAATCAACGGGGGCAGGTGTAATATTCGGAGCCACCGGCGGCGTTATGGAGGCAGCCCTTAGAACCGCATACGAGCTTGTTACCGGAAGAGAGGTTCCTTTCGAGAACCTTAATATCACTCCGGTTCGCGGAATGGAGGGAGTAAAGGAGGCAACTGTTAAGATAGAAAAACCTTTAAAAGAGTGGGCATTTCTTGACGGAGCTGAACTTAAGTGCGCAGTTGCACACGGGCTTGCCAATGCAAAGATTGTGATGGACGCAATAAAGGCAGGAAAAGCAAATTACCACTTTATTGAATTTATGGCATGTCCGGGCGGATGCCTGGGGGGCGGTGGTCAACCGATTCCAACCAGTCCAGAAATCAGAGCAAAGAGGGCAGCAGCAATTTATGCAGAAGATACCGGAATGCCGTTGCGTAAATCGCACCAGAATCCTGAGGTTTTAAAAATTTATGCAGACTTTCTGGGTAAACCGCTTGGTGAAAAATCACACCACCTTTTGCATACAAAATATACTCCTCGCAAAAGATTTTGATTAACTCATCAATAACAAAGAGGCCGGTAAAGTTAATTTACCGGCCTTTTGATTGTACACGATTGAATACTAGTAGATTCCCCTCTCTTCGTAGTGAGTATGCAGCAAATCGTGGGAGAGGTGTCCTAATGGCTCATTAAGAAACTCTTCATAAATTGCTTTAATGGCTGGATTATCATGAGATTTTCTCAAAGGCATGAGCCTATCCTCTTTGTAGATTGAGTCTGCCCTCTTTTGACGAATCTCCCAGGTTGTAGGTATCGCCTGTCCTCCACCGCCAAGGCATCCGCCCGGGCAAGTCATCACCTCTATGAAAGCATATGGAGATTTCCCCTCCTCTATCTGATCAAGAAGCTTGCGTGCATTTTTAAGCGTGTGGGCAACAGCAACCTTGATTTTAGTCCCCTTAAGATCAAGTTCGGCCTCCTTAATTCCGTCAAAGCCCCTGACAGCAGTAAGGTCAATCTTATTTAAAGGTTTCCCTGTAATGACTTCGTATGCTGTTCTGACAGCCGCCTCCATTACTCCTCCTGTAGCACCGAAAATTGTTCCGGCACCTGTGGATATTCCCAAAGGCTTGTCAAACTCCTCCTCAAGAAGTGACGAAAAATCAATTCCAGTTTTTCTGAACATCTTTGCCAGCTCCCTGGTGGTTAAAACATAATCCACATCATAGAAGTTATCCCTTTCGGTGAGGTTAAGGATATCTTTCCAGTAGTTGAAGGCAGAGTTCATCTCCGGCCTTTTACACTCAAATTTCTTTGCAGTACAAGGCATGATTGAGACTACCACAATTTTCCGTGGATCAACATTGAGCTTTTCGGCATAGTATGTCTTGGCAACTGCACCAAACATCTGTTGCGGAGATTTACAAGTTGATAAATGGTCAAGTGACTTAGGATAGAAGTGTTCAATAAATTTTATCCAGCCCGGCGAGCAGGAGGTTACCATTGGGAGAGTGCCTCCGTTCTTTATCCTGCTGATAAGCTCATGTCCCTCTTCCATTATGGTTAGGTCGGCTGTAAACTGAGTATCAAAAACTTTGTCAAAACCAAGCTTTCTGAGACCTGCAACCATCTTACCGGTTACAAGTGCACCCTGATCCATACCCATTGCCTCACCAATACCAACTCTAATGGCAGGCGCTGTCTGTACAATTACAATTTTATCTTTATTGTAAATGTCGTCAAACACCTCTCTTGTCTCATCTTTTTCTACGATTGCAGCTGTAGGACAGACAAGTGCGCATTGTCCGCAGTTTGTACATGCAACATTTCCAAGACCCTTGTGCTGATATGTAGATACAATACTCCTCAGACCTCTGCCTGTAAAATCGATTGCATAAACACTCTGCACGTCGGCGCAAACAGATATACATCTGCCACATAGAATGCACTTTTCAGGATTTCTTACAAGTGACGGAGAGGTATCATCAATCTTCTCTACCGGTTTTGTCTTTGCGTATGGAGTCTCTTTAATGCCTAGAGTTACGGTAAGATCCTGGAGTTCGCAGTTACCGTTTCTTTCACATATAAGGCAATCCTTAGGATGGTTTGCAAGTAGCAGTTCAAGATTTGTGGCTCTTGCCTGATGAATCGCAGGTGAATGGGTTGTAATCTCCATCCCCTCATTCACTTGAGAGATACAGGCTCTTACAAGAGATTTTGCCCCTTTTACCTCAACCACACATATTCCGCAAGAGGCATTACTTGATACATCTTTAAGGTAGCAGAGAGATGGAATCTTAATTCCTATCTCTTTACAGGTCTCTAAAATGGTCGAACCCTTGACTACCTGATATGGTCTGTTGTCTACAACAATATTAATAAATTTATTTTCCATAACTATTCCTCCTCGGTGTTAGCGGTTACCCTTACATCGCAACGCAAGCACCTTGCTGCCTCGGCGTATGCCTGTTCTTTGGAATAACCCAGATTAATCTCTTTAAAGTTACCAAGTCGCTCTTCGAGCGGACGTTTGATTGCATAATGCCTGTTTCCGCCCTCCGGCTTCAAAGGTACCTCGTCACTGTAATCAAATGCCCTGTTTAATTTATGGAAACGTCGTTTATTCATCAGCTTGTAGTCGATAATCTCGGCAGCCTTCTTGGCGATACCCATAGCCTCGGCAGCAGTTGCCGGTCCGGTAACAGCATCACCAATTGCATAGATTTTCGGATGGCTGGTTTTAAATGTAAAATGGTCTGCACTGATTATACCATCGGTTGTGGTCTTGAGCCCGAACTCTTTAACAAACGGAGCATCAACCTCCTCTCCTACTGCCATTATTACAGAGTCACACCCAATAATAAATGACTCACCTGTTGGAACAGGTTTTCTCCTGTTAGAAAGGTCAATATCACCACACTCCATTTTCATCAGTTCAATTCCTCTTACTCTGTCATTAGCGTCAGCAAGAATCTCTTTAGGGTTGCACAGGAAGAGGAAGTTTACTCCCTCAATCTCGGCCTCCTTAATTTCATCTTTGTTGGCCGGCATATCACCCTTCAAACGACGGTATACAACCGTAACATCAGCTCCGTAACGGTGAGCTGTTCTTGCGGCGTCAATCGCCACATTACCTGCTCCTATGACCACTACATTGCGTCCAAGATCCGGCTTGATGCCTTTTGCAACATCTTTAAGGAAATCCATCCCGGAGACAACGCCTTCGAGCTGGTTACCCTCAACACTCAGAATGATATCCTTGTGTGCTCCCACGGCAATTATTACCTTATGATAATCGCGCTCAAGCTCTTCCATAGAAATATCTTTACCAACTGTTGTGTTAAACACAAAATGTACTCCCAGCTCTTTTATGAAATTAATTTCGGTCTCAAGAACCTCAAGTGGCAGTCTGTACTTTGGTATTCCCCATCTTAATATTCCACCGGCCTCTGATTCACTGTCAAATACAGTCACATCATGTCCCAGTCTCACGAGATAGAACGCTGCAGTCAATCCGGCAGGACCGGCACCGATAATTGCAATCTTCTTATACGTAGGAGCCAGCTTCTCTTTTATAAGGCGGGCGTATATCTTCTGAGCCTTACCCTCTTTATAAACGGTATCGGCAATATATCTGTGAATATCTCCCTGAGAAACAGGTGCATCGATTGTCTCTCTAAGGCATTTCATCTGACAGTGGAAGTGACAGATTCTGCCCAGTGTGCTTGGCAGAGGGTTATCTCTGAGGGTTGTTTCAAAAGCCTCCTCAACCTTATCCTCCTTAAGCAGCTGCAAGTACCTTGGAATATTCATATGCAGAGGACAGCTGTTTTCGCAAAGTGCCGTAAAGAGGCTGTGACATATACCCGGTTCACACTTCTTCTCTATCATGTGATGATCGTATTCATCCCTGAAATACCTTAGTGTGGTTAGAACAGGATTAGGCGCAGTCTGGCCGAGTCCGCACAATGCTGTACTTCTTATAACCTGACCCAGCTTGACAAGTGCATCAATATCTTCTGAGGTTGCAACACCCTCCGTTACTTTGTTAAGAATATGAAGAGTCTGTGCAAGACCTTCGCGGCAAGGAGTACATTTTCCACATGACTCCCCGTTTGAAAACTCGGTAAAATATCTTGCAACGTCAACCATACAGTTGTCCTGATCCATTACAACCATTCCGCCGGAACCCATTATGGCACCTAACGAATTAAGCGACTCATAGTCAACAGGAGTATTGAGATACTCAACCGGAATACAGCCTCCTGACGGACCTCCCGACTGAACAGCTTTTACCTTCTTTTGAGTTCCTGTACCCTCACCAATCTTAAATACTATCGTCTCAAGAGTAGAACCCAGCGGCAACTCTACAAGACCTGTATTTTTTACCTTACCAACCAGTGAAAAGACTTTTGTACCGGAGCTCTTTTCTGTACCGGTTCCTGTAAGCCACTCACCCCCTTTGGAGATAATTACCGGCACATTGCACCAAGTCTCAACGTTATTAATGTTTGTTGGCTTTCCGTACAGTCCCTTCTCGGCCGGATATGGAGGCCTTGGTGTAGGTCTGCCGGATTTACCCTCTATACTGTGAATCAGAGATGTCTCCTCACCACAAACGAATGCTCCTGCTCCCTCAACAATGTCAATATCAAAGCTGAATCCAGAGTTGAGAATATCCTCACCCAGCAATCCAAGCTCTTTTGCCTGCTTTATTGCACCTTTAAGACGCTGAACTGCCAGAGGATACTCTGCCCTGATATATACAACCCCCTTTGAAGCGCCCATTGCATAAGCTCCTATAGTCATACCTTCGATAAGCATGAATGGATCACTTTCAATCTCGTTTCTGTTCATGAATGCACCAGGGTCTCCCTCATCGGCATTGCATATCACATATTTCTGGTCGGCCTCAACTTTAGCCATCAGCTCCCATTTAACACCTGTAGGGAAGCCTGCGCCTCCCCTTCCCCGAAGTTTGGATCTCTTAACCTCTTCTATAACCGATTCCGGTTTAAAATTGTGCAGAGCCTTATACAAAGGGAAAAATCCGCCGACTGCTATATACTCCTCAATATCGTCAGGTACAATCAGCCCGCAGTTACGGAGTACAATCTTTTTCTGCCATTTAAAGAAAGGCACCTCATTCCAGAGAGGATACTCATTCAACCCTTTGCCAAATTCATACTTCTCAGTTATAAAGTCCCACTCCTCAATTCTGCACAAAACGTTTCTGTAAGGCATGATTCCTTTTTCTATACCGATAATCAACGGAACCACATCGTTTTCGGTTACTCTGTGCAGAATAATCAACGGTTTGCCCGGGATGTATATGTTAACCAGCGGCTCTTCTGCACAAAAACCAAAGCAGCCTGTTTTCTTTAGAATAATGTCAAGTTTCCTTTCGGCAATTATTCTTTCAAAGCTGTCAAAAAGAACCTCGGCTCCTCTTCCTATACCGCAGGTACCCATTCCAATGGCAACATATGGTTTATCAGGAAGAATTTTATGGGATGCCTGCTCTTTTATCTCCAGCAGTTTAGTATAGTCTGATATTTTCATCTTTCTTATCCTCCTGTAAATGTTGCAGTAATTTCTTTATTTGCTCAGATGTCACATTGCTGTAAATAATTCCGTCGACGGCCACCACCGGCGCCAGGGCACATTGGCCAAAACAGGCAACAGTTTTAACGGTGATAAGTCTGTCTTCAGTTGTAAAGCTTGTCTCTCCTGAATCAAGAGCCTCTTTGCAGCCCTGCAGGACAGAGAGGTCATCAAGGAGTGTCTTTGACCCCTTTGTATGACAAGCGGTTCCTCTGCACACAATTATTGAGTGCTTACCCTGAGGTTTCAGATTGAAAAATGAATAAAAAGTTGCAACACTGTATATCTGTGACAGCGGCACTTTGGTCTGTGAGGAGAGATAATCCATGGAGAGTTTGTCCAGGTACTTGAATTCGCTTGCCTCCTGTATCTCTTCCATTACAGTAAGGAGCTCACCCGGTTTACCCCTGTGTCTGGAGATTATCTCGTCGATAGTTGTTCTATCAACTTGACTCTCTTCTAAAGCATTCATAGGTTCGTTTTTAAAAAGTTAATATATAGAGCTGTTTGATTTCGGAAGAAATTCGGGGCTATACATTTATAACTTACTACTCAACCTCTGCAGGGATCTTTTCTCTCTCTAAGTTATGATTTGAACTTATTGCATTCAAATATACAGAATTTCTGTTAATAATTT
>DINE01000002.1 GCA_002425935.1 Bacteroidales bacterium UBA5548 | reverse complement strand
AATCATTCAAAAATTTATGAAAAAATTTTTCATGTTTTTGGCAGTACTTGGTTTCATTGCCATCTCTGCACAGTATGCTGCTGCTCAAACACCAGATCCTTCATCAGATCTGACAGTACAACAGGAAACTCCTATTCACCAGCAGCTTAAAACCAAATTTATTGAGGGTGGAGCCGGCTTCATGGCCACAGTGCTTTTGTGTCTTATCTTTGGTTTAGCCATTGCAATCGAAAGAATAATTTACCTTAATCTGGCAACTACAAATGCTGAGAAGCTTTTGAAGAAAATAGAAGAGGCGTACGCTACAGGCGGAGTTGAAGCAGCAAAAGAGATTTGCCGCAACACAAGAGGTCCGGTGGCAAGTATTTTCTACCAAGGTCTTTCAAGAGTTGACGAGGGAATCGAAGTTGTTGAAAAATCAGTTGTTTCATACGGTTCAGTTCAGATGAGCCAGATGGAGAACGGTCTTTCATGGATTCAGCTATTCATCTCTATCGCTCCGATGTTAGGATTCCTTGGAACAGTTATTGGTATGATCGCTGCATTCGACGCTATCGAGGCTGCAGGTGATATCTCTCCAAACATCGTTGCCGGTGGTATTAAAGTGGCTCTGATTACAACTGTTGCCGGTCTGGTTGTTGCGATTATTCTTCAGATCTTCTACAACTACCTGGTTTCGAAAATCGACTCTATAGTTGTTACAATGGAAGATGCATCTATCTCGCTTATCGATATTTTAGTAAAAGCTAAAAAATAAACTTGTATGTCAAAATTTGTTAAATATATATCATATCTCCTGATAGGTATAGCAGCGGTAATAACAGTTGCCTTTTTCCTGAACAAAGAAGCCATGCAGGACACCTTCCTGTTTTATGGATACATCCTGTTCGGAATTGCAGTTCTGGCGGCAATAGTTATGCCTCTTTTTAACATGCTTGATAATCCCAAGTCATTTAAAAAGATCCTTATCAACCTGCTAATTGTAGTGGTTGTTGTAGGAGTAGCTTACTTACTTGCTTCAGGCGATCCGCTCCAGAACACTAACATTACTCCGGAGCCTACTGCCAACACTTTGAAAATTACAGATACAGGTCTTATACTTGTATATATATTATTTGCAATTTCTGTTACGGCAATCGTTGCCGGCAGTGTTGTTAATATGGTTAAAAACCGTTAATAATAAATTAATATGGCAAGACCAGTACAGGAAATCAATGCAGGTTCGATGGCCGACATAGCCTTCTTGCTTCTTATATTCTTTTTGATGGTAACAACCATGGATATAGAATCAGGTTTGCAGCGCCGTCTTCCGCCTATGCCGGATGAAAACCAGAAACAGGAAGATATTCAGGTAAACAGAAGAAATATTCTTGTTGTTCGTCTGAACGACTCTGACGGACTTCTGGCCGGTGGTGAGATGATGGATGTTAGCATGCTTAAAGACAAGGCTAAGGAGTTCCTTCTGAACCCTGCTGACGACGTTACTCTTCCTGAAAAGGAGGAGAAGATGATTGAAGGTTTTGGTCCTTTCAGAGTTTCCAAAGGGGTAATTTCGTTGCAGAATACCCGCGGTACAAGTTATAAGGCATATATCGAGGTTCAGAACGAACTTGTAAAAGCCGTTAACGAAATCCGCGATGACTTTGCAATGGCTAATTTCGGTAAAAAGTATATAGCTCTTGACGAAGAGAGACAAAGAATTGTCAGAGATGCTATTCCTCAGAATATCTCCGAAGCAGAACCTAAGGACACAGGTAGAAAACGTTAAAACAGGTTTGTAAAATGGCAAAATTTAATAAAAAAGGGAAAAAAGGTGTTCCTGCACTAAGCACGGCATCATTGCCCGATATCGTATTCATGATTTTGTTCTTCTTTATGGTATCTACCAGTATGCGTCAGACAGACCGTCTGGTAACCGTAAAGGTGCCTGAGGCTACCGAAATCGCAAAACTTGAAAGGAAGGACCTTGCTGCCTATATATATGTTGGTACCCCAATTCCGAGCAGACAGGCTCAGTTTGGTACAGATGCCCGTATTCAGCTGAATGATGCATTCAAGTCTGTAAACGACATCAGAGACTTTATCGCGGCAGAGAGAGAAACGCTTAGTGAAGCTGACCGTCAGTTTATGACAGTATCTATAAAGGCAGACGAAAATGTTCGTATGGGTATCATAACAGATATCAAACAGGAACTTAGAAGGACTTCTGCCCTGAAGATAATGTATAATGCCCGCAAGGCTGATACGCACTTCGGCAACTAAGTTTGTATTATAATCGGGAACAGGGTGCCCTCTTTGAACAGAAGGACACCCTTTCTTGTATATATTTGTGCTAACCATTAATATATTCCGTTATGAAAACAAGAATTTTCGCATTAATAATCACCATATTGGCTCTTACATCAGCTTTGAACGCTCAGGAGCGCCCTCAATTCAGGGGAATGGGTCAAATGCAGAAGCCAAAATTTATTTTTTACTTCATAGGTGATGGTATGGGCTTTGCTCAGGTTTCAATGGCAGAGGCATATCTTGCTTCACAAAAGGGTGAGATTTCAAACCACCCGCTATCATTTACAACATTTCCTGTATCAGGCATGGTTACTACCTACTCTGCAAGTTCATACATAACTTGCTCTTCAGCCGCGGGAACTGCTTTATCTACCGGAGTAAAGACAAACAACGGAATGCTAGGGGTTGATCCTAAGGGTAACCCTTTAAGAAGTATCTCATATGACATTCATAAAAGCGGAATACCTGTTGGTATAGTATCAAATGTAACTATAGATCACGCTACGCCGGCTTCATTTTATGCAAACAGTAACAGCCGTAATAACTATTATGAGATTGCTGTTCAAATGCCGCAGACCGGCTTTGAATTCTTTGGCGGAGGTGGGTTTGCGCAACCTACCGGTCCGGATAAAGATCAGAAAGATATTTATAAAGTACTTGAAGAGGGCGGATATACAGTTGCCAGAGGTTTACAGGAGTATGTTTCAAAGAAAGGTGCTAAAAAGATGGCTCTCTTTCAGGAGAGAGGCAAAGAGGCAGACCTGCCCTATGCAATAGACCGTACTCCGGCAGATCTTACTTTAAAACAAGTGGTTGCAGCTGCCATAGACCATCTGTACAGTGCAAAAGGGTTCTTTATCATGGCAGAAGGGGGTAAAATTGACTGGTCGGCCCATAGTAATGACGGGCTTACCACTATACTAGAGGTGCTCGATTTTTCTGACGCCATAGATGTCGCTCTTCAGTTCTACAAAAAATACCCAAATGAGACGTTGATAATTGTAACTGCTGACCATGAGACAGGTGGAATGACGCTTGGAAGGGAGAAGGGTTATGAACTTAAGCTTAATGAACTTGCCCCTCAGAAAAGATCAATGGCCGTTGACAAAGAGGGTACTCCTGCATATGCAGAGCTTAACAAAAAAGCCAATGTTGGTTGGACCACCTCTTCACACTCAGGTGTAGCAGTACCGATATTTTCAATCGGACCGGGAAGCAGATTGTTCTCCGGAAGAATGGATAATACAGACATTCCAAAAAGAATCCTTGCAATTCTGGGTCTTCAGCAATAACACATGCAGAGATGAAAAAGAGATTAATACTTCTCTCCCTCTCCCTGTTGTTCATATATAATTTGCAGGGGCAAAACCTGCCCAAAAGGGAGTTCAGAGGTGCCTNNCGCCTGGATCCACACAGTAGGGAACCAGCAATTCAAAACAATGCATTCCGACTCTGTAAAAGAGATGCTTAGAAATACACTTGATGTGTTTGAAAAAGCCGGAGTAAATGCAGTAATCTTTCAGGTAAGGCCACAGGCTGATGCTTTCTATATCTCAGAAATTGAGCCCTGGAGCCGGTTCATTGCCGGTGAACAGGGAAAGGCTCCTGATCCCATATGGGATCCGTTACAATTTATGATTGAGGAGTCACACAAAAGAGGAATGGAGCTACATGCATGGTGTAATCCATACAGAGTGACGTCTAATGATAAAGAGCAGCTTCATCCCGATCATCTCTACTTTAAAAATCCGGATATTTTTAAACGTTACGGGACACAGCTCTATTTTGATCCGGGAGAGCCTGAGTCTGTTAAGCACACAGTTAAGGTAATAGCAGATATTGTCACCCGTTACAATGTTGATGCAATCCATTTCGATGACTACTTCTACCCCTACCCAATCGCTTTTGAGGAGTTTCATGACGATGCTTCATTTGTTAAATATGCTGCCGGCCAGGGTTTTGAATACTGGCAGAAGAATGACTGGAGGAGAAATAATGTAACAACCCTCATCAGGGCACTTAATGACACCATAAAAGCAATTAAACCCTGGGTAAGATTTGGTATAAGCCCTTTTGGTATTCACAGAAATCTTAAAGATACTCCCGATGGCAGCGGAAGCAAAACAAACGGTCTATCCAATTACGACCAGCTCTTTGCCGATGTCCCACTTTGGGTAAAAAACGGATGGATTGATTACAATGTTCCACAGATATACTGGAAAATAGGACATCCTGCTGCCGACTACAAGACCCTTATTGAGTGGTGGAATGATTCCAACTATCAAGATCATCTTTATATTGGCCAGAATATAAGCACATTTACTGAGCCAGATCTGGATGATCCGTCAAAGACACAGTTCGAGGCAAAAATGAGAATGGTAAGAGAGCTCCCCAATGTTCATGGAAATGTATGGTGGCCCGGATGGAGATTAAATCAGAATCCCGATGGGTTTACAGACTCACTGGCTTTGAAATACCAGTCGAGACCTGCACTCATACCTGTATACTCGCGACTTGATTCAATTAGTCCGATGCCTGTAAAGTCTGTAAAGTTTAATGCCGGGAGACTTAGCTGGCAAAGTGATATTACATCAGATCCGATGCAGAAGCACCATTTTTATGCCGTATATATGTTCCCTAAAGGTACTGATATCGACATATCAGACAGCCGATTCCTTGTAAAAATTGTTTCAGAACCACAATTTATTCCGGAAAAATCAAAAAATAGACAACAGAACTATACCATTGTAGTGACTGCGATTGACAGGTGCTGGAATGAAAGCGCACCGTCAAAACCAATCAATATAAGATATTAAAAATGAAAAAAGTTCTCTCCTTTTCACTGTTCCTGATCCTGGGCCTTGTTCTTTCTCAGCTTCTCCCCCATATGATGGGTGACAATTTTCATTCATTTAAAGAGATTTCAAATATATTGCTATACATAACTCTTGCCTACATTATGATAAATGTAGGCAGAGAGTTTGAACTAGACAAAACTCGCTGGAAATCATATGTAAACGACTATTTTATTGCGATGGCCACTGCTGCCCTCCCCTGGATATTCGTTGCATGCTACTTTGTTATTGTACTCCTTCCCGTAGAACATAATACAAGCTGGGAGACCTGGAAAGAGAGCCTTCTCCTAAGCCGGTTTGCAGCACCAACCTCTGCAGGAATTCTCTTTACGATGCTTGCTGCTATAGGACTGAGCACCAGCTGGATATACAAGAAAATTCAGATTCTGGCCATTTTCGATGATCTGGACACTATTCTCCTTATGATTCCGCTGCAGATTATCATGATAGGCATGAAGTGGCAGATGGCAGCAGTGGTACTGATTGTAATCTTCCTTGTCTATCTGGGATGGAAATATCTTGGAAGATTCAACATAAAACAGAACTGGCACTATATATTACTATACTCAGTAATTGTGGTAACAATTACCCACTCTCTCTACCTTGTTACCGCTACAATGTTTCCGGGAGATGAGGGTATTCATATAGAGGTTCTTCTTCCTGCTTTTGTTCTGGGTATGTTAATGAGGCATGTACATATTGACAATAAGGGAGAGAGGGTTGTCACAACCAGCATATCGCTCATTTTTATGCTTTTGGTAGGGCTAAGCATGCCCCATTTTATGGGATCTTCGCTTCTGACAGATGCTGCCATTGACAGCGGATCTGTACTTGGAAATCAGCCAATGCTCCCGGCAGGTAAGATTGCACTGCATGTACTGATTGTTACATTGCTCTCAAATATTGGTAAACTGGTACCTCTTCTGTTTTACAGAGACAGGCTTATCGAAGAGAGACTTGCAATATCTGTGGGGATGTTTACCAGGGGTGAAGTAGGTGCCGGAATAATATTTATTGCATTGGGATACAACATCGGAGGGCCTGCACTAGTAATTTCTGTGCTCACTTTGGTGCTTAACTTGATTTTAACCGGTATATTTGTAGTTTGGGTTAGAAAACTTGCCATTCGCGCAGCTTTGAAATCCGACAAACCGCTAACGATATAATTATCAATTTTAATATGGAAAGCCATAAAAGAGTTAAAGTTTCTGAACTTCTAAAGAGGGATCCCGGAGCTGAGGTGCTTGCAAAGGGGTGGGTAAGAACAAAAAGAGGAAATAAAAACATCTGTTTTGTTGCCCTGAATGACGGATCGACAGTAAAAAACATACAGATAGTTTTCGACCTCTCAGTATTCAATGAAGAGAGTCTGAAAGAGGTCACAACAGGTGCCTGTATTGCAGTTACAGGAAATTTGGTTGCGTCTGTGGGAAGTGGACAGAGCGTAGAGATCCAGGCAAAAGAGATAAAGGTTTTGGGATCTGCTGACCCTGATACCTATCCGCTCCAGAAGAAGGGGCACAGCCTTGAGTTTCTGAGAGAGATCGGCCACCTGAGACCAAGGACAAACACATTTGGCTGCGTATTCAGAATCAGACACTCAATGGCCTTTGCCATTCATAAATTTTTTAACGAAAAGGGGTTTTTCTATCTCCACACTCCAATTATTACCGCATCTGATGCAGAGGGTGCAGGAGCAATGTTTCAGGTAACTACACTGGATATTTCAAACCCTCCAAGAAAAGAGGATGGGTCTATTGACTACTCTCAGGACTTCTTTGGCAAATCGGCGAACCTTACTGTGAGCGGACAGCTCGAGGGGGAGCTGGCTGCACTTGCTCTTGGTGATATTTACACATTTGGGCCTACATTCCGTGCTGAGAATTCAAATACTCCCAGACACCTCTCTGAGTTCTGGATGATTGAGCCCGAGATGGCCTTCTATGAGATTAAAGATAATATGGATCTTGCAGAGGAGTTTATCAAATATCTGGTTCAGTACGCACTTGACAACTGCATGGATGATCTTCAGTTCCTGAACGATATGTTTGACAAAGAGCTGATAGAGAGGCTAAAGAGTGTGGTTAGCACCGAATTTGTACGTCTGCCTTACACTCAGGGTGTTGAGATACTTATGAACTCAGGACAAAAATTTGAGTACCCTGTTTCATGGGGAACCGATCTGCAAAGCGAACATGAGAGGTATCTTGTTGAGAAACATTTTATGAAACCTGTGATTCTTACAGACTACCCTAAAGATATAAAGGCCTTTTACATGAAGCAGAACGACGATGGAAAGACTGTAAGGGCGATGGATATCCTCTTTCCGAAAATCGGAGAGATTATCGGAGGTTCGCAAAGAGAGGAGTCTCTGGAAAAACTGGAGAGAAGAATTGATGAGCTTAAGATGGAGAGAGAGACTCTTTGGTGGTATGTCGAGACCCGTAAATTTGGATCAGCTCCGCACTCAGGATTTGGATTGGGTTTTGAAAGACTACTGCTTTTCGTTACCGGAATGGCAAATATCAGGGATGTGATTCCTTTCCCGAGAGCTCCTAAAAACGCAGAATTTTAAAAACAGAATATATGCTCGTTATTGGAATAGCAGGCGGCACCGGTTCAGGGAAAACCACAGTTGTGCGGGAGATTGTAAAGATGCTTGGAGACAAGGATGTGGTAGTGATTCCCCAAGACTCTTATTATAAAGATAACAGCCATCTGCCTCTGGAAGAGAGGTTGGAGCTGAATTTTGACCATCCGGATTCTGTTGATTTTAAACTACTTGTAAAACATGTTAAGGTTCTTAAAGCCGGCAAACCTGTTAATCAGCCGGTTTACTCATATTTAACCTGTTCCAGATCTGAAACCGAAACAATCCCGGTAAATCCGTCACAGGTAATTATTATTGAAGGAATTCTGATTTTTACATGTCCCGATCTCAGGAAGTGCATGGATATAAAGGTTTTTGTTGATGCCGATGCCGATGACAGACTTGGCAGAGTAATCACCAGAGATAATATTGAGAGAGGGAGAACAATTGAGAAGGTGCTGGAAAGGTACGACAAAACCGTAAAACCGATGCATCTTCAGTTCATTGAACCAAGTAAAAGATACGCCGATATAATCATTCCCCAGGGTGGTCACAATCATGTTGCAATTGGTATCCTTCTTGCAATTATTGAAAAGTCACTACATAGGCAATAATGTTCAAAAGAGATAATAATGCGGGTTTATATCTGACAGTAGCATTCCATTTGTTGCTGTTGATTATTCTGCTTGCCTCCCGTATTAATTATCTTTTAAAAGAGGAGACCTCTTTCATCCTTGATTTTACAAAAGAGGAGCTGTTAGAAGAGATTGCAAGGCGCGAACAGCTTAAAGAGGAGGTTAGCAAAGAGCTTGACGACCTGATAGCAGGTAGGCCTGCGGTGAGAAATGTAGTGGTAGATGCTTCAACACGCAGAGAGAATCTGAGGGATGATCGCTTCAGGGATCCCAGTCAGGTTTACAACGAAGCCAAACGATTGCAGGAGAAGCTTGATGCCGCAAAACGCGAAGCACAGGCCAATACCGGAACAGATAATGTTCCTGACCCTGTTAAGAGCGAACCATCAAAGTCTGAGACATATAAAGGACCATCAGTTATCTCTTACACACTGGAGGGGAGAAAGGCTATGAGCCTGCCTATTCCGGTATATAAATGCGTAGGAGGAGGCGACGTTAATGTTACTATAGTGGTAAACAGGAGAGGATATGTTATTGCCGCAATGGTTAAACCGGATCAGTCATCACCTGATAAGTGTCTCCAGGAGTATGCAATAAGGGCGGCAAAATCTTCAAGATTTACCGCCTCTTCTACTGCCCCGGAAAGACAAACCGGAGAAATTGTTTACAGATTTATTGCGCAATAGCAGCCTGAACCATATTGTCAAGTTCAAGCAAAATCGGATAAAAAGCGTTGTCGTCAAGCGGAGTATATCTGCCCACAAACGCCCTTATATGATTATTTATCAGCTCTCTGCTCTCATCCCACTCTTCTTTTGCAGGAACAATTCCATTAGTTTTGGCAAAACTCAGAAACTTTTGCTCAAAATTTATTCCTGAGAAAAATTTATTCAGATCAGCCATACTCTTTATCTCATTCAGCCTGCCTCTGTACTCATCGGCCATAGCTGCACTGAATCTGAATGTAAGGCCCATATTGGAAACCATGACAAAAAAGCGGTTAATCCCTGAGGTGTCAACCGGGACAAAAACATCAGGTGTAATTCCGCCTCCGCCATATACAGTTTTCCCTTTAGGTGTTGTGTAGAGAAGTGAATCGTTCCTGCGTATGCTGTCTGCACTCAACATCTCTCCGTGGCGATACCTCTCAATTATATCGTCTCTGTAGTTTTTGTCGTATGGTTTTTGGATTGATCTCCCTGTTGGTGTGTAGAATCTGGCTACAGTAAGCCTTATCCCGGAGTTATCTGAAAAATAGATTGGCTCCTGTACCAAACCCTTACCAAATGACCTTCTTCCCACAATTACTCCGCGGTCGTTATCCTGTATAGCTCCGGCAAATATTTCACTTGATGATGCTGATCCCTCGTCTATGATAACCTTTAGAGATATATCCCTGCATTTGCCTGAGTTATCGGCATGAAAGTCCTGTCTTGGTCTGTGAGTTCCTTGCATATAAACTATCAGATCTCCTTTATTTAAGAACTCATTGGATAGTAACAGTGCCTGGTCAAGATAACCACCTGAGTTTCCTCTGAGGTCGAAAATAAGAGATTTCATTCCCTCTTTTCTAAGCTTGGTAACAGATTCCATAAACTCGGAGTGACTTGTTCTGGTGAATTTCGACAACTTAATATACCCTAAGGTGTCGTTTATCATATATGAAACATCAACACTCTTTACTGGGATTTTATCTCTTTTAATGTCAAAGCTCACAAGATCTTTTACACCGTATCTTTTTACTCCTACTCTGACATTTGTCCCTGATTTACCTCTTAGTCTTCTTACAAGAGAATCCTGATTCATCTTTACACCTGCAACAACCTCGTCATTTACCTTTACAAGTCTGTCTCCAGACAATATACCAGCCCTTTCCGAAGGGCCGCCGGGAATCACATTAATGACAACCGCAGTATCATTGGGCACATTAAACTGAATGCCTATGCCGTCAAAATTGCCCTGAAGTTGTTCGTCTGCACTTTTAAGCTCCTCAGGTGCAAGATATATTGAGTGGGGATCAAGTTTTTCGAGAATATAGGGTATTGATTGTTCGGTTAACTCTTTATAGTTAATGTCATCGACATAGTTTTTATCAACCTGTGAGAGTACCAGCATCAGCTTATCCCATTTGCTGTCTCTTATTTTAAGTTCTCTCCCTTCTAAGTATGCAGATACATATTTGTAAGATACTGCTCCCAAAAGGAAGATTATAATAATAAGAGGCCATGGGTTCTCTCTGAACCTTTTTGTTATAAAACTCATATGTAAATTATTCGTTTAGATAGACTACCTCTATACCGGCTCTTACAAGCAGGTCTACCCCGTCGGTAATCCTGTAACTGTTTCTGTAAACAAGCCTCTTAATACCTGCCTGAATTATAAGCTTTGAGCACTCCAGACATGGTGCTGTTGTAACATACATTGTTGCCCCAAGACTGTTATTTCCCGATTTGGCAACTTTAGTTATTGCATTTGCCTCTGCATGAAGAACATACTGTTTAGTTTTACCCTCTTCATCTTCGCAGACATTCTCAAACCCTGCCGGAGTTCCATTGTATCCATCAGAAATTATCATTTTGTCTTTTACTAAAAGAGCACCTACCTGTCTTCTTTTACAGTACGAATTTTTTGACCACACCTCTGCCATATCCAGGTAGCTCGTGTCAAATTGCTTTTGTTTATCTTCCATATTATACTTCTGTACGTTGGTATAAAAATCTCTTTATGCTTCTCTTTGGAGTCTTTTCAAACTCTTCGGGAAATATTTTAATATTCTGTATTTTGCAGTAGTTTGGAAGCTCTTCGTTAGCCAAAGCTCTCAGCTCCTCCATCTTTTTCTCCAACTGAGCATCTGAGAGTCCGTCTGTTTCGGCCTGTTCAAAATCGGGATATACCAGTGCCGTTAAAGAGCCTCCATCTTCAATAACAAGTGATTCAACAACATAAGGCATATTATTCAGAATACTCTCAATCTCTTCGGGGTAGATATTTTGTCCTGAAGGTCCCAAAATCATGCTCTTTGACCTCCCTCTGATATAGAGGTATCCCTCCTTATCGATAACTCCCATATCCCCTGTTCTCAACCAGCCATCTCTCTGCAGAACTGCTTCAGTAGCCTCCTGATTCTTGTAGTAACCAAGCATCACATTGGCCCCTTTGCATAGTATCTCGCCCGGTACATTTTGAGGGTCGTCGGAATCTATCATTATCTCCATTCCCGGAGCTGCCTTTCCGCAAGAGTATAGACGTGTATTATTCCACGGAGCATATGTAATAATTGGAGCACACTCGGTCATACCGTAGCCAACTGTAAATGGAAATCCAATCTTTCTGAAGAACGCTTCTGCCTCTTTGTTAAATGCTGCACCACCTATAATTACTTCGTAGAATCGACCTCCGAATGTTTTAACAAGCTCACTCTTTATTTTTCTCTGTATCTTTTGATCTATAACAGGCAACCTAAGTAATACCCTGATTGAAGTTTTGTTAAGTATCGGCTGCAATTTCTTTTTATATATCTTCTCAATTATAAGAGGGACAGATACTACTATATCGGGTTTGATCTCTGCAAAAGCATCCATTATTATTTTGGGACTTGGAATCCTTGTCAGGAAGTGCACATGTGCCCCAACTGTCATCTCAAACAGGAACTCAAACATCATTCCATACATATGAGCAGTCGGAAGCATGGCCACAACATTTGAAGTGTTGTTCAGGTGAGGCTGTACAAGCTTTGCGAAATCTACATTAGATCTTAGTGCCCTGTAGGGAATCATCACCCCTTTTGAAAAACCTGTAGTTCCAGATGTGTAATTTATCATAGAGAGCTCTTCAGGAGAGTCTTCGTGATATTTAATGTGCTCCGGACGAAAATTTTTGGGGTATCTTTTACCAAAGAGCTCGTTCAAATGGTCACGGGTGTCTCTTATCTTCTGGTCTTTAGCATACAACACAGAAAAATCATTCATAAGAATCACCGCTTGCAAATGTGGCATCTCTGCCTCATTCAACTGCTCCCACATTGCATCTCCTGCAAAAAGTATAAGTGACTCAGAGTGGTTAACAATATGATGAATATTGCCGGGTTTGAATTCATGCAAAATTGGTACGGCAACGGCTCCGTATGTAAGAGCGGAAAGAAATACTACCCCCCAGTTCGCCTGGTTTCTTGAACAGAGAGCAATCTTGTCCCCCTTTTTCACTCCGCATATCTCATAAACAATATGCAGCTTTTCTATCCTGCGTGCAACATCCCTGTAGTTAAGCGTGATGCCTTTATAGTCGGAGAGGGCCGGGTAGTCCCAGTTCTCTTTGAGGCTCTTTTCCAATAACAGGTTTAGTGAATTATCCATAATTTATCTGTTAGTTATGAGAATGTTTGCAACTGACACAGGTGTGAATAGAGCCCTTTTCTCTCTATAAGCTCTTTGTGCATCCCTCTCTCAGCTATAGCTCCCTCTTTAAGAACAACTATCTCGTCGGCGTGCTGAATTGTTGAGAGCCTGTGGGCGATTACAATCGATGTTCTGTTTTTCATCAGGTTCGTAAGTGCCTCCTGAACAAGTTTCTCGCTTTCGGTATCAAGTGCAGATGTGGCTTCGTCTAGTATAAGTATCGGAGGATTTTTGAGAACGGCTCTGGCTATTGCAAGACGCTGCCTCTGCCCTCCTGACAGGTTAGCTCCCCTGTCGCCGATATTGGTGTCATATCCTTTTTCAAGATTAACTATAAATTCATGAGCGTTTGCAATTTCGGCAGCTTTCAAGACCGCCTCTCTGCTAACCTCTTTCATTCCAAATGCTATATTGTTGAATACAGTATCATTAAACAGTATTGCCTCTTGAGTAACAATACCCATAAGAGAGATAAGATCCTTTGGTTCATACTCTCTGATATCCTTACCGTCTATTAGTATTGAACCTTCTGTTACATCATAAAATCTTGGGATAAGGTCGGCAATTGTGCTTTTACCGGCACCTGAAGGTCCAACCAGAGCTACTGTCTTACCCCGCTCTATTTTGAGGTTTATATTTTTTAGCACAGGTTCATTTGCATATCTGAATGATACATCCCTGAACTCAATTGACTCTTTGAACTCCTTAATGGGCACTGCGTCAGGACTCTTTTTGATTACAGTCTCTACATCCAGAATTGCAAAAAGCCTCTCGCCCGAAGCGAGTCCTCTCTGAAGACTTGTGAATGCATTAGATATTGCCTTAAGAGGCTCCAGTACTCTCCAGTAAAACATAATGTAAACCACAAATTCCGACCAAGCCATTCCTAGCTGCCCTCTCATCTGAAGATAGCCTCCGTAAAAGAGAACAATTGCCGCAACAGATATGCCCAAAAATTCCGAAAGGGGAGATGCAAGCTCCTGACGATTGAACATTCTTTTACTGGCTTGCCTGTGTAGTTCGTTGCTCTTTCCAAACCCCTCGTTTACATATTTCTGAGCATTGAACGCTTTGATTATCCTTGCTCCCGAAATTGCCTCCTCAAAGTGGCTAACTATGCGCCCCATCATACCTTGGGTCTCGGAGGCACCTCTCTTTAACTTTCTGCTAATTCTTCCGATTATCAGAACAGAGACAGGCAATGCTACCAAGGTAACGGCTGTTAATTGCGGAGACATATAGAAGAGCATAAACAGAAATCCTACGATAAGAATGGGGTCTCTGAACAGAATGTGAAAGCTGTTGGCAACACCGTTCTGAACCTCTGTCACATCATTTGAAATGCTTGAGAGAATATCGCCTTTTCTGTTTTTGCTGTAAAATCCGATATGCAGCTTTGTTATTTTATTAAAGAGCTCTCTTCTTATATTTCTCATTATGTTTGTTCTCATGCTAACGAGAATTCTCTGCGAGAGATACCTCATAGAGTTTGACAGCAAAGATGTTATTATCAGAATAACACAAACATAAACTAACGCTGCAAGTGGCCCGTGACTCTTAATAAAACCTACCAGATAGTGCTGGAAAAGAGATTTGAAATAGTCGGCCGACAAAGAAAATTGCGGTAAAGCAACAGAAAGGTCAATCGATTCTGCATCGAACAACACCTCAAGCAGTGGCGCAATCAAGGCTAGATTAGCGATGCCAAAAAAGACCGAAAAAATTGAGATTAGCAGATATTTTGGCCAGTATTTACCAAATGGTTTTGCAAATACAAGTAGTCTTAAAAACGTCTTCATAATTAATTAGTCTCTTCAAAATCAACATACTCACCAACACTTTTGTCAACCACCTTGGGCTCTCTCTTCTCTTTCTCTATTATGATATCTCCCTCTTTTGAGGTGTTGTCACTATTGTATTGCTGTTGACGTGACGCAAGATCCCGGAACTTTCTTTTAAGCCACCAGGCCAGGAGCAGTGGTGCAAATCTGGCTATTGCCCAAATAACAAGAACAAATACCAGAACAAATGTAATAAAACCTTCCATCTTACTTTTTAATTCTCTTTATCTCTCCCGTCTCAAGGTTTAGTGAAATATTTTTACCCTGTAGTGTCTGCACCATAACATTACTACCTTCAAGAGGAATTACCGGAGAGTCGGGTTTAAGCCGGTTTTTCTCTTTAGGGTCAGTTACGGGGTTTCCGTTTATTGAGTAGATCATTGTTCTCAACGATGTTCTCAGAATCCAGTATTTGTTTCCTCCGAACTCTTTCAGTTCCGGGAACTCTCTTATCGTCTCCGGCAGCTTAATATCGCTCCACGCCGGATATGGTTTACAGTTTTTATTATACAACCTCAGGGCGTTGTCGGTGTGTAGCAACATTATCGCAAACTCTCCATCACTCTTAATGTTGTAAACCTTTGGTCCAAGCATTATAAGGGAGTCAGTACTGAGTGGGTACGGAGATACAAACCTGCCGCTTCTGTCCAGCATGAAGACTCTGTTTCCCCCTGCAAAAAGCATCTGCAGTTTCCCGTTCCGGTAATAGTCAACCTGCTCAACATATCCTCTTAACGGCACCTGGAAAGGTACAGCCCATATCCCTTTCATGTTTTTATCCGACAATCTTAGCCAGTAATTTGGCAGCTGTTCGATGTACTCTTTCTCTCCGTTGTTAAAGTTAATAACTTCAAACGGCCCTGCAGGGACCCTTACAACAGTATCCCTCTCCCATCCTGCCGGTGTTTCACTTACGGTTTTGCCGGGTTTTGGAAGCTCTTTCAGGGAATCTCCGTAAAAGAAGATATCATAAACCGGATTACCACTTTTGTCTGGTTTGATCTGAATTGCTCCAATCATCACATTTAAAGATTTTGTAACCCTCTTAAGATTTGACCCGTTTCTGAAAAATTTAATAAGAGAGTCCGGTTGCTCCGACCCGTTTACTATCAGAGTTACTGCACCGGAGTTTCTGTCAAGCAAATTGTATGCCCTCGTTTGAGAGAGATATTGGTCAAAAGTGAACCGGTCTCTGTTTTTTAAGAAAATTTCATCGAGAAGCTCTCTCTTCCCAATTATTAAATACTCATCAAGACTAATACTAAAACTCTCTTCTTCGTCTGAAAACATATCTCCGAAAAGTGAACGTACCAATCCTCTTTCCTGAAATGGCAATAGGACCGGCTCCTTTTCATGGAATAGCCATTTACGAATAAAGCCGAACGCAGGCTTCTCTCTTCTGATTATTACAACATTTTCATTTACAGATCCAAACGGAATCAAAGCTGCACCCACTTCAAGGGCATCAATGGAATCAAACCACTTTAATGCCTTTGCAACAACTTCCGGATTGGCTTTTCTGTGAAAATCTCCGTACTCTCCGTATTTTTTCACAAATAGGTTAAAATCCCGGACAGAGACTGTTAAGAGAGAAAAAGTGTTAAAAGGAACTACCTTGGATATATCCGATACGGCACCTCTGCTGCCTCTGATTACCTCTGCATAGTTTGCAGGGCCTTTGCTGCTTATCAGCCCTCCTCTGAAAATAATCTTATTGCCTTGCGAATAGATCTCCAGAGCACTCCACGATGTAAAGCCGGAAACAAAGTCAGAATATTTAAGATACCTTCTTTGCGCAAATGCAGAGAATAGCTTTCCGCTTTGTGAATGGTTGATAAAGAGCATTGCCTCCCGCAGGAGTGTTGCTGATATAAGCTCTCTCAGTTGTTCATTATCCAAAATTGATGATCCGGAGAGAATATGTCTGAGCGACGATTCAAGTATTATTGAAGAGGGGGAAGCAACGAAAAAGTTTCCAGTGGCGGCATATTCAACCTCGTTCCATCTGTTAATCTGAATTCCGTTAAACTGGCGTGATGATCTCACTCCGTCTTTAATCGAATTATTGATATAGGAGAGCTCAGAGGGAGATAATTTCAATACTAACAGCGGCGATACCTCGTCCTTTGAAGAGTAGTGAAGTGATAAGGCGCATCCGTGATCAGCCACATTGGAGAGACTCTCAGCACCTGAAAGTGAGTATAGTTTATCTGTAAGTTGCCGGAGAGGTGAATCAGAAAATGTTACCTCTGAAAAAAGGTTCTTAGCCGACATCAGATTATTTGATGCAGTCTTGATATCCTTAAAAAGAAAAAAAGCAGAGGCATCTGTGGGTATTGCCAGTGCAGTGTCTGAAGAGATCTGCGTAATTCTTTCGGAATCAGACCTTCCCGGTTTAAGAAGAATAAAAAACAGGGTTAGCAGAATGATTGCGGCAGCAGTGCTCCAGATGAGAATTTTGTATGCCTTTGGTAACTTTTTCATAAACATACAAAGCTATTAAAAATATGTCAAATCAATTGCCCATTTCGGACAGGAATTTGATTCTCACAAGCCTAATCTCCTCCTCTGTGTATCCGCGACCAAGCTCTTCTGCAGCCTCTTTTAGTGAGTCTGTAGAGGCCTCAGTCTTGAAATATTCATAAATATCATCCACTTTATCGTCATCTACCATCTGTCTTATATAGTAGTCGATATTCAGTTTTGTGCCTGAATTCACAATAGCTTCAATCTCAGTCAGTACATCTTCCAGCTCCATTCCTTTAGATTCCGCGATATCTTCAAGTGCCTGTTTTCTGTCAATACTTGTAATGATATATACTTTATTGAGAGATTTATTTGCTACAGATTTAATTACAAGGTCGGACGGACGTTCAATTTCATTTTCTTCCACATACTTGGATATGAGATCGATAAACTCTTTGCCATACCTTTTGGCTTTACCCTCTCCAACACCCTGACAATTTTTCAGCTCCTCGAGATTAACCGGATAATGGATTGACATATCTTCAAGGGATGTGTCATTAAAAATTACAAACGGCGGCAAATTTATCTTCTTGGATATTGAGTGGCGTAAATCTTTAAGCATCTTAAGAAGAGTCTCGTCTCCTCCACCGCCTGTCTGCTTCACTCCTGGAGTTACAACGTCATCATCATCGTCTCCGTTTTCGAACTCTCTGTCCTCTGCAAGCATTATAGTATAAGGTGAATCAAGATACTTTACCCCTTTTGGAGTTATCACGAGAAGACCATATCTCTCAATCTCTTTGTCAAGAAAATGGTGAATGACACACTGTCTGATAACAGCCATCCAGAACTTAAGTCCCTTAGACATTCCGGTTCCGAAAAGTTCGTGGTTGTGGTGGTTATACGACTTTATCAGGGAGTTGTTAACCCCTGCCAGAATATTGGCAATGTGCTCTGCCTTGAACTGCTCCTTCATGCTCTGAACCAGCTCCAGAACAAGAGCAATCTCCTCTTTGCCGTCAAACTGCTTTTTAGGGAAGAGGCAGTTGTCACATGAACCGCATTTACCGGCGGTATAATCCTCTCCGAAATAGTTTAGAAGAACAGTTCTCCTGCAAAGGTTACTCTCTGCATAGGCCACTGTCTCTGACAGCAGCTGCTTACCAATCTCCTGCTCTGATATAGGCTTGCCCTGCATAAACTTCTCCAGCTTCTGAATATCTTTATAGGAGTAAAATGCTATGCACTGCCCCTCTCCTCCGTCCCTGCCGGAGCGGCCTGTCTCCTGGTAGTATCCTTCAAGACTTTTAGGAATATCATAATGAATGACAAACCTTACATCCGGCTTGTCTATGCCCATACCAAAAGCTATTGTAGCAACAATTACATCCGCCTCCTCCATCAGAAACTTATCCTGATTTGACGCTCTGGTTGCAGCATCCAAACCTGCATGGTAAGGGAGTGATTTTATTCCGTTAACAGTTAAGAATTCTGCTATCTCCTCTACCTTCTTTCTGCTCAGACAATATATAATTCCCGACTTCCCCTGGTTATTCTTCAGAAACTTAATTATCTCTTTGTCAATATTTACCTTAGGACGAATCTCATAATAGAGGTTTGGTCTGTTGAAAGATGATTTGTACACTTTCGCCCCTGACATTCCCAGGTTTTTCTGAATATCACTCTGAACTTTAGGTGTTGCCGTAGCAGTGAGGGCAATAACGGGAGCCTTCCCTATTTCATTGACAATCGGATTAATCCGCCTGTACTCCGGACGAAAATCGTGACCCCATTCCGAAATACAGTGGGCCTCGTCTATTGCATAGAAAGATATTTTTATCTGCTTTAAAAGCAAAATATTCTCCTCTTTGGTGAGTGATTCCGGTGCCACGTAGAGCAACTTTGTCTGCCCGGACAAGAGGTCCTCTTTTACCTCAGCCAACTGACCTTTGGTGAGGGAAGAGTTAAGAAAATGGGCTATCCCCTCTTTCTCTACCATAAAGCCACGAATGGCGTCAACCTGATTTTTCATCAGAGCAATCAGCGGTGAAATAATTATTGCCGTACCCTCCATAAGTAGAGCCGGAAGCTGGTAGCAAAGCGACTTTCCTCCTCCGGTAGGCATCAGGACAAATGAATCATTGCCCTCAAGTAAATTAAGAATAACCTCCTCCTGCTGGCCCTTGAACGAGCTGAATCCGAAATGCTTTTTGAGTTCTGCGTGCAGTAAATCAGAGTTGATTTGCATATATAATTGTGAGAAATAGCTGAATAAATTTCAAATTTAGTTACCTTTGTACCTCTAAGTTATCTAATTGTTTTCTCATCGCAAAATTTTTATGATTAAATCTAATGAGGACATAAAGCTAATAGCAAAAGAGGTAATTTCAAAGGAGGCCTCTGCTGTTTCGGAACTGGGAGATTTTGTTGATGATAGCTTTTCTGATGTCATTCGTCTCATTTTTAACAGCAAAGGCAGGTTAATTATTACCGGTATTGGTAAGAGTGCAATAATAGGTAGCAAAATTGTTGCCACACTTAATTCAACAGGCACTCCATCTGTATTTATGCACGCTGCAGACGCAATTCACGGTGATCTGGGGATCATTCAGCCTGACGATATAGTAATGTGTATATCTAAAAGCGGAAACACTCCCGAGGTAAAGGTTCTCATCCCGCTTATCAAGAAGATGGGCAACAAGGTTATTGCGATGGTTTCTAACTGTGAGTCATTCCTTGCAATTCACTCAGACTATGTTATACGCACAACTGTCCGGAGTGAAGCATGCCCTAATAATCTGGCACCAACTTCAAGCACCACAACTCAGCTTGTGATGGGTGACGCGATTGCGGTAGCTCTGCTAAGCGCAAGAGGCTTTACCCAGAAGGATTTTGCAATGCTCCATCCGGGTGGATCACTTGGGAAGAAGATGTATATGAGGGTATGTGATATGATAGATCCTTCTGTATGTCCAAAGGTAAAACCTGACGAGAGCATTCAGAATACAATTATCAATATCTCTGCAAACCGGCTTGGTGCAACAGTCGTACTTGACAATAACGGCAATCTGCTTGGCATTATTACTGACGGTGATGTAAGAAGAATGCTGGAGAGAGGAGGGTCGTTTGAAAAGCTTACAGCCAAAGATATTATGTCATTAAATCCAAAGACTGTAGATTATCAGGAACTGGCAATTAAGGCATTTAACATAATGGAGACAAACAAAATCACCTCGGTAGTTGTTACTGATGGTGACAGATATATTGGTTTGGTACACATACATGACATTTTAAGAGAGGGAATCGTATGACAACATTTAATCCAAATGAGTTGGGAATGGCCAACGGAAATTATTTTGCACTTCCGTACACTCTTGATGAATCGGATATTGCCCTGATTTCTGTCCCATGGGATGTTACTACCTCGTACCGCCCCGGAACATCCGATGGCCCGTCAGCAATTATTGAAGCATCGCTGCAGGTGGATCTTTACGATGCAAATGTTCCCGATGCTTGGAAGGTTAAGATAGGAACCCTGCCTGCAGATAAATCAATAAAAAAGAGAAATAAGACGCTCAGAAAGAGTGCCGAAAAAGTTATAGAACATCTGGAGAACGGAGGTAGTTATGAGGAGGTTTCAGATCTGCTGGAAGTGGTAAACAAAGCAGGTGAAGAGTTAAACACAATTGTTTATGAACAATCTCTTAAGCTGCTGAATGCCGGTAAAATACCAGGAGTTGTTGGAGGAGATCACTCAGTACCTCTTGGTCAGATGAGAGCCATTGGTGAGAAATTCGACGATTTTGGAATTTTGCACATCGATGCTCATGCTGACCTGAGAATTGCTTACGAAGGGTTCAGATATTCGCATGCATCTATTCTTTACAATGCTCTTAATGAAGTGACTCAGATTTCACAACTTACTCAAATCGGCATAAGGGATTTCTGTGAGCAGGAGGCTTCAATAATTGACAATGACCCAAGAATCAGATGTTTTACAGACTTTGAGCTCAAAAAAAATCTATTTGAGGGTAAGAGCTGGAAAAAACAGTGTGAAGATATCATTTCAAGCCTTCCAAACAATGTTTATATAAGTTTTGACATAGACGGATTCTCTCCGGAGCTATGCCCGGGAACGGGAACTCCTGTACCTGGCGGGCTCTCATTCAGAGAGACCGATTACCTGCTTCATATGCTCGCGCTGTCAGGCAAGAGAATTGTCGGATTTGACCTCTGCGAAGTTGCACCATCTGAAGAGAGCGAATGGGATGCCAACGTTGGCGCAAGGATTTTATATAAACTCTGTATTTACACCGATTTAAATTCAAAGAGACTTGCAGCTCAGTCTCAGGGATAATCTATTGAGATGGCATTTACTTTCTCCCGGCAGAGAATAAGCCGCAGAAAAGAGATATTTAATGTCTTTGGCATTTTTGTTAATAACAACTATGCCGGAGGACTTATATTGGTTTTGTGCTCTGTATTTGCAATGGTTGCAGCCAATACAGATATATTTCAGTCTTTCAACAATATCTGGCACATAAACGCGGACTTTGCAATTGGTTCATTTAAACTGGAGATGTCGCTTTTGCATTGGGTAAACGATGCATTAATGGCAATTTTCTTCTTTGTTGTCGGACTCGAAATCAAGCGGGAGATGGTTGTTGGAGAACTTTCGTCGCTTAAGCAGGCCTCCTTTCCCATTTTTGCTGCTGCAGGAGGGATGATTGTCCCTGCATTAATCTACGCTTTTTTTAATGCAGGCACACCAAGTGCAAATGGGTGGGGAATCCCTATGGCTACAGATATTGCCTTCTCTCTGGGAGTAATCTCACTATTGGGTAGCAGAGTTCCTGTGTCACTTAAAATTTTTCTTACTGCACTTGCAATTGTTGATGATATAGGTGCAATAATTGTGTTAGCCATTTACTATCCAAGTCACGAAATTCACCCCGAATTCCTTATGTATGCAGGGGTTGTCCTGGTTATTCTAATGACCTTTAACAGAATGAACCTTCATAATGCTGCCCTCTTTCTCGTCCCCGGAGTCTTCTTATGGTATTTTGTTTACCAGTCCGGAGTACATGCAACTATTGCAGGTGTAGCACTGGCAATGTGCATCCCTTCCAGATCGCCTATCAATGAGGTGAGGTTTTTTGTCAGGAGCAGGTACTATCTTGATAAGTTTAAAGAGGCCAGTCACGGTCAGCTGAACATCCTTGCAAATAAAACTCAGCTAAATATTATACACAACATGCACTCAACCCTAAGAAAAGTCAATCCGCTTATCAACAGGTTTGAGCACACAATAAACCCCTGGGTAACTTTCTCCATTATGCCAATTTTTGCGCTTGCAAATGCCGGGGTTGTTTTTGATGGGTTTAACTCATTTAGTTCTGTTCATAATATCTCATATGGTATATTTTTCGGACTTGTTCTGGGAAAGCCTGTAGGAATATTTCTGGCATCTTACTTGGTTTGCAGATTAAAAATTGCTGAGCTGCCGGGGGATCTCAAATGGTCGCAGATCCTGTCAGCCGGCATAATTGCAGGAATTGGTTTTACAATGTCAATTTTTATTGATAGCTTAGCGTTTTCAAACGAACAGATGATTAATGAGGGAAAAGCCTCTGTATTAATCAGTTCTGTTGTTGCAGCGATTTTAGGAATTATTGCATTGCGAATTACCACCGGCAAACCTAAACCAAAAATGAGAAGGCTTGTTAGTTGAAACTTTTAAAAAATATTTAACATATAAATAAAATTAAATTAATTAAAATCAGATGAAAACATTCAAATCAATCACAATCATTGCATTGGCTTTAGTTGTTCTGGCCTCTTGCGGAGGTTCAAAAAGTGAACAGATCCCGGGAATTACAAAAGAGTTCAGCGACTCAGTAAGTTATGCTGTTGGTGCTTCACTTGGCTCAATGGTTAAGCAGGCAGAATTTGGCGAACTTAACATGAAAGAGCTTCACAAAGCTATCGATGATGTACTTACAGACAAAACCCTTAAGGTTGACATGGCTTACGCCAATGAAATTATAACTAAATACATCGTTAAAAAGCAGGAGGCTGCAAGCGTTGTAAATACCGAAAATGGTAAAAAATTCCTTGAGGAGAACAAAGCCAAAGAGGGTGTTATAACTCTGGAAAGCGGTCTACAGTATAAAATTCTTGCAGAGGGTAACGGAATCACACCTGCTCCTGAAGATACAGTTGAAGTACACTACAAAGGCACTCTAATCGACGGTACTGAGTTTGATTCATCACACTCAAGAGGCGAAACTGCAACATTGGTTCTTAACCAGTTTATCCCTGGTTGGGTAGAAGGTGTTCAGAAGGTTAGCGAAGGTGGTAAAATAGAACTTTACATCCCTGCTGAACTTGCATATGGTAGCCAGAAAATGGGTACTATTGAGCCTGGTTCTACACTTATTTTCGAAGTAGAGCTTATTAAAGTTAAAAAAGCTAATCAGAAGTAGTATGGCACTTGAAATTACAGGAACTCTCATAAAGAAACTCCCTGTTCAGTCCGGCAGCAGTGCCAGAGGTGAATGGCAAAAGCAGGAGTTTATAATTGAGACTTCGGATAACTTCCCTAAAAAAGTTTGCATGAATGTTTGGGGTGCCGATAAGGTCTCTGAGCTTGACAGATACAGAGAGGGTGATATTTTAAAAATCTCATTTAATGTAGAGTCAAGAGAGTTTAACCAAAGGTGGTATACTGATATTCGTGCTTGGAAAATTGAGAAGGGAGATCAAAGTTCCGAAAGTACGGGTTATCCGGTTCCTGAAAGCACGTCGTTTACTGCTACAGCAGAGTCATTTGATAATTCAGGTGAAGACGATTTGCCATTTTAAGAAGCTTATAATATTGATAAAGGCCGGTAAATTTATTGCCGGCCTTTATTTTTTATTCCCAAAAGATACTTTATTGCCTTTTAAACCAGGTTATCTGGCGTTTGGCATATCTTCGTGTATTTCTTTTTATTAGTTCGACTGCCTCATCAAGTGATATCTCCCCGTCCAGATGCGAAAAGAGCTCCCGGTAACCTACAGTCTTAAGCGCTGTAAGTTTTCTGAATTGGTAGAGAGATTTAACCTCCTCCAGCAATCCCGATTCCATCATCATATCTACCCTTCTGTTGATTCTTTCATAAAGCTCCTCTCTAGGCCTCTCTATCTGAATTCTCTCTACAATAAAACTCCTCTCCTTTCTGCTGAAACTTTTAAATGATGAGAATCTCTTTCCGGTACTGACTGTAACTTCCAGTGCCCTTATTACCCTTTGCGGATTTGAGATATCTATTGTCTCGTAACTCTCTCTGTCCAATAACCTTAGTTCTGTTCTGAGTGTTTCAATTCCCTCGTGTGCAAGCCTCTCTGTGAGGGCATTACGGATCTCCATATCTGCTTGAGGGAAGTCATCAATACCATAACAAACTGCATCGGCATAGAGACCCGACCCTCCTACCATTACCAGATCTTCGTAACTCTTAAAAAGTTCATCAAGAAGTGCCAACGCCTCAAGTTCGTACTTTCCTGCCGTATAGTGTGAGTGAATTGTGTGAGAGTGAATGAAGTAGTGCTTAACCTCCAATAGCTGTGCTTCTGTGGGAGGAGCTGTTCCGATTTTAAGCTCTTTATAAATCTGTCTTGAGTCGCAGGATATTACCGGAGATCCTGATTTTTTTGCAAGCTCAATGCTATAGTCGGTTTTACCGGATGCGGTTGGCCCGACAACAAGCAGCAATCTCCTCTTTTTCATTGTGAATTAAAAATCAGACATCCGGAGAGTCCATAATATCGGCACCCGAATCAAGAATTTCGTCCTCAGATACCGTCAGCTCTCCCGTATCTATCATATGTTCAAAATCATCGTAGTTGTCTGAAAACTGATCAGGATTTTTACCCTTCTCTGCAACCAATCTTGGATATGATCTTCTTGCAAGCTCCTCCTCTTCGGACAAAATCTCCAATGTGATTGCCCTGTTTTTAAACATATCGTAAACATACTCAATCACAGTAAAGCCGCCGGATGAGAGCTGAAGAAGAGATACCGAGTCCATAGCTCCGTCTCCAAGATCAAAGAGCCCGAACTCCTTTTTTACCTTTCCATTTTTGTCAAGAGCCCTGAACATTACCATCTGATCAGGAGCAAAGCCCAAATCATTCTGCAAATAGAGATTCAGAGAGTAGAGAGACGAGATAGCTCTTACCTCATATTCGCGCATAAAAATTTTATTCCCGGTAATTGTAGCCCTTAATCTGTAAACCATTTTCAGTAAAAATCTTTGCGCAAAGTTAACAATTTCTGAGAATAAATTCTAAAGTATTTACTCCGTCGGCATACTCATCAATAGCCGGAAACTGTGATTCGCCAAAGGAAATTCTCTTTCCTGAAGATTCAAAATTAACTGCACACTGAACAGAATCAAAGTTATTTCTAAGATAATCATCAACCTCACCTATGCCCTTATATTCAACTACAGAGACAACAGATAAAGGCGGTGGAGGTGAAATGTTTTTTCTTAATATAAATGAGCCGCCATCTGCAAATTCCTCCCCGGACATAGTGGCAATTGCCCGCTGATACCTGTAAGAGTCCATATAATATGGGTTATCACCCAGATTTGAAAATCTCCCAAGTCTTTCCGCCAAAGAATTAATATTATATCCGAATGGTATAAACAGAGTGCTCACGCTTCTGCACCCCATACCATAATATAGAAAAACATCTTGTGACAACCTCTCAATCTGCTCCTCACTCTCCTCCCCTGTTATGACTGCGAACGAAAATCTGGTACCGCGTACAATCTTGGGTAATTTGCTATAGTAAGATTCAAAAAAGGCTGCAGATGAGTGGCTGCCAGTTGCAATTACCATATCTGCATTTACCGGGGGTCTGTCGCTGAACGAAATTCTGCTCCCCCAGTATTCGTCAGTTTCAATTAGCATATTAACTATAGCCTTTATCAGGAACGGATCTTTTGAAGAGCTCTTTATTGTAACCCTGCATCCTGAAGCAACTCCTGCCAGCAAGTCATGAAAGCCGACTAACGGAAGGTTTCCCGCCATAATTACAGCTACACTCTCTGTTCGCTCTTTAATTTTACAGGAGTATTCTTTCAGCCATCCATCCAGTATCTTTTTATTAAGAAAATGGCGGGAGATCGCTAATAGTGCGCTCCTCTGCATAAAGGGCGTAAATAAAGGATTCAGAGAAGTGGTCTGCTTTATGGCTCTATCTAACAATTCATTACTTTCAGAGCCATTGAGATAGCCTTGAATACGATCTCCCAGATAGGAGAAGGTCTCGGTAAAAACTTGAGAATACATTTTGTAAAATTAGTAAAATTGGCATAATTTTACCAAAAGCTTTGATTACAGGATGAGTGAAATTCCGGCCCCGGACTCCTATAAGTCAATATCTTCGCCCTCATCGGGTGTTTACAGAGATCTGGGAAGTAAATTTATATCACTGGCATATCCCGTATCTTCAGAAGAGGAGGTTAAGTCAATTTTATCAGCTGTCAGGAGAGAGTATTTTGATGCCAGACACCACTGCTATGCTTACAGACTTGGGCAAAAGGGAGAGCTATGGAGAGTTAATGATGACGGAGAGCCATCATCATCGGCAGGGAGACCTATTTACGGGCAGCTTTTATCAAATGAACTCAGCGATATTCTGATTATAGTTGTCAGATACTTCGGGGGTACAAAACTGGGAATTCCTGGTCTGATTAAAGCGTACAAAAGTGCTGCAGCAGACGCAATTGCAAATGCACCCATAACCGTTAAGCAGGCCGAGAGAGAATTAGTGATAAAATTTGATTATATTGGTACTGATACCGTGATGAAACTGGTGAGAGGTATGGGAGCAAAAATTACCGGTCAGAATTTTGACATCACATGCACTCTTTTTGTGAAAATAGCGCTCTCTGCTGCACCTGACCTGATACACTCCCTTACGGAAAACGGATTTACAGTCTGTGACAGCAACGGGGTTGAAGATTTTTAATTAAAATTTCAAATAATAAAATATATGCCTAAACATCTGATATCCATTCACGATTTCTCCTGTGATGATATTCTTAAAACCCTGGAGATGGCCGGGAATTTTGAGAAAAATCCATATCAACCTTTTCTTAAGGGGAAAATTGTGGCAAGTATATTCTTCGAACCCTCCACAAGAACCAGACTAAGTTTTGAAACAGCCGCCAACAGACTGGGAGCACGTATAATTGGCTTCTCCGATGTAGACAGCACAAGTATATCAAAGGGGGAGAGTCTTAAAGACACAATTAAAATGGTCTCCAATTACTCTGACCTTATCATTATGAGGCACCCGCTGGAGGGTAGTGCCCGCTATGCTTCTGAGGTCTCATCTGTTCCTGTAATCAATGCCGGAGACGGAGCAAATCAGCACCCCACACAAACTCTTCTTGATCTCTACTCAATACTTAAAACACAGGGCAAGCTGGATGGTCTCAAAATTAACATGGTGGGTGACCTTAAATATGGCAGGACTGTTCATTCTCTTATGCAGGCAATGTCATACTTTAACCCCTCCTTCATTTTCACCTCTCCCGACGAGCTAAAGATGCCTCAGGAGTATAAAGATTATCTAAATAACAAAGGGATACCATATATTGAGACCAAAAATCTCAATGAAGGTATCAATGATGTAGACATTATCTACATGACCAGAGTTCAGAAAGAGCGTTTTACAGACCCTATTGAATACGAAAGGGTTAAAAATGTTTACAGTTTGAACCTCTCTATGATATCAAACTGTAAACCTAATATGAAAATTCTTCACCCGCTGCCGAGGGTCAATGAAATTTCACAGGATGTTGACAGCAGCAGCCATGCTTACTATTTTGAACAGGCAGAGAACGGAGTATATACAAGGATGGCAATAATTGCCAAGCTTCTTGGAATTGAAAATTTAAACAAATAAGCTCAATGGAAAAACAGTTAAAGGTTAGTGCCATAAAAGACGGTACAGTGCTTGACCACATACCTTCAGATCAGTTGTTTAAAGTTATTGACATTCTTGGTCTTCAGAAAAGCTGCAACCAGATTACATTTGGAATTAATCTGGACAGTAAACTGCTGGGCAAAAAAGCAATTATAAAAATTGCCGACACATACTTTGAGGATGATGACATAAACAGAATAGCTTTGATTGCTCCTCAGACTAAAATTAATATTATTCACGATTTTGAGGTAGTTGAAAAGAGGGTTCTTTCTGTACCTGGGACAATCAAAGGAATTGTCAAGTGCATGAATCCGATGTGCATAACAAATCATCAGGCAGTTGAAACCCTCTTCTCAACAATTCTTGACAGTCCTGAAATAAAGCTTCTTTGCCACTACTGCGAGAAAATTACAGACAAGGACAACTTAAAGATTATAAGTAATACGTAGTGTAAAACTAATAATTGATCCAATATTCTGTCAATATGATATGGATTTAATATTTTTTGTTACCTTTGGTCTCACATTACCATTTTAATCAAATTTATAAAATCATGAAAATCGCTCATAACTTTAATGCTGGACCTTGTGTCCTTCCAAAAGCCGCGCTGGAGGCTGCTATCGAAGCTCTAAAAGATTTTAAGGGAACAGGGATGTCTGTTATTGAGATGTCACACCGTTCAAAAGAGTGGGAAGCAGTAATGGCAGAGTGTCGTGCGCTTTGGAAAGAGATTCTGAATATTCCGGATGGTTATCAAATACTATTCCTGGGTGGTGGTGCAAGTATGCAGTTTTTGTATGTTGCAATGAATCTGCTTGAAAAAAAGGCGGGTTATCTTGAAACGGGTGTTTGGGCGAAAAAGGCACTAAAAGAGGCAAAAGGACTTGGTGAAGCCTTTGCAGTTGCCTCCTCTTCGGATAAAAACTTCTCGTACATTCCAAAAGGATACGAAATTCCTTCAGATATCGATTACTTCCACATTACTACAAACAATACCATTTACGGAACTGAGATTCATACAGACATGGAGTGCCCTGTAAATTTGGTTGCAGATATGTCTTCTGATATTATGAGCCGCCCTGTGGATGTAAGCAAATATGCACTTATATACGGTGGTGCACAGAAAAATGTGGGCCCTGCCGGTGTCACATTCGTTATTGTTAAAGAGGAGATTCTTGGCAAGGTTAGCAGATATCTGCCTACAATGCTTGACTACAGAACTCACATTAAAGAGGAGTCTATGTTTAACACCCCTCCTGTCTTCTCAATTTTTGTTATGAATGAAACACTTAAGTGGGTTAAAGCAAAAGGTGGTCTTAATGCTGTTTATAAAATGAATCTGGAGAAAGCTGGTCTGCTGTATGATGAAATTGACAGAAATAAAATGTTTGTTGGTACCGCTGCAAAAGAGGACAGATCTCTAATGAATATCTGTTTTGTAATGGCAGATGGCTACCAGGACAAAGAGGAGGAATTTATGGCATTTGCCAAGGAGAGAGGTATGGTCGGTATAAAAGGACACCGTTCGGTTGGTGGATTCCGCGCCTCTTGCTACAATGCCTGCCCGATTGAAAGCGTTCAGGCTCTCGTTAACTGCATGCAGGAATTTGAGAAACTTAACGGCTGATTATTAACATAAAAAATTAAAGCCATGAAGGTACTAGTTGCTACAGAAAAGCCTTTTGCAAAAGCAGCAGTCCAGGGAATACGCTCTATCGTAGAGAGTGCCGGACACACGCTTGCATTGCTTGAGAAATATACTACTGCAGACGAACTGTATGCAGCAGTAAAAGATGCTGATGCACTGATTGTTCGCTCCGACAAAGTTTCAAAGGAGGTTATCGATGCATCTGATAAATTAAAGATTGTTGTGAGAGCAGGGGCTGGTTATGACAACCTCGATCTTGCAGCCTGCACAGAGAAGGGTGTAATCGCAATGAATACACCGGGGCAGAATTCAAATGCGGTGGCTGAGCTGGCAATCGGAATGATGATTTATGTTTCGAGAAACTGCTTCACCCCGGGTACCGGATCAGAACTTAAGGGTAAAACAATAGGTATTCATGCCTATGGTAATGTAGGCCGTCTTGTTGCAAAACTGGCTAAAGGTTTCGATATGAATATTCTTGCTTTTGATCCTTTTGTTGATCCTGAAAAGGTTAAAAGTGAAGGGATAACACCTGTTAACTCAATTGAAGAGCTTTATGAGAAGTCGGACTTTCTTTCGCTTCACATACCTGCTAACGCCCAAACCAAAGGCTCTGTTGGTTACGACCTGATTACCAGGATGCCAAAAGGCGGTTGTCTTGTTAACACCGCCAGAAAAGAGGTAATTAACGAACCTGAGTTGTTAAAGGCACTGGAAGATAGATGTGATATCAAATATGTAACCGATATCGCTGCCGACAATCAGCAACTTCTTAACGAGAAATTCGGAATCAGAGTTTTTGCCTCACCAAAGAAGATGGGTGCTGAGACAGCCGAGGCAAATATTAATGCCGGATTAGCTGCTGCAAATCAAATCATCAGATTTTTTGAAACAGGAGATAAAACTTTTCAGGTAAATAAATAATAAACTAAAAGATACTACACAAAATGGTTAAAGTAAAACCCTTTGCCGCAATCAGACCTCCCAAAGAGATTGTCAGTGAAGTTGCATCCCGCCCGTATGATGTATTGAACTCTGCCGAAGCTAAAGCCGAAGCAGGTGAAAAATCTCTGCTTCATATAATAAAGCCCGAAATAGACTTCAGTCCGATAATTGACGAACACAGTCAGGAGGCTTACGACAAAGCCGTTGAAAACTTCAAGCTATGGCAGGAGAGAGGATGGCTTCTTCAGGACAATAAGGAGTGCTATTATGTATATGCACAGACAATGGAGGGAAGAACCCAATACGGTCTTGTAGTGGGCGCTAATGTAGAAGACTACCTTACAGGTAAAATTAAAAAACACGAACTCACCAGAAAGGACAAGGAGGAGGACAGAATGATACATGTCCGTATCCAGAACGCCAACGTTGAGCCGGTTTTCTTTGCATACCCTGATAATAAAAGAGTTAATGAGATTGTCTCTGAAATTGTAAAATCAAAAGCTCCTGAGTATGATTTTGTGGCCGAAGATGGTTTTGGTCACCACTTCTGGATTATAGATCAGGACTCGGTTATTGAGGAGATTACAAATATATTTTCTACAGTACCTGCATTTTATGTAGCTGACGGTCACCACAGAACAGCTGCTGCAGCTCTTGTAGGAGAGGAGAAGCGCAAAGCAAATCCATCTCATACAGGTGAAGAGGAGTACAACTATTTTCTGGCTGTAGTATTCCCTGAGAGTCACCTTAAGATAATAGATTACAACAGGGTTGTAAAAGATCTTAATGGAATGACGCCTGCTGAGTTTATCGGAAAACTTGAAAAATTCTTTATTGTTGAAGAAAAAGGTACCGAGATATACACTCCGTCTGCGCTACATAATTTCTCTATGTATATAGACGGCAAGTGGTACTCTCTGACTGCCAAAGAGGGGAATTATGACGACAGCGACCCTATCGGGGTACTAGATGTAACAGTTCTCTCATCTCTTGTACTTGATAATCTTCTTGACATAAAAGACTTAAGAACATCAAAAAGAGTTGATTTTGTAGGAGGAATCCGTGGACTTGGAGAGCTTAAAAAGAGAGTTGACTCAGGTGAGATGGCAGCTGCGTTTGCACTCTACCCTGTATCTATGAAGCAGCTTATTGATATTGCAGACACCGGTAACATTATGCCGCCAAAAACAACTTGGTTTGAACCTAAGCTCAGGAGCGGAATCGCGATTCACAAACTTGAACGGTGATAAAACAGATGAAAAGGTGTCATTTCTGACACCTTTTTTACTTAACTTATTATAAAATACCTATGTACCATGAAAACCTCTCTTGATATCAAACATGAATTTTTGCCTGAAAAAATCAGGTGGAATCACTCATACTCTGTTGGGAAGAAACATATTGATGATGACCACAGAGTGCTTTTCGATATTTATAACAAAATGGTTGATTGTCTCAATAGTGAAAACAGCAGAGGCATATTCGCTGAGCTGCTATCAAACATGACAGATTATAGTCTGTCTCACTTTTCAAAAGAGGAAGAGTATANNGGGATTAATTATCTAAATATAAAGGTACACAGAGAACAGCATAAAGATTATATTAAGAAGACAGCTCTATACAACAGTATGTTCAACACAGCCACCCCTCCCGATCTGTATCAGGCAGTTGTTTTCCTGAGAGATTGGTGGAAAAATCACATTCTTTTTGAAGATATTAAATACGAAAGGTACAGAAGAGAGGGAATACTTAAAAACATTTCAGATGCGATTAAAAGTGTTGCAACAGATGAGGGAAAGAGAGGCGGTGAGCGGTTTTTTAAAGAGAGGGTAAATATTTAGGGAGCAAAGGTTGCAGATGTTTCAGCAATCTCCCGGAAACACTTTGGACTGTTGGATGACAAAGAGAAGAGCTCTGTCTTTGCTCTATGTCAGGAACTTTTTAAAAACGGAGTTCTTGAAGAGAGTTTTGTCGCATGTGACTGGGCACACAGGCTTAAAAAGGAGTTTGTAAAAGATGACTTTGAACTTTTTGAGTTCTGGATTAACAATTACATTACCAATTGGGCAACTTGTGATACATTCTGCAACCACACTATGGGTGAATTTATTGATATGTGGCCGGAATTTATTGCAAATCTTAAAAAATGGACCCTCAGCCCTAACAGATGGGTAAGAAGGGCTGCCGCAGTCTCTCTGATAATTCCTGCAAGAGAGGGTAGGTTCAGAGAGGATATATTTGAAATTGCCGATCTTATGCTTACAGACAAAGACGATATGGTTCAGAAAGGGTACGGATGGATGCTGAAATCATGCTCAAAACCTTATCCCGAAGAGGTTTTCCGGTTTGTCGTGGAAAGAAAAGCTGTTATGCCACGAACCTCGCTGAGGTATGCTATTGAGAAGCTGCCTGATGAGATGAAAAGAGTGGCTATGCAAAAGTAATACTAATATCAGTTAAACAGTTGAGCTATGAAAATTGACCTTACACATAAGATTTCGGCCAGAATGCCTTACTATCCCGGAACACCTAAGCCGGAAAGTAGCAAGTTCTGTACTATTGAAAAGGAGGGTTATACCGAACTGGAGCTCAAAATAACTACTCACACTGGCACACACATCGATGCTCCTGCACATATTATATCCGGAGGCAAAACTCTGGATATGTATGATATTGGTGATTTTATGGGAACTGCAGCCATTTTGGACTGTCATGGAAAATGGGATCATCACAACAGACTTATTCACCATACATTCGTTGAAGAGTTTCTTGAGAGAAATCCTACTGTCGATTTTATGGTCTTAAGAACTGGATGGCATCACAAATGGGGATGCTCACACTACTTCGAAGGGTTTCCCGTTTTATCAGAAGAGGCTGCTCGGCTTATTACGCAAAGTAAAGTTCGCTGTGTATGCATGGATACAATATCAGCCGACCGGGTAGAGGATTCGGAATTACCTGTACACAGAGCACTACTTGGAAGCGGTGTAATGATTGCAGAGAATCTCACAAATCTGGATAAGATCTCTGAGGAGCACTTCGAACTTTATCTGATACCACTTTATATAGAGCACGCCGACGGCTCTCCGTTAAGAGCATTTGCAAAGTTTCTTAAGGGGGTAATTCATGCGGATTAACCGGCTCTTCGAGCCTCTCTCTCCGTTAAAAACGTGTTATTTATAAATATAATCAACATAATCATAGAGCTGAACCCGATTGCTACAAGCATCAGATATATTGCCACATTTGCGCCATATTGCTCTGTATCAAAAAACGGATAGAGGTAATCATTTCTGAATATGGCAAGCATAAGTCCCCAAACCATAAAGATAACCGGATAGATAAGCCACTTGAAAATTTCTACATACCGGTATCTTCTGGTCTCTGCCATATACCAGTATACAAACATCAGAGAGGGAGTTACATAGTGCAGCAAAACAGATGAAACTCTTTTTAGACCCACTGAATCATATATCGGTTCAAGAACAATAAGATAGACAAGCCCTGTTAAAAGAAGATAAGCAGTAAGAGGTCCCAGGGCATACCGAAACCAACTCTTTTGTGAAATGCTTTTGCAGAAAAGAGTACCGGCAGAAAAGAGCATAACCATCGCATTGGATTGAAGAGAAAAGTATTTGAATGTACTCAATCCGCTTATAAATGTACCCCCTTCTGAATTATTGTAAACATCAACAGAAATCCCTGTTAAGGCCACAATAAAAAGAGATCGCAGGATAAATAATTTCAGATTATCACCTTTCATAATACCATTTTTACACCCCTAATTTAAAGATAATAATTTTGATAATGGGAATTATCAGCGGAATTATTACAGAGGTAAAGATCCCCATCAAAGCAATTGCCAGCCCGCCTGCTGCTCCCTGTAAAGCACCTGCTTCAAGAGCCTTTGCGGTGCCTATACCGTGTGACGATGCACCCAGAGCCAAACCATATCCTAAAGGAGTTGTAATCCCTGCTTTTTTTAAAACCCAGGGGCCCGTTACAGCACCAAAAATTCCACTGAGTATTACAATAACAGCAGTTAAATAGACTACGCCCCCGGTTTGTTCACTGATTACTATAGCTATAGGAGTTGTAACAGACCTGGGAAGAATAGTAGCAATTAACTCTAAGTCTGCTCCGAGAGGAATGGCAACAGCTGCTACAGATAAAACTGCAATCAGGCTACCCGCAAAGTTTGCCAATAAGATTGAAGCTCCTCTCTTTCTTATGAAATCGAAATTTTTATGAAGCAAATAGCCAAAAGATACAACTGAAAGATTTAATAAATATTTAATTACTCTTGTGGTTGACTCATATAGAGCTAGGTCAACTCCTGTAGCGGCAAAGAAAAGTATTACAAGCAAAGTGGCAGTAATAACGGAGTGCAGCCAAACATATCCGCTCCGTCTATAAACGTACCGGCCTACCGTATATGCGGCTAATGTCAGTAAGATAAAGAGTATCTCAAGTATTACGGCGCTTTTCATCTCTCTTCTCAAATTTTTCAATAATAAGGCCTGCTGAGATTAATACAAAGAGTGTACTAAGAACAGAAGAGATTATTATGGTAATTGCATCCTGCTTAATAATGGCAAAGGGGATAAGGGCAACTCCCGCTGTTGCTGGGATAAAGAAGAAAACCAGATTATCCAGCAGAAATTCAGCCGATTTATCTATTTGAGATGATTTAAAGACTTTCAATTGGAGCAAGACAAACAGAAGCATCATCCCCATAACGGCTGGTGATATAAAACCATTAATAAGAAGGCTTAACAATTCACCCCCATAATAACAAATAACAACTATTGCCAATCCTCTTATAAAGCCAAGTACTTTTTTCATCTTTGCATTACTCCTTCATCCATTCAAATGTAGAATAGTGGTCACCGTTCATTCCCAAATTAGTATAGACGTTCTGAGCTTTAATATTTCTCTTATCTACATAAAGTCTGATTCCCCCTATATCTTCCGATTTAATTACTATCTCTTTTACATGCTCGTATAAAAGCTTATAAATCCCCTGTTTTCTGTATTCAGGAGCAGTATAAACAGATTGAATCCACCAAACCCATCTGTTTCTCCAGTCACTCCATTCTGTTGTTATCATTAGCATACCGAGAGCTTTCCCATCTCCCTCGGCAATAAAGTATCTTGCTTTTGAAGAATCTTCAAGCACCGCCCTTACTCCCTTAGACAGAACTTCACGGTCAAGGTTAAGATCCTCTGTCTCCATGGCCATTGCCATCTGGAAGTTAACAATAGTCTCTTGGTCGTTTACAATTGCTTCTCTAATTTCTATTTTCATATTAATCCAACAATTTGTTGATAATAAGTTATTTTCTTAGATATGGTTTTGGATTTGAAACATCTGTCAACCACAATGCTACATTTAAAGCCAGCTTTGTATCCTCTGCAACACCCGACCAGTCCCATTCAGGATTATAGTTATCTGCAGGTCTGTGGTACACGTTGTTAATAAAATAGTTCCATGTCTCAAGTGCCCACTCTTTACCATGCTCTCTGCTGTCGTAGCATCCATACGCCCATATAGATGGGACCCCTGCTCTGAAGAACGGAAGATGGTCACTTCTGAAAAACAGGCCGGTATGAGAGTTAGGATCGGGTAGAAGATACCTCTCTTGTCTCTCTGCATATACATTATAAATTGAGTCGAGTGATGAGTATCCGTAACCAATCATTGTAACATCCTTCATTTTACCTCTTGGTACCATCATGTCGTTATTTAAACAGGCTACAGTGTTTTGCATTGGAATAACAGGATTTTGAGTATAATATTCACTCCCTGTAAGCCCCTGCTCCTCGGCAGTCGGGAAGAGCAATATAATTGATCTGCCCGGCCTTTTCTTAAGTGATGCAGCAACTCTTCCAATTTCAAAGGCCCACGCCATAGTAGTACCATTATCTACAGCTCCGTTATAAATAGAGTCCCCATTTTGTTTCTCGCCTATTCCAAAGTGATCCCAGTGAGCTGTTATAACAACTGCTTCATGCGGTGCCACTGCCCCTTTTAATATCCCGGCTACATTCCTTGAGCTCTCTTTTCTGACCTTGTTTTCAATTGTTGCCGAAAACTCAGCATTAATCTCAAATGGCTTGAAGCCCTTCTTTACAGCTTGCTTCCTGAGAGTATCAATATTATATCCCAACTCTCCGAATATCCTCTCTGCACTCTGCGCTGTAAGCCATCCAGTAACTTTGCATTTTGTCACACCCTCTTTCTGATCAATAAACAATCTTGGTGATATTGAACTGTTCCTTGGAACATTGAACTCATACCCGGCGCCAAGCGATTCATGAATAATTAGTATTGCAGAGGCCCCTTGTCTTGCTGCCTCTTCATATTTATAGGTCCATCGTCCGTAATAGGTCATCTCTTTACCTCTGAAAAGGCTGCTGTCATCTGAATATAGGCCTGGATCGTTGACAAAAACCACAACAGTTTTCCCTTTAAAGTCAACACCCTCAAAATCATTCCAATCCATTTCAGGAGCATTAATTCCAAATCCCGCAAATACAATTTTTGAGTTTTTTAACTCAATAGCCTCTTCAGGTATCGGAGAGTTTATTGCAATTTCGTCCGGAGCACTTAATTGTAAGAGCTTATTGCCAATTTTAAACAAAACCGGATTCTTTACTGATGATGTTGTTTCATACATAGGTACATCCTGAAAATAACTTCCGTTAAAAGGAGGTTCAAAGCCAATTCTCCTAAGTTCCTCTGCAATAAAGTTAGTACTTAGCTCTTCTCCCGTGGTAAATGGCTGCCTGCCCATGAAGTCATCAGAGGAGAGAATTTCAGTTATCCTCTTCATATTGTTGATATCAACCATGTTTTCAGGAACTTCGCTGCTCTTGCAGGAAAAAAGTGCTGCCAGCAGAAATATTAAAAAAAGATTTCTCATATTAATCATAGTTTAAGATAGGGCAGACAGGTAAAAAATTTAAAATATTATTAACAGCTCCAGAGTTAATTTATCTGAATCCATCTCATCATATCTGTCGAATTCTGTAATAGCTCTTTTTACAATATACGATTCGTAATCAATTCTAATAAGTGATCCAAATGGATTCTTTGTTAATCCAAAGCATAAACCAAATGTTAGTCTGTTTGCATCAAATATCTTATCCTTAAGATCTTCGCCAATAGCATCCCACCTCATAACCGGTGTGAAATTCTTGAACAGACCATCGCTTTTAAGCGGAAAAGAGTACCCACCCTGAACATAAAGTGAGAATCTGTCAACATCATCATATTTATTATGGCGGTTCATTACCTCTGCCTCAATCTTGTACCTCTCCTGTGCATACCTCAAATCAGCTCCCCAGATAACGTAATCTTCTGTAGTTGTTTTTGGATATCTGTATATCTTTCCTGTTGCTCTCAATCCGGTCATCTCTCCCAGAGTCACTCTCGCGGCATAAGATGGCCTGTCTGTCCAAAGTGGTTTATTTATAGTATTACCGTTAAAAATCCCAAGCTCCAGCATTAAGGGAAAAGGGGTACCGGAGAATTCGTAGTTTGCTAGAATACCTATATCCCGGCTTCCGGCAATATACTTACCTATAAAAGCTCTGTTAGCAAAGAGCATTGTTGAGGGGGTAGTTATATAAGAGTTAAATACAGGTACACTTGTCTGACCAAATGTAACAGAAAAGCCCTCGGCAAGTTTAAGGTTTGCAGACATGTCCAGTACCTCGAAATTCCCTTCACTGCTTAACTCGACCTGAACGCGGTAAGTAACAGGCTTTACAATATTCCCGGCCAGCCCCATTCTGGAGTTTCTAACTGAGAATCGGGACATTTTAGTATCAAAGGCATACTCATATTTTGTTTTGATACTTGCATCAAATCTGGGTAAAAATTCTCTTAATCTGTTTTGAGAATAGCTTAAACTTGAATAGAAAAAAGAAAGAATGCAGAACATTGTCGTGACAAACACATGTAGAACTCTGACTATTCGAACATTAGATTTTGTTCTCAAAATTATATTTCGCATTTTACTTTGAACATTAAAAAAGTGATGTTAAGATAGCAAAGTTAACCATTTTTGCTTTACTCACCCTTTTGGATCAATCTCTTTGGCTTTAACTGGCATCTGCATACACCCGAAGCCTGCAGATCTACATTTGTTAACACAGGCATTCCGTCGCGTTCCCAATCATGCATTCCGCAAGCAAGACAGATTACATTAAAGTTACTCTCCTTTAAACGAGAATAGAGTTTTTTTGATTCAAGTCCAAAACTGTCTGCAATAATTATGAGTTCTCCTTTGAACGGTATGAGCAAATTGACATCAAAAAGATTGTACGGCATAAAGATAGTTTGCTTTACATCAAAACGCTTGTAAGATTGTTCGTACTCTGTCCTGATGTCAAGCAGAACAGCCTCTCCGCTTCTAAGCAATGGAAAAGCATTCTTTGGATAGATGTACTCAGTTCCACCAATACTCTTTATCAAATTAGTACTCATGCCGGGCTTATTATATCAGCCTATTTATCTTCATCTTAGCTTTATGAACAGATATTGATTAANNTTAATGAATAATGTTTGTTAAACCAAATGACATATAGTAAGTTTGTGCAGACATTTACGAATTATTGGAACAAATTCCGTCATACACATGAAGACAACATCTCAGCCAGAATTTCAGCAATTTCATATCGAAGGCGTTAATCATATTGCTCCTCAAGATGCATATGACTGTTTAACTAATAAGAGTGCCGTGTTAATAGATATCAGGGAAAACGATGAAGTTGACATTGATCTTATCCCTCTGGATAATGTTTTATATCACCCGATGTCGGTTATTATGGAGAGATTGCCATTAATAGATAAGAATCAGAACATTATTGTTATGTGTCCGGGTGGCGTAAGGAGTACAAAAGTTGTTAATCTGTTGAATATTCAGGGATATCCTAATGTCGCCAATCTTGACGGTGGCTTTAAATTATGGAAATCTCTGGGATTGCCTTTTGAAAGCATTTTGCCTTCAGGTGAGGGTTGCAGCGGGCATTGCGGTTCCTGTGGCTCCGGGACAGACTCTTCATGTTGTTAATAATATTTCAAGTTGCGTTGCAACTTGCTGTTTATCTTTAATTTAGAAAACGCACTGCTTTAATTTCCTCAAGCTGCCTTATATAACTAAGTGCTTATCTGCTTCTTACCGGCAAACTTGATTTTTCACATTGATGCTCTAAACAAATCACACCAT
>DINE01000003.1 GCA_002425935.1 Bacteroidales bacterium UBA5548 | reverse complement strand
TTTCAAATGAGATTTTTAAGTACAAATTTTTCTTAACTATTGTTGGGCTCAACTCAGGGAGCTTATCATTTCCGCTGCAGAACAAGGTAGAGACGCAAACTATAACAGTTGCAAGCTATAATGTGAACTACTTTTTTTACAAAGATGAATCTAAACTGACCTCTATTGCGAAGATGGTTTCGGGCTATGAGCCGGATGTTCTTTGTCTCCAGGAGGTGCAGCCACACCCATTGTTTAATCTTGATGAGATAAAAAAGGAGCTGGAGTTCCTTCCATATTCATTTATACATATAGGCGACCATAACGAAATCGGGATGGCTCTCTTTAGCAGATACCCCATTATAAGAGCCGAAAAAACAAAGTTCCCCGATAGCGGCAACGGAGTTATGTGGGCGGACATACTATTCCGGGATGATACACTGAGAGTATTTAACAACCATTTGCAGACAACCAGCCTTTCACGTGCCAGAGGTAAAAGAGCGACTGAAATCATAAAAACCTACTCTGAGAACTATAAAAGAAGAGCATCTCAGGCAGAATATGTCAGAAAAATGATAGACAGCACCTTGTTCCCTGTTATTTTATGCGGTGATTTTAACGACACTCCACAAAGCTATGCATATAAAACAGTTATGGGAGATGATCTCATAGACGGATTTACCGAAAACGGTACGGGACTTGGCGGAACATACAGAAATACTCTGGGATTGGTGAGAATCGATTATATATTTCACTCCGGCCACTTCAAGGCAAGATTTTATAAGAGTAACTCAAAAGGGCTGAGCGATCACAAAGCTGTTATTTCGGTGTTGGAATATCAAAACTGAATGTAGAACCCTTACCCTCTGCTGAGACAAACCAAAGAGTACCCCCATTTCTTCTGACAAATTCATTGCAAAGCAGTAGGCCAAGTCCTGACCCCTCTTCATTTCCGGTTCCAAAACTTGTAAAGTGAGTGTCTGTTTTGAATAGTAATTTTTGCTTTTCTTCACTTATGCCGGAGCCATAATCTTTAACATCAACAATGACCCTTGAGGGCTCTTCTGTCACTTTGACCTCAATCTTTGATCCGTCGTAGCTGAATTTTATGGCATTACTCAACAAATTCCTTAATGCAGTCTTAGCCATGTCGATATCAATCCGTGCCACCCTTTCGGTATTGCCGGCTACCTCAATTTCGATATTTTTCAGTTTAGCAACACCCCTCAGAACCTCAACAACTCCTCTTACCAAATTCATAATCTCAACATCATCCTGAAAAACACTGTTCAACCTGCCTGTCTGACTTTTTGTCCACTTAAGCAGGTTATCAAGCAGTGTAAAACTATCATCTGTTAGTCTGTTAGCCATTATCAAAAGGTCGTACATATCAGGGTCGACATTCTCTTTTGAGATACCGTTTATAAGTACCTCCATAACCATTCTGATAGAAGCAATGGGAGATCTGAGGTCGTGGGCAATTACAGAGTAGAGCTTGTCCCTGCCAAGGATTGTCTTCTGGAGCTCTTCATTCTGCCTTGAGATTGTCCTCTTTGCAGCAATAAGAGAAATCTGGTGGTTGATCCTTGTGAGAAGCTCATCTTTATTAAAGGGTTTTGACACATAATCGGCTGCACCTAGTTTAAAACCCTGTACAATATCATCTGTGGAGTTAAGCGCAGAGAGAAATATTATTGGAATCTCTGCCTTCTCCGGAATCTCCTTTAATCTTTTGGCTACCTGATGTCCGTCCATTACAGGCATCATAATATCGAGCAGTATCAGGTCGGGATTATGTTCCATTACAATCTCCAAAGCATCTTTTCCGTTATATGCCGAAAGCGTTTTATAACCTGCCTTTGATATTAAAAGCTTAAGTAACAAAACATTTGCATCAACATCATCGACGATGAGGACTGTAAAGTCCGAATTTTTAAAGTACATTTCGTTCATTACCAAGATTCTTAAAATAGGTAATTGTATTTTTCAGACCCTCTTCCAGTTTTACCTGCGGGCTCCACCCTAATAGATTTTTAGCATAAGTGATATCCGGCTGCCTTTGCTTTGGATCATCTTCAGGCAGTTTTGCATGAACGAAACCTGACTTTGACCCGGTTAATCTGACAACAGTTTCGGCAAGTTCTTTTATGGTGAACTCCTCCGGGTTGCCGATATTAACAGGACCAATAAACTTATCATCTGTGTCCATTACCCTGATTAACCCCTCTACAAGATCATCGATATACTGGAAGCTTCTGGTTTGTCTTCCATCTCCGTAAAGGGTAATATCTCTGTTTGCTATTGCCTGGGTAATAAAGTTTGACACCACACGGCCATCATTCGGGTGCATATTAGGACCGTAGGTGTTAAAGATTCTTACAATCTTAATTCTGACTCTGTTCTGTCTGTGATAATCCATGAAAAGAGCCTCGGCGCACCTTTTACCTTCGTCATAGCAAGATCTTATGCCTATTGGGTTAACATTACCCCAGTAACTCTCATCCTGAGGGTGGATAGCCGGGTCACCATAAACTTCGCTTGTAGATGCCTGTAATATTTTGGCATTTACCCTCTTTGCCAGACCAAGCATATTAATGGCCCCCATAACAGATGTCTTAATGGTCTTTATTGCATTATACTGGTAATGAACAGGTGATGCAGGACAAGCCAGATTATAAATCTCATCTACCTCGGCATGATATGGATTAATTACATCATGTCTGACAAGTTCAAATCTTGGGTTGCCAATAAGGTGTAATACATTACTCTTGGCACCTGTAAAGAAGTTGTCAAGACAAATTACATCATGTCCCTCATTTATTAGTCTGGAGCAAAGATGTGAGCCGATAAATCCGGCGCCTCCGGTAACCAGAATTCTTTTCATAAAAATCTAATTAAGCAAAGATAATAAAAATTGACTTTTACTGTTTAACT
>DINE01000008.1:57083-57245 GCA_002425935.1 Bacteroidales bacterium UBA5548 | reverse complement strand
AAAGTTTATTTTTAAATTTTAGTCCAATATATTCTTCGCAGTATGTTTTGTAATTTTCAGGCCCAAACTTATTAATGCAATAGTCAGCAATGATGAAATTGAGAGAATATTCAAGAGTTGAAGAACATAAAGTGACGAAGCTGAAAAATAAATAATCAGATT
>DINE01000008.1:217-57002 GCA_002425935.1 Bacteroidales bacterium UBA5548 | reverse complement strand
CTGTAGGTTGCATATCTGTCATAATAATTTTGGGTAATGGTTATTTAAATAAATCGACTTTAATAAGGGTAAATTGATAAAGCTTTATACGAAAATCCCACGGTGAAGTTATGAATTGTTTTGGTTCGCCCAAATAATCATAATATTCACCAAGATTATCTTAATACAAATACTCCTGAATTACTTAAATTGTCTTCAAAAAGAAGATCCAATTCCAAACCCTGACGAACTATAAGGAAACAGTGCAATTCCTAAAACTAACGTGTCAAATGAATCCGATCCGTCTGTCCTATACCCAAGAAGATTACCCTGACTTTCGATTGGTTTTCTCATTCTTTATACTTCTGAGACCTCTTTTTTAAATAAGAAAACCGGAGAGTTTAAATTTGTAGATCAACCGGAATTCAATCAGTTTGGATTTAAGGATGATTTTGAAGGAGGCCCGGCATTTTGGCCTGTCTATATAAGCGAGGATGACTATATGATAGCCATGATTGATGCATACAAATTCATTCAGTATGCACGAACCAACAATGTGTCTGACAAATTCAAAAAGATAGCCGACGGTCTTAAAGAGACCGATAATCCGGTTCTAGTGAGGGTAAAGCTTAAAAGCGAATAAAAGGGTTTGTTACAGTAATATTGCTTTGCTTTGAAAATCGCTGCCATTGGTGTAAATTTGTGTGAATTTTAAAGATTTTACAATGGGCTTTGTAATTAGAGAGGCAAACTCTTCGGATATTAACCTCATATTTGACTTTATTTGCGATCTTGCAGATTATGAGAAACTAAGGCACGATGTTACTGCCACGCCGGAGATTTTACATGAGAGTATCTTCGTTAAAAAACAGGCTGAAGTTCTCATTGCTGAGCTAGATGGCCTTCCGGTTGGCTTTGCTCTCTATTTTCATAACTTCTCTACCTTCAAAGGCAAAGCATGTCTCTACCTTGAAGATATCTTCATAAAACCTCAGTACAGGGGAAAGGGTTTCGGAAAGGCAATATTCAACAGGCTGGCACAAATTGCTGTAGAGCGGGGTTGTGACAGGTTTGATTGGGCAGTTCTGGACTGGAACGAGCCGTCTATTAATTTTTACAAATCGCTTGGCGCTTTTCCAATGGATGAGTGGACTGTATTTCGCTTAACCGGTGATGCGTTAAAGAGGGTAGCGGGCAGATAGATTGATTTAAGAAATTTGAAAACTATATGAAAAGAACAATAGCTCTGGTTGCACACGATAACAGAAAAAAAGACCTAATAGAATGGGTTGAATTTAATAAGGGAACATTGCTGAGGCACAAACTTATTTGTACCGGAACTACAGGTAGAATGGTTGAAGCAGCACTTACTCAAAACAGAGCGAAGAGCGACCCTCAACCGGAAATTACACTTCTCAAATCTGGCCCTTTGGGAGGAGATCAACAACTTGGTGCTTTAATATGCGAAGGTAAGGTTGATATGCTGTTTTTTCTTTGGGACCCGATGCAGCCTCAGCCGCATGATGTTGATGTAAAGGCTTTGCTCAGAATATCAAGCTTGTACAACATACCAACTGCAACCAACAGGTCTACCGCAGACTTTATAATCTCCTCTCCGCTATTCGAAGGTGAATACAAACCTCAACTCAAAAATTTTTCAGACTACCTGGGGCGTTCAATAGACCTGTAACTCGCTAAAAATGTATGCCAAGGCCAAAGAAAACTCCCTTACTGTCGTACTCGAAAAGATATACTCTTTTTAGAGTATAGTGTCTGTAACCTGCTGTTGCAGTTAAACAAACTTTATCTCCGGCAAATAGCTTATATCCTACACCTGCATCAAACATATTCCCCTTTTGATAATAATCATTTACTGTGCCGAGAATGCCGGCAGTGCCAAATATAAATGGGGTGTTTCGCGCATTAAACAGATAATATTTAGCATCAATGTAGAGTGGCAGTGCTTTGGTTTTAGGGTTATGAAACTTGTCAAGACCAACACCTGCGCCTACCGAAACATTTGGCATTAAGAAATACGACACTCCCAGACGATAATTTACAGAGAACATATTCTTATCAGAATTATCATCATAATTACTATCGTAAGTATGATCATAATTTGCTTTTACTTCAAATGTTGCTCCAACTTGTGCCGAGAATCGGAGCCCTGTGTTTTTCTTATTTTGTTGCTGAGCGGATGCTCCAATAACTAATAAAATTAGAACGAAGGTAAAAATTGATTTTCTCATAAAAATATTTTTAGAGGGTAAGCAGTGTTATCGCCACTAAATTAAATCATTATGATTAAATAATCAACTTTTATTTAAAAAATGTGTAAAAATTTGAAACTATCCAACTGGTTGAATCTTAGGTTTGTCAATGGCAGCTTAGAAAAATTGACATTTTGGAAAACTATTCGAATCAGTTCAGGCTGTAGCCGATTCTGGCCTGAAAGACAGAGGCATCTCCTCTTTTGCCCTCTACGAATATCGTATCTGCCTCTTTAACATAGATGTCAACAACGTCATTCAGGCGACATTCGTTGTTGAAGTTAATCCATAATTCAGTTATATGCATTTTTGATGAAAGCTCAGTATTTATATGGTTCATAGCCCACTCCATATAGCGGATATTGTTGGTATGCTGGTTAATATCAATGTCAGAGATATTAGCTTTTACACTGCCTCGTAACTCCATCCCTTCAGGAGTTACCAGCCTTTCGGCAGGTTCATCAATTGCATTAACAAGATGTGCACCGGCATAGTCGCTGCCCAGTACCGAATCCATTCTCTGGACTCTTCTGGTATTTGTGTTGATTATGAGCCATGAAGAGGTTGTTAGTATTACAGGATTACCTTCGGAATCACATGCCTGGTAGTCTCTGAACCCAAAGAGCCGGTCGCTGCCCTTGTGCCATGTCTCTGCAGTAAGATTGTCTTTCCAGATAGGCAGTTTTAGAAATTTCACATGAATCCTTGAGAGTACCCAGGCAATGCCTTCACCAATAAGATTATCGTACCCGAATCCAAGAGAGAGGGCGTGAATATTTGCCATCTCCTGCATATGGTACATCCATGAAGTTGGTTTGAATTTACCTGTATGATCTGTCTCATATGTTTTGACAGTAAAGCTCTCTTTGTAAGTACTCATCTTGATTTTTTTAGGGTTATACCGATTTGAAACATGGCATCAAAATTAAAGATTAATTGGTAATAACGGTCAGATTGTACTATCTTTGTATCCCTGTATAACAATCCGTATAACTTATGAGCACCAAATATGTTTTTGTTTTGGGAGGAGTTACCTCTTCCCTGGGAAAAGGTATTATTTCAGCATCGCTGGCAAAATTACTTCAGGCCAGAGGACTCTCTGTCACAATTCAGAAATTTGACCCCTATATCAATGTAGACCCGGGCACTCTTAACCCTTATGAACATGGCGAATGTTATGTGACTGAAGATGGCGCAGAGACTGATCTTGACCTTGGTCACTACGAGAGGTTTCTGAATGTTTACACATCAAAGGCAAACAATGTGACTACGGGAAGAATATACAGAACCGTTATAGACAAAGAGCGAGAGGGTGCTTATCTTGGTAAAACCGTACAGGTTGTGCCTCATATTACCGATGAGATTAAGCGCAGAATGCTAAACTTGGGCAAAACCGGTAAATATGATGTTATCATCACAGAACTTGGTGGCACTGTTGGCGATATTGAGTCTTTACCTTTTGTAGAGGCTGTTCGTCAATTGCAGTGGGAGCTGGCTGATGAGGATTGTCTTGTTGTGCATCTTACGCTTGTTCCTTATCTTAACGCTGCCAAGGAGCTTAAAACCAAGCCAACTCAGCACTCGGTGAGAATGCTTCAGCAGAATGGAGTTCATCCCGATGTTATTGTGTGCAGAACTGAACATCCTCTTCCTGCAGAGATAAGAAGAAAGGTAGCTCTCTTCTGCAATGTAAGAGTTAATGCTGTTATTGAATCGATTGATGCCAAGAGTATTTACGAGGTTCCGCTTTTAATGGTTAAGGAGAAGCTTGACGAACTTGTACTTAAGAAATTCCAGCTTGATGCCGTTAATAACACTCCCGACCTTACAAGATGGAAACTTTTTCTGGAGAGACTCTTTAATCCCAAATATGAGGTAAATATTGCCCTGGTAGGGAAATATGTAGAACTTCAGGATGCATATAAATCAATTTTGGAGTCATTTATACATGCAGGTGCACAAAATGAGTGTAAAGTAAATGTTCATAGTATTCATAGCGAACACATTACTGCTTCAACAGTAAGTGAGATGCTTAAAGATATGGATGGTATTCTTGTGGCACCGGGGTTTGGTGAGAGAGGTATTGAGGGTAAAATTACCGCAATAGAGTACGCAAGAACCAACAAGATTCCGTTTCTGGGTATATGCCTTGGCATGCAAATGGCAGTGATTGAGTATGCGAGGAATGTCCTCAAACTGGAAGATGCCATGACCACAGAGATTAAGGCAAATGCAAAGAACCCGGTTATTGATCTTATGGAGGATCAAAAATCACTTACCGCAAAAGGTGGTACAATGCGTCTGGGCAAATATCAGTGTAAAATTGAGGAGGGTTCGCTTGCGCAAAAAATATATAACTCACTTGAGATTTCAGAGAGACACAGGCATCGTTACGAAATGAACAACACTTATGTTGATATGCTTGCTCAGGCAGGATTAATTCCAAGCGGTAAAAACAATGATACCGGGCTTGTTGAAATTGTTGAGCTGCCGGAACATCCGTTTTTCATTGGTGTTCAGTTTCATCCGGAACTAAAGAGCACCCCTGAGAATCCGCATCCGCTGTTTGTGTCACTTGTAGAGGCAGCACTTAAGAGAAAACTGAGCTAATTCTGTAACATATTATGTACAGGCACCTTTTATTGATTTTAACATTAATGGCAACCATGCCTGCAATAGAGTGTACAGCACAAGGTAAGCAGCCTGTGAGTTACCGGGCAAAGGTTACCGAGGTGCTTCCGCACGATGTTAATGCCTACACTCAGGGGCTCTTTTTTCACGAAGGGAGGCTATATGAGAGTTCGGGGCAGTATGGTCAGTCATTTTTCAGAGAGGTGGATCTTGCAAAGGGAAAAACACTTAGAAGCTTTAACCTGCCTGCCAAATACTTTGCAGAAGGTGCGGTTGTTTTTAATGACAGACTATTCATTCTTACATGGATGGAACGTGAAGTGCTGGTTTATGACATCAGGACATTTAAAAAACTAGGTGCATTTTATAATCCTAAAGAGGGTTGGGGGCTTACAACTGATGGTAAACATCTGATTGCAACCGACGGCTCTGCTTTTTTGTATTTTCATGATCCGGAAAACTTCAGAGAGGTCTCTCGTTTAGAGGTTAAGATGAACGGTAAGAGGGTTACTGCACTTAATGAACTTGAATACATAAAGGGAGAGATCTGGGCAAATGTGTACGAGAGTGATATGATCCTGATTATTAATCCTGCTAACGGCGAGGTGACAGCTACAGTGGATTGCAAAGGCATTCTTCCTTTGTCTCTCAGAACATCCAGAACAGATGTATTAAACGGAATTGCCTATAACCCTGTAAACGGACATATCTATATCACCGGAAAGTATTGGCCCAAGATGTACAGAATAGAACTTGTAAAAAAGTGATAGAGGTGATAGAAGTGATAGAAGGGATCTTATTTACCAAAGTTGTCTTATTGTAGTGTCATCTTGTAAATTAAAGCTTTTCTGCCCTTATAATATGTTTTTTTCCTGCAGGTCCGGCAATCCTCTGAACATTAAACCCCGCATCTCTCAAAGCCTGTTTTACTACTCCCTTGGAAGAGTATGTTGTTAATATTGAGCCTGGTTTCATGATTATTCCGATTCCGTTGAATATTGAACTACTCCAAAGCTCCGGCTGTTTTTCAGGAGAGAAGGCGTCAAAATAGACAAGATTCAAATCTTTACCATTTAAGTATTTTTCTTTAATGGTGTGGCAGTCTGAGAGATTCTCTATCGCAAGTGCCAGCTTAGTCAGTGTGAAACCGGGTATTATTACCTCAGATCTATCCCATTTTGCCGAATGAATTTTAATAAAGAGCTCTCTGACCTCTCTCTCCGAAATATTGTACCCCTTTATTGTTTCGGGATAGTTCAGCTTTTCGGCTTCTGATTTATCTAAGGGATATATTTCCAGAGATATGTAGTGAATAGTGTATTTGGGGTCACTCTGCTTTTCAAGTAGTGAGAGCAGACAATTGAGTCCTGTTCCGAATCCGGCTTCCAGAATAGTTATCTCTGCAGATTTGTCAGGATTTTTAGAGATATAGTACCTGAGGCCGTTTGTGATGAATATGTGCATACTCTCTGCCAATGCTCCGTTAACGGAGTGGTAGCATTCGTCAATTTCTGCGACCTTTAGGGTTGACGAACCGTCTGCAGTAGTAATTATCTCTCTTTTCATTGCTCTTCCTGCTGCAAAAGTATATCTTTCTTTCATTATTTTTTATCTTTGCAGATTACAATAAGTTATTTTTAATTAAAGAGACAGAATGGCGTTTTTAACAGGTGTGCTCAAAAAATTCTTTGGCACAAAATCGGATAGAGACTTAAAGGTTATACAACCATATGTAGATAAAGCACTGCTGGCATACGAGAGAATTGATAAACTGACAGATGACCAGCTTCGTGCAGAGAGCCTAAGACTTAAAAAAGTCATTGCAGACAGTATAGCTGCTGACGAAGAGCGAAAAAAATCGTTGCGCGCAAGACTGGAAGATGTCATGATTGATGTGAGGGAGAAGGAGGAGCTTGCCACAGAGGTCGATAAGTTGTCTAAGAGGATTGACGAGAAGATAGAGCAGGTATTGATGGAGATTCTTCCCGATGCATTTGCTGTTATGAAATCTACAGCGAGAAGGTTTAAAGAGAACAGCACGGTAAAGGTTAAGGCCTGGGATTCAGACAGAGATCTTGCAGCAAAACATGATTTTGTCTCTATTGAAGGAGAGTATGCGCTGTGGAGCAACAAATGGATGGCGGGTGGCAATTTGATTACCTGGGATATGGTTCACTACGATGTTCAGCTCTTTGGAGGGGTTGCGCTACATCAGGGTAAGATTGCAGAGATGGCAACAGGTGAGGGTAAAACCCTTGTGGCAACATTGCCTGTTTTTCTCAACGCTCTGGCCGGTAAAGGTGTACATGTGGTAACCGTTAACGACTACCTCTCAAAGAGGGACTCGGAGTGGATGGGGCCTCTATACCAGTTTCATGGGCTTAAAGTAGATTGTATCGACAAACACTCTCCAAACTCAGAGGAGAGAAAAAAGGCTTACAGAGCTGATATTACCTTTGGAACCAATAACGAATTCGGCTTTGACTACCTTAGGGATAATATGGCAATCAACCCGGAAGATCTTGTTCAGAAAAAGCATCACTTTGCTATTGTCGATGAGGTTGACTCGGTGTTAATTGACGATGCAAGAACTCCGCTGATTATCTCCGGCCCTGTTCCAAAAGGTGACGAGCAGCAGTTTAACGAATACAAGCCAATTGTTGAGAGACTTTACAGCGCCCAGCGCAATCTTGTTACACAGTTACTTAACGAATCTAAGAAGAAGATCGCCGAGGGTGACGAAGAGGAGGGTGGAAAACTTCTTTTAAGGGCACACAAAGGTCTGCCCCGTTACAATCCCCTTATAAAGTATCTGAGTGAATCCGGAATGAAGCAGATACTCATCAAAACCGAGAACTTCTACATGCAGGATAACAACAAGCAGATGCACCTGATAACAGACGATCTGTTTTTTGTTATTGATGAAAAACAGCGCTCGGTTGAGCTTACAGACAAAGGTCATGAGCTTATAGCACAGAATGTAAGTGATACCCGATTCTTTATTCTGCCGGATATCGGAACAGAAATTTCAGAAATCGAGAAGGGGGGAATGACTCCTGAGCAGAAGCTACAGGCTAAGGATGAACTTCTTAGTGATTATGCAATTAAGAGCGAAAGGGTTCACACTGTAAACCAGCTTCTCAAAGCATACACCATGTTCGAAAAGGATGTGGAGTATGTTGTGATGGATAATAAGATTAAGATTGTTGATGAGCAGACAGGTCGTATTCTTGAAGGAAGGCGATACTCTGACGGACTTCACCAGGCTATAGAGGCAAAAGAGATGGTTAAGGTTGAGGCTGCAACACAGACTTTTGCCACAATTACTCTACAGAACTATTTCAGAATGTACCACAAGCTGGCCGGTATGACCGGTACTGCAGAGACAGAAGCTGGTGAGTTTTGGTCAATCTACAAGCTTGATGTTGTGGTTATTCCAACAAATCGTCCAATCATCAGAAAGGATATGGATGACCTGATTTTCAAGACTAAAAGAGAGAAATATAATGCGGTCATTGATGAGATTGTCTCTCTTACAAAACAGGGAAGGCCGGTACTCGTAGGTACAACTTCGGTTGAAGTCTCTGAGTTGTTAAGCCGAATGTTAAAGCTAAGGGGTATAAAGCATAATGTTCTCAATGCCAAACAGCACGCCAGAGAGGCAGAGATAGTTGCTGAGGCCGGGCAGGCCGGCGCGGTTACAATTGCTACCAACATGGCCGGCCGTGGTACCGACATCAAGCTTGGTACAGGCGTGAAGGAGGCTGGTGGTCTGGCAATCATTGGTACTGAGAGACACGACTCAAGACGTGTAGACAGACAGTTGCGTGGTCGTGCCGGCCGTCAGGGAGACCCGGGCTCTTCAAGCTTCTTTGTTTCACTTGAAGATGACTTAATGAGACTCTTTGGCTCTGAGAGAATAGCCTCGATTGTTGACAGAATGGGCATGAAAGAGGGCGAGGTGTTACAACACTCAATGCTCTCTAAATCAATAGAGAGAGCGCAACGTAAAGTTGAGGAGAATAATTTTGGAATTCGTAAGAGACTTCTTGAATATGACGATGTTATGAACTCTCAGAGAGAGGTTATCTATACCAGAAGAAGAAACGCGCTCTATGGTGAGAGGATTGATGTAGATATTCAGAACATGATGACTGACTTTTGCGATTCACTTGTTCAGGCGAATCATGGAGGGGCGTCTTTTGAGGAGTTTAGTTACGAGACAATACGACAACTTTCGGTTGAGCCGGGAATGACAGAAGATTTTTACAACGATGAAAAATCTGATGCTGTTTCAGCAAAGCTGGCAGAGAGTGTAAAGGAGGTTTACAAAAGAAGGGTGGATGTTCTTGTTGGTCAGGCGTGGCCGATTGTCAAGCAGGTATATGAAACTCAAAGTGCAGCATATGAAAATATTGCCGTACCTGTGACCGATGGTGCAAAAATGATGCAGCTTATAATAAACCTCAGGAAAGGTTATGAAAGTCAGGGCCGCGAACTTGGGCGTACTTTGAGCAAAACTATCACCCTTCTAATGATAGATGAGTACTGGAAAGAGCACCTAAGAGAGATGGACGATCTTAAACAGTCGGTTCAGAATGCTACATATGAGCAGAAAGATCCGCTTCTGATATATAAATTTGAGAGCTTTAAGTTGTTTCAGACAATGCTTGAGAAGGTAAACAGAGATGTTCTTGCCTTCTTACTTAAAGCCCAGATCCCATTAAGGGATACCCAGAAGGACCCAATCCCTGTAAGACAGGAGCAGAGAAAGAGAACAGACCTTAGCAACATGCAGACATCCAGAAGTGACCTTGTTACATCTTCTGGTGAACCAAAGAGCAATGCACCTGTTCATGTTGAGAAGAGAGTCGGAAGAAATGATCCGTGCCCTTGCGGAAGTGGTAAAAAGTTTAAAAACTGCCACGGTACGGGTATGTAATTATTAAAAATGAATTTACTATGTTTGATCTTATAGTTATAGGTTCGGGCCCGGGAGGCTATGTAGCTGCAATAAGGGCGTCACAGTTAGGTATGAATACAGCTGTTGTTGAGAAGGCAGAACTTGGAGGAGTATGTCTTAACTGGGGTTGCATTCCCACTAAGGCACTTTTGAAGAGCGCGCAGACTCTGCACTATGCACAAAATTCATCTGACTACGGTTTCCAAATTAACGGAGAGATAACTCCTTCTGTAGAAGCCATTGTGGAGAGGAGCAGAGGAGTTGCTGCAGGGATGAGCCGAGGAATAGAGTATCTGTTCAAGAAAAATAAAATTACAGTAATAAACGGTACAGCCAGAATTTCCGAAAAGGGGAGGGTGGAGATTACCTCTGCTCAGGGAGAGGTTACAGTTGCCGAGGCAAAGAATATTATTGTTGCTACTGGTGCCAGAGCGGCTTCACTGCCGTTTGCTCCCATTGATGGAGAGAAGATAATCTCCTATCGTCAGGCTATGGTGCCGGAGAGTTTGCCTAAGAGCCTTGCCGTAATCGGTTCAGGCGCTATAGGAAGCGAGTTTGCCTACTTCTACCGTTCACTTGGTGTAGAGGTATATCTTATTGAGTACATGGCCAATATTGTACCTTTGGAAGATGATGATGTATCAGCACAGTTGAGCCGCTCTTTCAGAAAAATGGGTATTAAGGTGATGACCTCAGCTCAGGTTAAGGGTGTTGACATCTCCGGTGATCTGTGCAGGATTACTGTTGAGACCAAAAAGGGAGAGGAGGTTATCGAGGCCGAAAAGGTACTCTCTGCTGTTGGCGTAAGGGCTAATATAGAAAACATCGGGCTCGAAGAGGTTGGTATTGAGATAGAAAAGGGCAAGATTAAGGTGAATGACATGTATGCCACAAATGTTGAGGGAATCTATGCCATTGGTGATGTTATTGCCACACCGGCACTTGCGCACATTGCCTCTGCCGAGGCTATCTGCTGCGTGGAGGCTATCGCCGGACTAAATCCAAAGGCTTTGGATTACGGAAACTTTCCCGCATGCACTTATACATCGCCCGAAATTGCATCGGTTGGTATTACCGAGAGAGCTGCTAAAGAGAGCGGAATTGAGTACAAGGTTGGTAAATTCCCTTTCACAGCTTCGGGTAAGGCATCTGCTGCCGGAGAGAGAGATGGTTTTGTTAAACTGATTGCTGATGCCAAAACAGATAAAATTCTGGGAGCTCATCTTGTAGGGTACAATGTAACCGAGATGCTTTCAGGCATAGTTGTTGCAAGAAATCTTGGTGCCACTGCAAAGGATTTTATTCACTCTATTCACCCACATCCAACAATGAGTGAGGCTATTATGGAGGCTGCGGCAGCAATTCACGGAGAGGTTATTCATATCTAAACAGATAGTTATGTCAAAAAATGAGGTATCGAACCAGGTAATTGAGGTTAACAGAATTTGTACCGGTACAGAGGTGCACGGCACACTGAAATCTACCTCCGACATAAGGATTGACGGCTTTTTTGAGGGCAAGATTAATACTTTAGGAAAGCTTGTTATCGGAGAGTTTGCCAAGCTTATTGGTGAAGCAACATGTAAGAGTTGCGACATTTGGGGTGAGGCAGATGGTAAAATAGTTGTAAAAGAGGTGTTTGGCCTCAGGAAAAGTGGTAAAATTAAAGGGAAGGTAAGCTGCCAGAAGATCTTTATTGAAGAGGGTGGTGAGTTTAACGGAACCTGTAAAATGATTACCGAGGAGGAGTTTGAAGGAATTCAGAGCAACCCCGATAAGCAGTAAAGCAGGTTTATATCATACCCTTTTCCTGATCTTATAGCTGTTTCTTTCGCTACTGTTTCTGGAGATAAGCTCTGCTATGAACCCTGAAAGAAACAGTTGCATACCGATTATAAGAGCTACCAAGGCAATATAGAAGAGTGGCTGGTCGGTAACAGCCCTGTATTTTAATCCCTGAGACTGATATACTATCTTTTGCACGATTAAATAGAGCGACGTTAATGCTCCAATAAGAAACATCAGTGACCCGATAAGTCCAAAAAAGTGCATTGGTTTTTTACCGAATTTCGATAGAAACCATAGAGAGAGCAAGTCAAGAAACCCGTTTACAAAACGGTTCATCCCAAACTTGCTCTTTCCAAATTTTCTGGGCTGGTGTTTAACAATTTTTTCACCAATTTTATAGAAGCCTGCATTCTTTGCCAGATACGGTATATATCTGTGCATCTCACCGTAAACCTCAATATTCTTGACGACGATATTTCTGTAGGCTTTCAGGCCGCAGTTCATATCGTGGAGTTTTATTCCTGTTACCTTTCTGGCGGTAAAGTTGTAAAGCTTTGAGGGCAGGTTTTTTGTGAGTTTGCCGTCATAGCGCTTCTTTTTCCAGCCGGATACCAGGTCGAAACCATCTTCGCGGATCATCTTAATAAGTGCCGGAAGCTCTTCGGGACTGTCCTGAAGATCGGCATCCATTGTAATTACAACCTCACCTTCGGCAGCTTCGAATCCGCAGTATAGTGCAGCGCTCTTGCCGTAATTTCTTCTGAAAGAGATACCTTTTATTGCAGGATTAAACTTTGTCAGCTCTTCAATAATATCCCAGGAGTTATCGGTACTTCCGTCATCGACAAAAATAACCTCATACTTTAGAGACTCATTTTTAAGAGCCTCAGAAATCCAGGTTGTGAGTTCACGTAATGACTCCTCTTCGTTATAGACTGAGATTACTATTGAGAGATCCATACTATCTTCTTTATTTAAATCTGACCCTGGGCATTATCAGCGAATATATCACCCTTTTTTGTGTAGTTGGCAATTATCGCTGAGGCTATTGCCCCGAAAATAATGTAATAAACCAAAGAGAAAACGAATATTAACTGAGGCAGAATTCCCTGAATCTTCTCAAAGGCCTCAAGGGATTCCGGGTTTGAAGATTGCATTGCATTCATTACTGTCTCCATTTGAGTAGCCATCAAATCGGGGAATATAACAGTTATCTGAATAAAGGCAAATGATGCGCAGATAATTGATGAAAAGACAGTTACCAAAAATCCGAACCTGAAACCCTCTTTGTGAGTGAAGTTCTCGAATGGCTTTGCATACTCTTTCATAAAGTAGTAAAGTACCCAGAGGCTTCCACCGAACTTTACAGCCCATAAGATAATGTTAATCGCGAGCGGTGGCTCAAAAACAACGGTAATAAGTGAGTGAATTACAGTTACCAGTGCAAGTAAAAGGCCGTACAATGCGGCGGTACTCCATTTGTTTGATTGCATAATATTTTGAATGTCAGAGTTAATTCATAGTCTTTAGAGATTCAAATTTAGGCAAATTCCTTATCGTACCAAAATTTACAGCTTTTTTAAAAATATATTTAACTTTGCAGTTCGATAAGAAATGAACCACAAGATGATAAACATTACCTTCCCGGACGGATCGGTCCGTCAGTATGAAAAGGGGATTACCCCTTATGAGATTGCAAATTCTATCAGTCCGAGGCTTGCGGCTGAGGTACTCGCCTCTACCGTAAACTCAAAGATATACGAGATAAACAGGCCAATTACTTCTGATTCAACCCTTAAACTTCATAAATGGGATGATCAGGAGGCCAAAAGTACTTTCTGGCACTCTTCGTCTCACCTTATGGCAGAGGCGCTTGAACAACTTTATCCGGGCATTAAGTTCGGTATAGGCCCCTCAATTGAAACCGGTTTTTACTACGATGTGGATTCGGGTGACAAAAGTATCACAGAGGCAGACCTTAAGAAGATTGAGGATAAGATGCTTGAGCTTGCACGAGAGAAGCAGAGCTTTGTCCGCAAAGAGGTGAGCAAAGAGGAGGCTATGGCAACCTACTCACAGAAGGGAGATGAATACAAGTGTGAGCTGATTAAAGATCTGGAGGACGGGACTATTTCGTTTTACACAAACGGCACTTTTACCGATTTGTGTCGCGGGCCTCACCTTGCTGATACCTCGGTTATTAAGGCTGTCAAACTGACATCAATTGCAGGAGCATACTGGAGGGGAAATGAGAATAACAAGATGCTTACCAGAATATATGGTGTGACTTTTCCTCAAAAGAAGATGCTCGATGAGTATCTTGTGATGCTCGAAGAGGCTAAAAAGCGTGACCACAGAAAGGTGGGCAAAGAGCTTGAACTGTTTGCCTTCTCTCAGAGAGTAGGGCAAGGTTTGCCTTTGTGGCTGCCTAAAGGAGCAATGTTAAGAGAGAGGCTTGAAAATTTCCTTAAGGTTGTTCAGAAACGTCACGGTTATCTTCCTGTAATGACACCTCATATTGGTCAGAAGGAGTTATACGTGACTTCGGGTCACTATGCTAAATACGGTAAGGATTCATTCCAGCCGATACATACCCCGCAGGAGGGAGAGGAGTTTCTGCTAAAGCCAATGAACTGTCCTCACCACTGTGAGATTTATAAAACCAAACCACGTTCATATAAAGATATGCCGCTCAGACTTGCTGAGTTTGGCACCGTTTATCGTTACGAGCAGAGCGGTGAGCTTCACGGCCTTACAAGGGTGAGGGGCTTTACACAGGATGATGCACACATATTCTGCCGTCCGGATCAGCTTAAAGATGAGTTTATAAAAGTTATCGATATAGTTTTGTATATATTTAAAACACTTGATTTTAAAGACTATACAGCCCAAATATCTCTCAGGGATCCGGAAAACACAGAGAAGTACATCGGAAGCGACGAAAATTGGGAAAAGGCAGAACGTGCGATTATTGAGGCTGCAGAGGAGAAGGGTCTTAAAACTGTGGTTGAACTTGGTGAGGCTGCATTCTACGGTCCAAAACTGGACTTCATGGTTAAGGATGCAATAGGAAGAAAGTGGCAGCTTGGCACAATTCAGGTTGACTATAACCTTCCTGAGAGGTTTGAGCTTGAGTATGTGGGTGCTGATGACAAGAAGCACAGGCCGGTTATGATTCACAGGGCACCATTCGGCTCTATGGAACGTTTTGTTGCTGTTCTTATTGAACACACCGGCGGAAAGTTCCCTTTATGGCTCACTCCGGAGCAGGCCGTTATACTTCCGATTAGTGAAAAATACAACGATTATGCAAAAAAAGTTGTAGAATTCTTGAATAATAACGATATTCGCGCCTCAATTGATGACCGTAACGAGACTATCGGTAAGAAAATCAGGGAGAATGAGCTCAAGAGAGTTCCATTCCTCCTTATTGTGGGTGAGAAAGAGGCAGAAACGGGTATGATTTCCGTTAGACGCCACGGAGAGGGAGATAAGGGACAGATGTCTGTTGAGGAGTTTACATCATTTGTGAATGAAGAGATTAAACAACAAATAAGTATTAACTAAAATTTAGGAGGACAATTTATCGCTACACCATTTAAACCTCGTCCCGGCGGGTTTTTCAAAAAGCCCGGAGGAACATCATCTGCAAACAATAATCTGAGAGACAGGCGCGGCAACATGCCTGGCAGAAAGGCAGATGACGGTCCTAAAATGAATGAAAATATTGCTGCCCAGAGAGTCAGGGTGGTAGGGGACAATGTTACGAATCCTGGAGTTTACTCGCTTTCAGAGGCAATCAGGATGGCAGAGGCGATGGAGCTCGATTTAGTAGAGATTTCTCCAAATGTGGACCCACCTGTCTGTAAGATAGTAGATTACCAAAAGTTTCTATATCAGCAGAAGAAAAAGGCTAAGGAGATGAAATCCAATGCCACCAAGATTGTTATCAAGGAGATCAGGTTTGGCCCTAACACAGATGAGCACGATTATCAGTTTAAGCTGAAACATGCTCAGACTTTCCTTCAGGAGGGCTCAAAGGTTAAGGCCTTTGTTTTCTTCAAGGGAAGATCGATACTCTTTTCAGATCAGGGTGAAAAGCTTTTGCTAAGGTTTGCCCTTGAGCTTGAAGAGTACGGTAAGGCTGAGCAGATGCCAAAACTGGAGGGTAAGAGAATGATTATGATGCTTACCCCTGTTAAGAAAAAATAGAAACTTAATTTTAAAAACAAATAAGTACAATGCCAAAGATTAAGACCAACTCCGGTGCCAAAAAGCGTTTTGACCTTACCGGAACAGGTAAAGTAAAGAGAAAGCATGCCTACAAGAGCCACATTCTCACAAAGAAAACAACCAAACAAAAGAGGAATCTTACTTATTCCGCTTTAGTTTCTGTTTCTGACGAAAAGAGAATCAAAGCCCTTCTGGTAGCTTAATTTTTCAATTATTAACCTGAATGCACAGCAGAAAAAGTTTCTCAATTGAGGGAGAGCGCTGACATTCTTAAAACCAATTTAGTGTAGTATGCCAAGATCGGTAAATTCGGTTGCTTCAAGAGCACGCCGTAAAAAAATTCTAAAACTGACGCGCGGTAATTTTCTTGCCCGCGCTAATGTGTGGACGGTAGCAAAAAACACCTTTGAAAAAGGTCTGACTTATGCTTACCGCGACCGCAAAAACAAGAAAAGAGCTTTCCGTGCACTCTGGATTCAGAGAATAAATGCAGCTGCAAGACAGCACGGTATGAACTACTCGGAATTTATAGGTAAACTTGCAAAGAGCAATGTGGGTCTAAACCGCAAAGTTCTTGCAGACCTTGCAATGAATAATCCTCAGGCTTTCGAAGCCATCATTAACTCTGTAAAATAGATAGTTAAGTGAAGATTCTCCGGATAACAGCCAATAAATGGTTTAAATTTAGTGTCTGGGCCCTGCTCTACCTTCTTTGGGTGATTTGGTTCGGTAACTGGTGGTTCATATTAGGACTGGCAGTTATTTACGACCTCTATATCACAAAAAAGGTCAGATGGGCTTTCTGGAAGAAGAGATACAAAGAGGGAGAGAAGAGAAACGGCTGGATTGAGTGGCTCGATGCAATTATTTTTGCACTTGTCGTTTCTACCTTTATTAAGGCCTTTTTCTTTGAGGCGTATATGATTCCAACCTCGTCAATGGAGAGAACGCTTATGACAGGCGATTACCTGTTTGTAAGTAAACTCTCTTACGGACCAAAGGTTAGTCAGACACCTCTCTCGTTTCCTCTTGTTCACAATGTTCTTCCTGTTACCGGGGGGGAATCTTATTTAACTTGGATACAGAATCCGTACAGAAGACTTAAAGGTATCTCCAAGGTTAAAAGGGACGATATTGTTGTGTTTAATTTTCCCCACGGGGACTCTGTCCTTAAAGCAGCTCCAACCGAGGATTATTACACTCATGTCAGACTTAACGGCAGGGAGTATACAAAAAAGATGTACGGGCCGGTTGTTTCAAGACCGGATGATAAAAAGGATAACTATGTAAAAAGGTGCGTTGCAATTGCGGGTGATTCACTTGAAATTGTTAACGGACAGGTTGTGGTAAACGGAGTGCCTCAAACAGCGCTTCCGGGAATTCAGAACACCTATACTGTCTATACAAACGGGACACCTGTTAACTCAAAGATAATTGAGGGAATGGGGCTTTATATTCAGGAGATCTACTTCGATTCATCACTTCCGGGATATCACAATTTCCCAATGAATCCTCAGGAGGCTCAGGAGATTTCAAAATTGCCCAATGTTCAGGAGATAAGACAAAATATAGATGTTTATCCTCCCGATTTTCCCGATTCACCACTGATGCTCTTCCCCTTTACTGCAGATTTCAAATGGACCAGAGATAATTACGGCCCGCTTTGGATACCCGCAAAAGGAGCAACGGTTGAACTCACTGCAGAGAATCTGCCTCTTTACCACAGGATAATAACCGCTTATGAACACAACACTCTTGAGGTTAAAGATGGTGTGATTATAATCAACGGCTCTCCTGTTACAAGTTATACCTTTAAGATGGATTACTATTTTATGCTTGGTGACAACAGACATAATTCACTGGATTCCCGTTACTGGGGGTTTGTACCTGAATCACATGTTGTTGGTTCACCTGCCCTTATCTGGTTCTCTAAGAGCCAGCATAAGTCTTTTCCAAAGAGTATCAGATGGAAGAGAATGTTTAAATTTGTGTAAATATTTTGGATTAAAAAAAAATATTCACGATATTTGCAACCCTTGAAAAAATAATAAAATTTACTATATAATGGCACGAGTTTGTCAAGTTACAGGAAAGAAAAGGATGATCGGGAACAATGTTTCTCACTCCAAGCGCAGAACGAAGCGTGAGTTTGCACCTAATCTTCAGAACAAGCGTTTTTGGTTAGAGGAGGAGCAGAGGTTCGTGAACCTTAAGGTTTCGGCCGCAGGGATGCGTACAATTAATAAGAAAGGTCTTAGCGCAGTACTTAAGGATGCTAAGGCTAAAGGTTTACTTAATCTGATATAATAATTAAGAGATATGGCAAAGAAAGGTAACAGAATTCAGGTTATCCTGGAGTGCACAGAGCAAAGAGAGAGCGGTGTTCCCGGTATCTCAAGGTATATCACTACCAAGAACAAGAAGAACACAACTCAGCGTCTGGAGCGTAAAAAATACAACCCATATTTGAAGAAGGTAACTCTTCATCGTGAAATCAAGTAAGAATAAATAAAATTATAATAAAATGGCAAAGAAAGTAGTTGCTACATTCGGCGGTGGTAAAGGACAGGGTAAAACAACTGTTAAATGCATCCGTATGGTCCGCTCAGATCGCAGCGGTTCTTATGCGTTTCAGGAGGAGATGGTTCCTGTAGACAGCACAAAGGATTTCTTCAGCAAGAAATAGTCTTACATATAAGAGATTAATAAAGAGACTGTCTTTTTTAGGGCAGTCTCTTTATTTTTGCTCCCAATATTTGTATCTTTGGCGATTAAATAAACAGAAATGGCATTATTCGGATTATTCGGTTCAAAATCCAAAGAGGAGAAGAGTGCTCTGGAGTCGGGCCTGGCAAAAACAAAGACAGGTATATTTGATAAACTGGCCAGAGCGGTTGCCGGTAAGTCTAAGGTTGATGACAGCACCCTTGATGACATTGAGGAGGCTTTAGTTGCCTCTGATATTGGTGTTGATACAACTTTGAGAATTATTGAGAGACTGGAGGAGAGGGTTGCCAGAGATAAATTCATGAATTCAGATGAACTTAATTTTATTCTGAGAGATGAAATTGAGTCTCTGCTTAATATCGATGATAACTTTAAACCGGAGGAGCCCTTTGACTTCTCTAAAAAACCATATGTGATTATGGTTGTAGGTGTCAATGGCGTTGGTAAAACCACTACGATTGGGAAACTTGCGGCAAGACTTAAATCTGCAGGGAAAAGTGTTGTGTTGGGTGCAGCAGATACATTCAGGGCTGCAGCGGTAGATCAGCTTACCATATGGAGTGAAAGAGCCGGAGTACCGATTATAAAACAGGCTATGGGTGCCGATCCTGCCTCTGTTGCTTATGACACGATATCTTCTGCTATAGCACAAAATGCCGATGTAGTACTTATTGATACTGCAGGCAGGCTTCATAACAAGGTTAATCTTATGAACGAGCTGACAAAAATCAGAAATGTGATGAGGAAGCTCATTCCTGATGCTCCACATGAGGTGCTTCTTGTTCTGGATGGCTCAACAGGTCAGAATGCCTATCAGCAGGCTAAGGAGTTTACCAAAGCAACAGATGTAACTGCGCTTGCTGTTACGAAACTTGACGGTACTGCCAAAGGGGGAGTTGTTATAGGAATATCAGACCAGTTTAAAATTCCCGTGAAATTTATTGGTGTAGGAGAGAAGATAGAGGATCTTCAGATATTTAACAAAAAAGAGTTTGTTGAGTCGCTCTTCTCCTGATACTACCATCTGCCAGACAAATTACAAAAGATTAAACGTTAAACTTATATAACCGGATGAAAATTTCGTATAATTGGTTAAAGAGATATATAAATGTAAATATTGCGCCAGAAGAGCTGGCGGCGATTCTTACATCGATTGGACTTGAGGTTGAGGCTACAGAAGAGGCTGAGGATATTCCGGGTGGTTTGGCCGGAGTTGTTGTAGGGCATGTTGTGGAGTGTTCCAAACACCCCGATGCCGATAAACTTAGTCTTACTAAAGTTGATACAGGTAGTGGCGAGTTGCTGCAGATAGTATGCGGTGCCCCAAATGTTGCTTCAGGTCAGAAGGTGCTTGTGGCTACTGTCGGAACAACTCTTACTTTTAGCAACGGAGAGGAGGTCAGGATTAAAAGGTCAAAAATCCGTGGTGTCGAGAGTATGGGTATGATTTGCGCAGAAGATGAACTTGGTATAGGGAATTCTCATGACGGAATTATGGTTTTGCCTGCTGATGCCGAAATAGGCACTTCTGCAAAAGAATATCTTAAACTTGAATCAGATACGGTCTTCGAAATCGGCCTAACGCCTAACAGAATCGACGCAGCTTCGCATATTGGGGTTGCAAGAGATCTGTACGCTTATCTCAAGTTTCATGGTTATGATGTTACTATGAATCTGCCTGCTGACAGCGATTTTGAAAAGGTCGCCAAGTCAGATTCAGGAACCAGGGCTGCGGAGATTGAACTGCTCTCACCTGATGGCGCGCCAAAATACTACGGGCTGACACTTGATAATATTAAGATTGCTCCCTCTCCTGAGTGGCTGCAAAAGGCATTACGCTCTGCAGGAGTGAGGCCGATCAATAATGTGGTTGATATTACAAACTTTATTCTTCATGAAACAGGGCAGCCGCTGCATGCTTTTGATCTTAATAAAATTGAAGGTTCAAAAGTGGTTGTAAGAAGGGCAGAGGAGGGTGAGAAGTTTGTTACTCTTGATGGTATTGAGCGTGAGATGTCTTCGGAAGATCTTATGATATGTGACTCGGTTAAACCTATGTGTCTTGGCGGAGTTTTCGGGGGTGAAAATTCGGGAGTTACCGAGAGTACTTCTGCTATATTTCTTGAGAGTGCCTATTTCAATCCTGTTTCAATCAGAAAGAGCTCTAAGAGGCACTCCTTAAAGACTGATGCATCTTTCCGCTTCGAGAGAGGTGCCAATCCTGAAGTTATCTCATATGCTCTTAAAAGAGCTGCCGTTTTGCTTGCAGACATTGCAGGAGCAAAGGTTGTGGGAGAGATTAAAAAGGCCTGTCCTGCTAAAATTGAGAGAGCAAAAATTTCGCTCAACTTTGAAAGGATGGAGGATCTTATAGGAAAGAAAATTGGATCGGAGAGTATATTGTCAATTATTAAATTACTTGACTTTGAAATTCTTGAATCTGATAATTTTGGTGCTGTTGTTGCAGTACCTGGTTACAGGGTAGATGTGACTCGCGAGTGTGACGTTGTAGAGGATGTGTTAAGAATATATGGTTATAATAACATTGAGCTTCCGGAGAGGATGAGTGCCTCCCTTGCTTCCGGCATTAAGCCCGACCCGGAAAGAGTAAGGGAGTTAACTGCAAACCTTCTTGTAAATAACGGTTTTTATGAGATGATGAATAACTCTCTTACAAAAGGAGACTATTACGCTAAACTTAAAACATTCCCTGCTGAGAATCTTGTAAAAATTCTTAACCCATTAAGTTCTGATCTCAACTCTATGCGTCAGACCTTGCTACTGAATGGGCTTGAGGTTGTGGCCTACAATATAAACCGTCAGCACAACGATCTTAAATTGTTTGAGTTCGGTAATGTTTACTCGTTTATACCTGAGAGCTCAGAAGATAAGCTTAAGGATTATAAAGAGAGTTCAAAACTTTCGCTGGTTGTTACAGGCCCGGGATACCCGTACTGGAGAGGGAAGAGGGTTGCCTCATCTTACTTTATGCTAAAAGGATATCTTGAGGCTGTACTTAAAAGATTTGGAGTCAATTTATACGATATGGAGTATGCTCCGGCCCCTTCTGATCTGTTTGCCGAGGGTATGGAGATTACTACCAAAGGGGGAAAGAGATTGGCGGTAATGGGCACCGTAAGTAACTCACTGCTAAAACAGTTTGATATTAAACAACCTGTATATGCTGCCGAAATCTCATGGGATATTCTCATTGGTATTGTAAAAAAGAAAAAGGTTCTCTACTCTGAACTTCCTAAATTCCCTGAGGTTAAAAGAGATCTTGCCCTGCTGATTGACGAGAAGGTATCTTTTGCCGATTTAAGAGCAACAGCTTTTGCTACTGAGAAGAAAATTCTTAAAAATGTAGTTCTGTTTGATGTTTACAGAGGAGATAAAATTCCTCAGGGTAAAAAGCAGTACGCTATCAGCTTTACCTTGCAGGACATGGATAAGACTCTGACTGATAAGTATGTTGAGGATGTAATGAACAAATTGCTCACAGCATACATGAACAAATTCGGGGCAACACTCAGATAATAACAGGAATAACATGCCATTTCTGAGGACAGTTTCTGACTACCTGAGTCTGGTAAAGTTTTCACATACTGTGTTTGCTTTACCATTTGCCCTTATTGGCTTTGTACTTGCACTATCAACCACCACACATACATTTTCCCTGCGCTTGTTGGTACTGGTCCTGGCCGCTATGGTTACGGCCAGAAACGCGGCAATGGGTTTCAACAGGTATCTCGACAGAGATATTGATTCAAAAAATCCCAGAACTTCGGGCAGAGAGCTGCCTTCAAAAAAACTGAAGCCTCTGCCTGTTTTGATGTTTGTTATAGTTAATTCACTGCTTTTTATTGCGGTTGCTGCATCAATTAACAAACTAACTTTTCTTCTCTCCTTTCCGGCTTTGGCCATCGTTCTTGGCTATAGCCTAATGAAGAGATTCACAGCTCTTTGCCACTATGTTCTTGGTGTAGGGCTGGCAATTGCTCCAACAGGAGCCTATCTTAGTATTACAGGTGAGTTTGCATGGGCTCCTGTGACTCTTTCAGTTATTGTTCTGTTATGGGTGAGCGGATTTGATATTATTTATGCTTTGGCTGACGAGGAGTTTGATGCAGTCAATAAACTGCACTCTGTTCCTCAACTGTTCGGAAAGAGACGAGCCCTTATTGTCTCATCTTTGGGACACGCACTGATTGTCCCCCTGCTTGTAATTTTCTTTGCTCTGGTAAATAATAGCTTTAGCACAGATGGACATCTTGGTTGGATGTACATTACTGGATCTGCGATATTTTCATTACTGCTGCTATGGCAGCATATGATTGTAACCCCAACCAACCTCAGCAGGATCAATGCTGCATTCTTTACAGCAAACGGATATGCTGCAATTCTCTTTGCCCTCTTTGTTATCGCCGATCTTCTTCTTTAAAAGCCGATCCTGATTCTAATAAAACGGACTAAAACAGGCGGCCAATAGGGTATCTGTTGGCATGAGGCTCAACATTCTCTCTCACTTTTGTCATAAAAAACTGGAGAATTGCGTTCGGATTTGAAGCAAATTCCGGATCATTTGCTTTTTTGCTTTCAAATTCAGCTCTTAAGGCGGCATCTTTCTCCAGCATCTCCCTTCCCTTAACCTCCATATAATTTAACCTTATCCAGAATTCGGTAGCAGGCCTTGCCCAAAGGTTGTAGAACCCCCAGTATACGAGTGATGTAGGTGATTTTGGTTCAAGCAGGTGGGCGATAATTTTCACTTTAGGCTGTGATGTTTTGACAATTATATCCCCTTTTTTGTAGATGACTCTCTCATTTTGAGTAGTGTAGTCTGTTGATAAAGTTACTCTTCCTTCATAAGGAAACTGAGACCATTTAGGGTTAATAAAGCGGTATGTCTCTACATTGTACTCTGAGTCAGAGGTGAGTCTTTCATATTTAATTCCGTGTACATCAAGGAGGTTGATTGTCTCAATCTGCTCCTGAGGAATCAGATAGGCCTCAGGGAGCTTTACCTTAAGTTCCGGCTTGTAGGATGTAAAGAGGGGCATTTTTAATGTGACAGGTGAATTCCTGTCAGAATAGGTCCATTTTGCGCCTGAAAGTGTGCTTATCTCTGTTTTTTCTGCCCATGCAAGGAAATCTACCATTATACTGTCTTTGTGATCATGAGAAAAGAACAACGGAAGAGAGTCTCTCCTGAATTGAGCAGAGGCAATATATCTGTCAGCCTCCTCTGTAAGTTTCAAAAGTTCTCGTGAATTTTTTCCTGCAATTTCCAATGAATGTTTCATAATTTTGTATGCAGAGGTCACTCTCTCTTTGTAAGGCTTATAGATGTGGTTTTCAATAAGCATCCCGATTCTGTTGTTTGCTGATGCATACCCATTAGAGTACTGTGGAGGAAAATTATCTGGCAAAACGCCGGCTCTTGGGTTTGTATAACTGTTGAACTCAAAATAGGGAAAAACAGGGTATCCGGATTGTTCCATCATTTTGTTTAGCTCTTTTTCGAATACCTCTTTTGTCCACCTGAACATATTTGGAGCAAGAAATCCGCAGTGGTCCAGCCCATATGTTGTTACATACTGAAAGTCGGCACCGTTTGTAACGTGAATATCTATAAAGAGCTCCGGAAGCCATTTTGAGTAGAGTTTTAAAAGAGCTTTTGTTTCAGGAGCATCTGCTTTGATAAAGTCTCTGTTCATGTTTAACCTTTGAGAGGTGAATCTCGCTCCAACCTCTTCTGGGCCGTTCTGATTGATTCTGTAATGAGTGCCAAAATCTTCGTGCCCGTCCGGATTAATAATTGGGATAAACAAAAAGGTTACGTTGTCCAGTATCCCCGGGTATTTTCCAAAAATGGCTATATCTCGTATGAGCATCAAGCCAGCGTCTTTACCATCCGGCTCCCCGGCATGTATTGCCGCCTCTGCTAAAACTATCACGCGCCCTTTTGCCCTTATATCCCCTGGATTTGTAAGGCCGTCCCTATCTAGAATCAAAAAAGGGATATCTCTTCCCTGAGGTGTCTTTCCGATAGTTGTGAAAGTAAGCATTGGAGAGTTCTCTGCCAAAAGTTTGCAAAATGCCACAGTCTCATCAAATCTGGGAGTGCGATTGAAGTTGTTCTTCTCATAATGGGTAAGAAACTTTTCGCTCTGAGCCTCTGTAATCTGAGAAGTATCACCTCTTCTGGTTTCTGTTTTGATATGCACAGACAGTCTATCTGAGGCTTCGGATGTTAATGTTACAAAAAGCGAAAAAAGAGTTGCTAATGCCAGGAAAAACTTTTGTTTGCAGAATTTCATTGTTTAAAATTTTTGGATTTCAAAGATATAAAAAATAAATCTCTGCACCACTTTTGGGTAACAAACAGCACATTAATAATTAGTTGAACAAAAGTGGAGCGGAGCGTAAAATATATTATCTTCGTTAAAATGAAATAACTGAATAACCCTGTTACGACTTATGAAACGAATACTCCTGATTGTTACGAATGTTTTGTTGATAGCGGTTTCCGCTCATTGTTTTGCAAAAGAGTCTTTTAGAGGTGTTACACTTAGCTCATTGCTTAAAGAGATGACCTCAAGAGAGGCACTTGCCAGATGGCCTCAAAATGAATTTAATTTAAAGCAGATGAGCAGCTACGACAGAATGAGTATCTCTCCTGATAAACCGGGATGGTTTGCCAATTTTGACCTTTCTACCTTTCTGAGAGTTGATTCTGTAAAGGGCAGAAGAGAGTTTGTTATGTTCGACCACTCCGGACCGGGCGCTGTGGTGAGATTTTGGATGACATTTGCAGGGATTCATCCAGGTGAGGGTACAATGAGAATTTATATTGACAATTCAGACGAGCCTGTTGTTCAGGGCTCACCTTTTGAGATTCTAAGCGGTGGAATGCTTGCACCTGAACCATTATCTTCCTCAGTTTCTAAGGATTACAGATATAACAGGAGGGGTCATAACCTCTATATGCCGATTCCTTACGCACAGAGATGTATCATCACTTATGAAAGTAGTAATGTAAGAGAGCAAAATGCCGGATTTGGCGGGGAGAATGTCTATTATAACATAAATTACAGAGAGTATTTGCCCGGTACAGAGGTTGTGAGTTTTTCCAATGAGCAGCTCAAGCTAAACAGTGATTTGATTAATAAATGTTCAGATTTTCTAATGTTGCCAAATTTCAAAGAGAGATCTGTTTCATTAAAACCATCTGTTACGCCAAAAAACAGTTCTCCGGGGTTAAGCAGCAAGAGTGTTAATCTTGGTCCTGGGAGTACGTTTACAGAGAGATTTCAGGGAGAGGCTGCTATATCGCGATTGTCTGTAAAGCTTGAGAATGGGTCGGCTGATAATAGTTTCAGTTTAAATCAGGCTTTAAGATCAGTTGTAATTGAAATATGGTTTGATGGCAAGAGATGTGTCTGGAGTCCGGTAGGCGATTTTTTTGGAACCGGCTATAAAATCTCTCCACACTCAACGTTTTACACAGATGTTCATGAAGATAGCCTTATGGAGTCTTATTGGCTTATGCCTTATAAAGAGAGTGCAGAGATAAAAATCGTCAACCATTACAATAAGGAGGTTTCGGTAGATTTGGAGGTTCTGGAGAGCGAGTGGAGGTGGGATGATTCCAGTATGCATTTTCACGCCTCGTGGAGAGAGTTCAACAGACTTGATGCTGGTGGTGTAAAGAGTAACGATCTCTTTGGTGAAGGCGCGTTTGACGTTAACTATGTAGAAATTTCAGGAAGAGGAGTTTTTGCAGGTGATGCATTGACTCTTTACAACAGTGCCTACGCATGGTGGGGAGAGGGTGACGAAAAGATATATGTCGACAGGGAGAGTTTTCCCTCTCACTTTGGAACCGGTACAGAGGATTATTACGGTTATGCATGGTGCAGGCCTGAAAAGTTCACAGACCATCCTTTTATCTCACAACCGGACGGTAGCGGGAACCTTGAAGCCGGGTATACAGTAAACTTGCGCTACAGAGCTCTTGATAAACTCCCTTTCAGAGAGCATCTCAAGTTTGACATGGAGGTTTGGACCTGGACAGATGCAATTCTGAATTTCTCTCCCGTTACATATTTTTACCTTTTGCCTGAGGTTAAATCGGAGATATACTTTCCTGATAGAACTGGGACTCTTATTACAGCAGAAGGTGGGGTAAAGGTTGAAGTTGTCACTGACAGAAGGCAACTTGTGCCTGCAGTTATAAAAGATGGAGTAAACGAATTCGACCAGCTGTTCTTTAAAGATAAAAGCAATGGGAGAGTCTCCTTTGACAGATCTGTAAATTTTGAGACCAGTAATAAGGCGTTTGTTAACTGGAGCGGTGCAGTTAAAGGAGATACTCTGGTTGTGAAATTTTATTCAGATGGTGAAATGCCATTTAATAGAATGGTTGTAGCTTATGTGTGCGGACGCAATTTCGGAAAATTTAAAATCAGTGTAAATGGTAAAGAGTCCGATCAGATTATTGACTCCTATTCAACAGTGCCTCTTGTTAAGGAGATTGAAGTTTCGGGATTTGAGTCAGTAAAAGGTGAAAACACGATAATAATAACTAATATGGGAAAGAGTAATCCCGAACAGACTAACTATTTCGTGGGAATCGATTATTTACGCAAATAGTGCAACTTATTTAGGACAATTATCGTCTTATGGGTAAAATAAATTTTACCTGTAAATGAAACATCTAAGATCACTTCTGCTTGCTATTCTTGTGGTAGCATTAACTTCAAACACATTATTTGCACAAATCTCTTTAAAGGGGAGTGTGAAGGATAGCGAAAACATGCCTGTGCCATTTGCCAATGTGCTTATATACAGTGCATCAGATACTACTGCGTTTAAATATGGGACAATTACCGATTTAAACGGAAATTATGAATTCAGGAGTGTTCAGGAGGATAGTTATCTTCTTGTCATCTCTTTTGTGGGTTATAAGAGTTTACGAGAGAGCCTTTCATTCAAAAACGGAGAGAATAATTCAGTGGTTCACAACCATATTCTTGAGACGGAAGTAAAAACACTTGGTCCGGCAGCAGTACAGGAGAGCAGAACAAAAATCCAAAGCGACAAAACGATTTACACGATACTCCCCTCTGATGTAAAGGGAGCTGCCAGCGCACTTGAGCTAACTAAAATTATTCCTCAGATTATTTTCGATCCTGCAAATGAGAGGATATCATCTTCTACGGGTAAAGCAGTTAAAATATTGATAAATGGAATGAATGCAAACGAGATAGAGTTGAAAACCATTAAACCGGATCAGATATCCAGAGTTGAACATTATGATATTCCTCCGGCAAGGTATGCTGAGTTTGGAAGTGTCCTTAACATTATTACAAAGGTTAGAGAAGATGGGATTGCGGCAGGAGGTAATTTGTCATCGGCGTTCAATACAGGCTTTGGAAATGAGATGTTATACTTTAAGTATAATAAAGGGAGAAGTCAGTTTGGTGTCGATTACTCTCTTTACCACAGAAACTATAAGAAAAATAATATAGAGACATCCTATGACTATATTTTCAATGGAACCAGGATGCAAAGATTTCAATATTCAAAGTCGGCCTTTGGCTATGATGATAGCTACATAAATCTTATGTTCATCAACCAGAAGGAGTCTGACTATGCCCTGAAAATAAGGCTCTCCCCAAACTTTACAACCAGACATGCCTTTAATACTTCTGAGATTGATTATCTGGAGGGAGGTGTAAGCGACAGTAAAAGCGGAACTGATATGAGGAGGGCATCAATAATTGGTCCTACAGCTGATATCTATTTTTGGAAAAAGTTAAAGAACAATCAGGAGTTGGCTTTTAATATTGTTGGAACGGGATTTTACACATATAATGAGTATGCAAAAAAGGAGTATAACCAAAGTGGTGCCATTGAGTTAGAGGATAATATGGTTGAGAAGAACAGAAAAATCTCAATTATCGGGGAGGTCAATTACTCTGCAGAATTTTCAGGATTTCGTTTCAATACAGGATATTCAATTGAGGCAAACAGAATGAATTCTAATGTAGAGAACAGTTTTGAGAATGTAGAGTATCAAACATCGTTTCTTAAGAACTACCTCTACTCCGAAATTTCCGGTAAGTCGGGTAAATTATCATACAAGGCGAGTATTGGCATAAACAATTTAAGGAGAGAGACCTACACTCAGCAGTTTAACGATTGGGTATTCAGACCGTCGGGAGTAATCTCTTACAACACAGGAAAAGGCGGTGTTTTAACATTCCAGTACAGGATGTACTCAACTGAACCAAGTATTGCTCAGCTTAGCAATAACAGAGTTTATATGACAGAGCACATAATAAGGCAGGGCAACCCGGAATTAAGACACAGCATTACCAATGACCTAAATCTGGACTGGGGATGGAGTTCTAAGTTTTTGGAAATTAAGCTTAGTGCAGTGTACAGAGCAACAGAGAGACCCATAAGTAATTATTTCTCACAAGGGAGTGACTTTATAGTTTTAGCATCGGAAAATGGGAACTGGTCTAATACTTATGGAGGAGTATATTCCGGAACTATCAAGCCTTTTAAGAACAATATTTTATCATTTAGATTTCAGGGACAGATAGTGAAAACTGACCTCTCCAGTTCTCTGGCAGGGAATTTCTCATATACCTATTCTCCGCTCTGGTATCAGATAACATTTCAATATAAACAATGGAATGCAAGTTTTCTGGGAAATATTGTCGGCAAGTATCTAAATGGACCATACCTTTCAACAAACGAAAATCAATCATATTTAAATCTAAGCTATACCAAGGGAGATCTTATGATCTCTGCAAGCTGCTTCTGGTTTCTTACTAAGTCGAAATACAGGACATCAACTATACCGGAGAGTTTGGTAAAATACAGCAGCTACAACTGGATTGATGATAACAAATCAATGATTGTTCTGGGGCTGAGATACAATATTTTCAAAGGCATAAAGTATCAGGAGAAGGCCAGCAAACTGCAAAATGCTGACAGGGATACGGGGATGTTTTAAAATTTAAAATGCGGAGAAATTTGATCAATAAAAAAAGCCAACCATATGGGTTGGCTTTTTTAGTGCTCACATTTGCAATTAGTTGCAAAAGGTGGTGGAGAGATTACTTTCTGCCGTATTGTGCAAGATCTCCAAGTTCCTCTTCAATTCTCAGAAGTTGGTTGTACTTGGCCATACGGTCTGAACGGCTTAGAGAGCCTGTTTTAATCTGACCTGAGTTTGTTGCAACCGCGATGTCGGCAATTGTTGAGTCTTCAGTCTCACCTGAACGGTGCGAGGTAACTGATGTAAACTTATTGCGGTGTGCAAGTTCAATTGCGTTAAGAGTTTCGGTAAGAGTTCCAATCTGGTTAACCTTGATAAGAATTGAGTTTGTACAACCCATCTCAATACCTTTCTTAAGGAACTGTACATTGGTTACGAAAAGGTCGTCACCAACCAGCTGGATTTTTGAACCAAGTACATCTGTAAGAAGTTTCCAGCCATCCCAGTCCTGCTCATCCATGCCATCTTCGATTGAATCAATCGGGTACTTTTCAACAAGCGATTTTAAGAATTCAACCTGCTCAGCAGCTGATCTCTTAGCTCCCTGAGGGCCTTCAAATTTTGAGTAGTCATATACTCCCTCTTTGTAGAACTCACTTGCTGCACAATCAAGAGCAATTGTAATATCTTTACCGGGCTCATAACCAGCTTTTTTAATAGCTGCAATAATTGAGTCAAGAGCATCTTCTGTGCCGTTAAGTGCAGGTGCAAAACCACCCTCGTCACCAACTGCTGTGCTAAGACCTCTGTCATGGAATATCTTCTTAAGGTTGTGGAAAACCTCAGCACCCATTCTCAGAGCCTCTTTAAAGCTAGAAGCACCAACCGGACGAATCATAAACTCCTGGAATGCGATAGGGGCATCTGAGTGTGATCCGCCGTTGATGATGTTCATCATCGGAACGGGAAGGGTAACAGCGTTTGTTCCGCCAATGTATCTGTAAAGCGGAATCTGAAGATAGTTAGCTGCTGCTCTTGCAACTGCAAGTGATACTCCAAGAATGGCGTTCGCACCAAGTTTAGATTTGGTAGGGGTACCGTCAAGTTCGATGAGGAATTTATCTATTTGTGTCTGATTAAGGGCGCTCATACCCATTACAGCAGGAGCAATAATCTCATTCACATTTTTAACAGCCTGAAGAACACCTTTGCCCAGATAACGTGATTTGTCACCGTCTCTAAGTTCTAGCGCTTCGTTAATTCCGGTTGATGCTCCTGATGGAACGGCAGCTCTTCCGAAAGCTCCTGAAAGGAGGTGAACATCAACTTCGATGGTTGGATTTCCGCGTGAGTCAAGAATTTCGCGGGCGTGTACATTACAAATTTCCATAATTACTTAATTGTTTGAATTTAATCAATTTATATTTTAATATTTTAATACCTTAGTCTTTAAGCATATATTCAATCGTGCTCACAACACGCACTGTTTTAATATGCGGAGTGTTTGCATCGCGGTCCGAAATAGTAAACTGGCCCTGATTAGCTGTTTTTATCTTGCCAAGCTTACTACCTGAGTCTCTTGCAAATTTTTCTGCAGCAGCTCTTGCATTGGCAGTGGCCTCTTCTATCATTTTGGGTTTTATGTCGTTAAGAGCAGTATAGAAATACTGTGTGACATACTGGTAGTCACCGGCAGTTAGCGCAACACCTTTATTCAAAAGTTCTGACTGAGTTGAGATTATCTCCATTACAAGTGCAACCTTATCTGAAGTTACTGTTAGAATGCTTGTTATATTGTAACGATACCTTGACGGCTGGCTTTGATATCTTTCGGCATTCATGTCAATAATCTGAGGTGCTGCTACTGATATATCATTTTCGTCCAGACCTTTGGATTTAAGATAATCAATGATAATTTTATTTTTGGTATTGATCGATTTGTACAGAACCGAAAGATCATCGCCAATCTCTTTGTAGACAACAGGCCAGATAACTTTGTTAGCGGGAACCTCAACCTCTGAAAGTCCCTTTACTGTAACGACCCTGTCATAAGATTTTAGCGATATAACCGCACTTTTTATAAAGATTCCCAGAAAGATGAGACCTACCATTATAAAGAGGCCGGGGAACAGAGTTTTGTTTGTATGAATACTTCCCATTTTTACCTAAATTTGTGCTTCTCAATTTTAGCAAATATCAAGCCATGAAAACCAACCTAAAACTTATCTCACTCTTCATTCTGACTCTTGTATTATCATCTACTGCAACAGCCCGGAACGAACAAACCTTAAGAATTGTAAGGGGAAAGACCGATACAGTCTTTACTCAATCACACTTCATAACCGGTGCAACGGTTCCCGGTTCTGCGATATATATCAATGACCTGCCTGTTAAACAATACTCTACCGGTTCTTTTGGTACCGAACTTATGCTTAATGAGGGCGATAACGAAATAACCGTTAAGTCGGTCAGAGGCACTACAGAAGAGATAATTAAGTTCTCGGTGTACTACAAAAAAGCTAATCCTCAGCAAAGAGCGGAACCTGTAGCCGACTATCCAAACCCCGTAGTCAAAACAAAAAAAGGAGCTTACCTTAACTATGGTGCGGGAGAGGACCGGCTCGGCGGTGCAAAGATAAATTTTTTAGCTGAGGGTATCAAACTTGAACTGATTGATTCAGTAAATAATTTATATAAAGTAAGGTTATCAGAGAGCAGTTATGCTTATATTCCAAAACAATTTGTTGAAAGAGTGCCCCTTGGAGTCAAACCTCCATTCTCACTTACAAGTTCATGGAGCGTATCAAATGCCGGAAAAGCAGACAGAATCAGAATATCTCTGCAGGAACGTCAGCCGTACATCATCTACAGGGAGAGTGATCCAAACAGACTAATGGTTGAGATACATGGCGCCGCCTGTAACTCCAACTGGATTACGCAGTATCTCGATCTTAAGGCAGTAGATTATGTACATTTTCGTCAGACTTCGCCTGATGTCTTCACCGCAATTATCTACCTAAAGGACAAGTTCAGCTGGGGTTATAGCGTAGATTATGCAGGAAACTCCCTTGATATTACCATCAAACATACACCTGCTCCAACTCTTAAGGGGATGGTAATTGGTGTTGATGCAGGGCACGGCGGCTCTGCCACAGGTGCGGTAAGTACGGCGGGATTGAGGGAGAAGGATTTTAATCTCACAATGGCCTTTATGTTAAAGGAGGAGCTTGAGAAGAGAGGAGCACGGGTAGTTATGAGCAGGTCGGAAGATATTGATGTATCAATGCAAGAGAGGGTTGATATATTTAAAAATGCAAATGTCGACCTTGTTGTGTCTGTGCACTGCAACGCAGGAGGCCATCCGTTAAGAGAGATGGGGACAAGTACTTACTACAGACATATCGAATACAGGCCGCTTGCACTTACAGTATTAAAAAGGTTGCTCGAGCTGAATGTTAAAAACTTCGGATTGATAGGAAACTTCAACTTTGCACTTAATGCCCCGACTGAATTTCCATCTGTACTGGTTGAGGCTCTCTTTATGAGTTCATTACCAGAAGAGGAGCTTCTTGCCAGTTCTAAATTTCAGAAAGATATGATGATTAAGGTTGTAAGGGGTCTGGAGGATTATCTCAACGACGTTAAAAAGTCACTTAAATAATAAAATGGGATTTAAACTCTCTTCAAAATTCAACCCTACCGGTGACCAGCCGGAGGCAATCGAACAACTGACAGCTCATCTGAAGCAAGGAGTTGATGCCGTTACTTTGCTTGGAGTTACGGGATCCGGAAAGACATTTACAATGGCGAATGTAATTCAGAACCTTCAGAGACCTGCACTGATTCTTAGCCACAATAAGACCCTTGCAGCTCAGTTGTACGGAGAGTTTAAATCGTTCTTTCCTGAAAATGCCGTTGAATATTTTGTTTCCTATTACGATTACTACCAGCCAGAGGCTTATATGCCTGTTACAGATACATATATAGAAAAGGATCTAAGCATAAACGACGAAATTGAAAAGTTGAGACTATCTGCATCAAGCGCTCTTTTGTCGGGTAGGAGAGATGTAATTGTAATATCTAGTGTATCATGTCTTTATGGTATTGGTAATCCGGAAGATTTTCACAGTAATACAATTAAGATCACCAAAGGTCAAATCCTTGCCCGCAGCAAGCTGCTTTATGCACTTGTAGATAGTCTATACTCCCGCAATGAAAATGAGTTTTTAAGAGGAGTATTCAGGGTAAAAGGAGACACAGTAGATATTTTTCCTGCATACTCCGACACAGCCGTTAGGATTATTTTCTTTGGTGATGAGGTAGAGAGTATCGAACTTTTTGACCCGTTGTCTGGAGGGCTTATAGAAATTGTGGAAGAGATTTCGGTCTACCCGGCCAATATTTTTGTTACTACAAGAGAGCGGACAAAAGCTGCTGTTGCGCAGATTCAGGATGATATGCTCAGGCAGTACGACTACTTTACCGGTATCGGTAAAAACCTTGAGGCGAAAAGACTTAAACAGAGAGTTGAATATGATCTTGAGATGATAAAAGAGATCGGGTACTGCTCAGGCATTGAGAACTACTCAAGATATTTTGACGGTAGAACTCCCGGAATGAGGCCATTCTGCCTTATAGACTACTTCCCCGATGACTTTATCACTTTTATAGACGAGAGCCATGTTACCATTCCACAGGTGAGAGCTATGTACGGAGGAGATCGCTCAAGAAAGGAGACCCTGATAGAGTATGGTTTCAGGTTACCGGCTGCTGCAGATAACAGACCTCTTAAGTTTGATGAATTTGAAAAGATTATGGGGCAGAGAGTCTTTGTCAGCGCTACACCTGCCGACTATGAACTGGGCATCTCTCAAGGTCTGATAGTTGAACAGGTGGTGAGGCCGACAGGTCTTCTTGATCCGCCAATTGAGGTGAGACCAACAAAAAACCAGATCGATGACCTGCTTGAAGAGATAAGAATAAGGGCAGATAAAGATGAGAGAATACTTGTAACAACTCTAACTAAAAGGATGGCCGAGGAGCTGGATAAATATCTTACCAAAATTAATATCAGATGCCGTTATATTCACTCAGATGTGGATACTCTTGAAAGGATTGAGATACTTGAAGATTTTCAGGCAGGCCGCTTTGATGTATTAATAGGGGTAAACCTTCTGAGAGAGGGGCTGGACCTTCCTCAGGTCTCTCTTGTTGCCATACTAGATGCAGATAAGGAGGGTTTTCTCAGATCGGCAAGAGCTCTTACTCAGACTGCCGGTCGTGCTGCAAGAAATGTTGAGGGCAGGGTTATAATGTACGCAGATACAATAACAGCATCGATGCAGATTACGATTGAAGAGACTGAAAGAAGAAGAAAAAAACAGCAGGAGTACAATACACTGCACAACATTATACCAAGACAGATTGTTAAAGAGGTCAGAAATGTGCTTGGCAAGGTTAAAGATTATAATCAGGAGCCGGAAGTGGTAAACTCGCTTCTTGCCGATCCGGTTCTTGCTATGCTGAACCCTTCTCAGTTAAAAGTGGCAGTTGAAGCTGCTAAGAAAAAAATGGAAGAGGCTGCTGCAGAGCTTGATTTTCTGAGAGCAGCAAGGTTCAGGGATGAGATGAATGCCTTAAAAAGGTTACTTGAAAAGAGCTGATTATGTTTTCGCAAAGAGTTGAAAAAATCATACAATCTTCATCTGAAAATGAGCGGAGGTGGATTGAGGAGGCATACAAAATTGCAGAGGAGGCCCTTTCAAAGGAGACCAGAGGCAACGGTATGCCGTTCACAGATCATATAAAGGCAGTTGCAGAAATTGTAACTTTTGAGCTGGGACTTATGCCATCTGCGATAGCTGCTGTATTTCTCCACGAAGCTTCAAGAAAAGATAACTCCATACTGGATGAGTGTAAAAAGAACTTTCCGGATGAGATTGTAATGATGGCCGCCGGGCTCAATAAAATATCAAAGATTAAACCGAAGGATACAGGATTACAGGCTGAGAACTACAGGAAACTTATCGTAAGTTACTCAGGAGACCCAAGGGTGACGCTCATAAAGTTGGCAGACAGGCTTGAAGTTATGCGAAGCCTTGAAATGTTCACCAAAACCAATCAGATTAAAAAATCAACCGAAACACTGCTTCTGTATGCACCACTAGCCCACCAACTTGGATTATACAATATCAAAAGTGAGATGGAGGATCTCTCCTTTAAATATACAGACCCTGAGAACTTCAGAGCTATAACAAACAAGCTTAAAACCGGAGAGCAGGAGCGAAAGAGACTTACCGACATCTTTATTAAACCAATTGAGCAGGGGTTAAAAAAGGCTCATATAAAATATAGGCTCAAGAGCAGAACAAAAACAGCTTACTCAATACATAAAAAGATGGTTAAGCAGCAGATTCCTTTCGAATCGGTTGCCGACCTGTTCGCTATCCGCATTATTATTGATTCACCGCCGGAGAGCGAACAGGAGCTTTGCTGGAAAGTTTATTCGATTGTAACAGAGAATTATACACCGGATGTTAAGAGGTTAAGAGATTGGATTACTGTTCCCAAAGAGAATGGATATGAGTCTCTGCACACAACGGTAAGCACCAAAGATGGACATGTAATTGAGGTTCAGATAAGAACTGCCAGAATGGATGATGTAGCAGAAAACGGTTACGCATCACACACACTTTACAAAGGAGTAAAAAGCGAGCAGGGGTTATCAGGCTGGCTTACCGGAGTTAAGAAGCTGCTTGAAAAGGGAGGAAGCATAGACTCTTCTGACAGCTCCTCTTTTGCAATTAACGAGATTTTTGTCTTCACACCTGAGGGTGATCTCAGAAGGCTGGCAGCAGATGCATGCGTTCTCGATTTTGCGTTTGATATACACACCAATCTTGGCATAAAGTGTTCAGGGGCAAAAATTAACGGAAAGCCTGCGTCTATCAGGGAGAGACTTAAGACAGGTGATGTTGTTGAGATAATGAGCTCCAAAAATCAGAAACCATCAATGGACTGGCTCAACTATGTGGTTACATCAAAGGCAAGGGCAAAAATCAGGCAGAAATTAAAAGAGGAGACAGGAAAGAGGGCTCAGGAGGGGAGAGAACTTCTGGAGAGGAGAGTGTCTAACTGGAAAATTGATTTCAATGACGAAACTTTGGGTTATCTTCTTAAGTTTTATAAATTTAAGACAGCATCTGACTTTTATGTAAAACTTGCCGAAGAGGAGATAGATATTGCAGAGGTTAAGAGCGTTTTGTTATCTAAGGATGAAACAGCGGAACTTAAAGAACAACCTCCTGTATCACCATCTGTACAAAAGCCGGAAAAGGAGCGAAAAGGTGGTGAGTCAGACTATCTCATTATTGATGAAAAGGTTAATAATGTGGGCTTTAAGCTCTCAAGGTGCTGCAACCCAATTTTAGGAGACGAAGTATTTGGTTTTGTTACAATAAAAGAGGGTATTAAAATACACAGAATTAGCTGCCCAAACGCTGCCAGACTGATTGACAACTACCCATACAGAATTCAGAGGGTAAAGTGGAGGGAGAGTACATCTGGTCACAGTTTTCAGGCAACACTTAGAATAAGCGGATATGAAGAGGCAGGAGCGGGGCAGCATATACTTGAGATTATTAACTCTCTTAATATTTCACTCAGGCACTTTTCAATTACCGAGCAAAAGGGAAAGCTGGAGGCAAGATTGCAAGTGGCCGTTTCGAATAATCAACAGCTGGACAAATTAATTTTCAATTTAAAAAAGATAAAAGGGGTAAGATCGGTTGGCCGGATCTCCAATCTATAATAAATTCGCAAAATGCAGGAGAAATATATAAGGATAAAGGGGGCAAGATTAAATAACCTGAAGAACATTAATGTTGACATTCCCAGAGACAAGCTGGTTGTGATAACCGGAATTTCGGGCTCCGGGAAATCCAGTCTTGCATTTGATACACTATTCGCAGAGGGGCAGAGAAGATTTGTCGAGAGCCTTTCGTCATTTGCCAGACAGTTTCTGGGCCGAATGTCAAAGCCCGATGTAGATGAAATAACCGGAATTCCCCCTGCAATTGCAATCGAACAGAAGGTAAACACTCGAAATCCCAGATCTACTGTTGGTACTACTACCGAAATATATGATTACCTGAGACTCCTCTATGCAAGAGTAGGAAAAACCTACTCACCTGTAAGTGGCGAGGAGGTTAAAAGAGATACTCCGGAGGATATAATTTATTACATAAAGACATTATCTTCAGGCGACCCTGTCTTTATACTTGCTCCTATCGGATGGAGAGATCAAGATACTATAACAGAGAGGCTGCTTGAACTTAAAGAGGAGGGCTTCACGCGCTTGTACTGTGATGGTGAGGTTGTAAGAATTGAAAATGCATTAAAAGGTGAATTATCATCAAAGCAAGATGTTCTGCTTCTTGTAGACAGGATAATTTTCCGGGACGACCAGGAGACAGAAAACAGACTATACGACTCATTGCAAACAGCTTATTCGCTGAATATTACACCTGAAAAGCAAAACGAGACACTGTTTATTGAATCAGCTAAAGAGAGAAGGTCCTTTTCGACACATTTCGAGAGAGATGGGATACACTTCGAAGAGCCAACCGACCTTCTGTTTAGTTACAATAACCCTCTGGGAGCCTGCCAGGAGTGTTCAGGATACGGTAAAATCCCCGGCATTGATGAAACTCTTGTGATTCCAGACCCGACACTTAGTGTATATCAGGAGGCAATTGCCTGCTGGAGAGGAGAGACAATGAAGGCATACTACGACCAGCTAATTGAATCCTCTCACAAATTCGGTTTTCCGGTTCATAAGCCATATAAAGAGCTCTCATTTGAAGAAAAATCTCTGCTTTGGAAAGGAAATCAATATTTTACCGGGATTGATGATTTTTTTAAAATGGTAGAGAGTAACCGATATAAGATTCAGTACAAATATCTTCAAAGCCGCTATACCGGAAAATCGGTCTGCAAGTCATGTATGGGAAAACGCCTCCGCAAGGAGGCACTATATGTTAAAGTAGGAGGGAGATCAATAACCGATCTTCTTGAAATGAGTATCTCTGAATTATATGATTTTATTGATGAGTTAATACTCTCTGATTACGAAGCTAAACTTGCTGAGCGTCCGTTAAAGGAGATAAAAAACAGATTGAGGTGTCTGATCTCAGTTGGCCTCCCATATCTAACCCTCAACCGCCCGTCAAACACACTTAGCGGCGGAGAGAGTCAGAGGATAAACTTAGTAAACTCCATCGGCAGCAGTCTCGTGGGTTCTCTCTACATCCTTGACGAGCCAAGTATTGGACTGCACCCAAGAGATACTGGAAAACTGATAGAGGTACTTAAAGAGCTGAGAGACCTTGGCAACAGTGTTTTGGTCGTTGAGCATGACGAAGAGATAATGAGAGAGGCCGATCAGCTGATAGATATCGGTCCTGAAGCCGGTCGTTACGGCGGTAAGCTGGTTTTTCAGGGCGATATCGGCCAAATTGTTTCGTCTGATAACGGATCAGAAAGCCTTACCCTTGCTTATCTTCAGGGAAGAGAGCGTATTGAGGTTCCAAAAGTGAGAAGAGATTGGAGCGGCTTTATAAGCATAACAGGCGCGGCGGAACACAATTTAAAGGAGATTGATGTCAAATTCCCTCTAAAGGTACTTACTGCTGTTACCGGCGTCAGCGGATCGGGCAAGTCAACACTTGTGAGAGATATATTCTATCCCGCAATTAACAGGAAGATAAACCAGTTTGGCGAGAAACCGGGGATACATAAAGAGATTGGCGGAGATATCTCAAAAATTACATCAGTTGAGTATATCGACCAGAATCCAATAGGAAAATCCTCAAGATCTAATCCAGCCACCTATCTGAAGGTCTATGATGAGATAAGAAGACTTTACTCGGAGCAACCATACGCAAAGGCTAACGGATACGGCCACTCTCACTTCTCTTTCAATATTGACGGTGGCAGATGCCCCGAATGTCAGGGAGACGGAGTAATAAATATTGAGATGCAATTTATGGCCGATGTGCAGATGGTTTGCGAGTCGTGCGGAGGTAAAAGATTCAAACAGGATATTCTGGAAGTCAGGTATAAGGAGAAGAATATTAATGACATTCTTAATATGAGTGTAATTGAGGCAATTGAGTTTTTCTCAGCTCAAAAGGAGTCCTCTGCAAAGAGAGTTGCAGAGAAGCTGGAGCCTCTCAGAGCCGTTGGGCTCTCATATGTGCAGCTGGGGCAGAGTAGTAGCACCCTCTCCGGAGGTGAAAGTCAGCGAGTTAAGCTAGCCTCCTTTCTTGGTAAAGATTCAGGAAATGAGTCAATACTGTTTATTTTCGACGAACCTACAACGGGACTCCATTTTCATGACATTAAGAAACTTATGGACTCTTTCAATGCTCTTATTGACAGAGGTCACACAGTTATTGTTGTGGAGCATAACATGGATGTTGTAAAATGTGCCGACTGGGTTATTGACCTTGGCCCTGAAGGGGGAGAAGCAGGAGGAGAGATTGTCTTTGCAGGCACTCCCGAAGAGCTGGCTAAATGCAAGAATAGCTATACTGCTCAGGCTATTTCATCAAAACTAATATCCTGATATCCTCATATATCTGTCTGCAAACAGAAAAATGAGTTTAGTCCTTTCAATAAGTGCCGGATAGTCAATGAAGAAGTGAACATCAGTAGGTTTGTATGTGTGCATATGAATTCCTGAGGTAAACAGAACAGATGGAATACCGGCCCTGGAGAAGCTGTAATGGTCAGATGTCCTTAGAAATAGTTCGTAAAACCCTGAACTTCCGTAAAATGTATGATCGATCTCCAGATCGGGTACGTAAAATCTTCTGACCATATCCAAGTCTTTTCGGATATTGGCCCTCACCTTAGAGTCGGCTACATAAAGCAGATAGTTTTTATTTTCACCGGGAGGGGCAAATGTGCAGCCAATCTGGTCTATATTAATATTGAGCCTGATCTGAGATTTTTTAATTGGTAATGTGGCAACAAAATAGTCCGACCCTGCCATACTGCTCTCTTTTGCATCAAAAAGAGCAAAGATTATGTTTTTTCGGGGTCCGTTTCTCTCAGCCCTCATCCTCACAAACATATCGGCTATTGCGAGCAAAGAGGTGACGCCGGAGGCGTTATCGTCTGCTCCGTTATAAATCTGCCCTCCGATAATTCCGAGATGATCGTAGTGAGCCGATATTACTATGTACTGATCGGTATAATATTGCGCAGGAAGAACCCCGATAATATTTCTACCTGTTTGCGAAGAGTCTATCCTGAAGCTTTGAGTGAATGTCTGATGATAGAATGGAGACAATCCGAGCCTTTCAAATTCACCTCTTAAGAAAGAAGCAGTAATAAGCGCCCCGGGAGTTCCGGTCTGTCTTCCTTTGGTAAGATCATTAGCAATAAAAGAGAGCGTGTTCTGCAAATATTCTGCAGAGATATAATTTGTATACGATTCGGGAGTTTTATTTTGTGCAGACAAAGCTGTAAAGCCTGAAAGGAGCCAGATAACTATTATTGCTTTGATAAGTTTATGCATCTTTATTTTTTATATTTGCCAAAAATAATTGTTTTAATACCAATTATGAAAAATAAAAGAGGCAGAAAACAGGGTGTAAAACAGAAGTCATTTAAGAACAGGGTTTTAAAACTAATTAAGATTTTGTTCCTCTATGTGCCATTGCTGTTTATTGCTACCTCGGTCTTTTGGATACTGATTCACAAGTGGGTACCTGTCTGGTACACCCCTTTGATGGCTATTCGCTCTTTTGAAAATATTGGAGATGATTCATTCAATACGCACAAAAAGTGGATGCCCCTGGAGAAGATATCTCCCAATATGGTTATGGCGGTAATCGCCTCTGAAGATAACCGCTTTATGGATCATAAAGGATTTGACCTGATTGAAATCAATAACGCTCTTGATGCAAAGAAAAAGGGCAAAAGACTTAGAGGTGCCAGTACCATTTCGCAGCAAACAGCCAAAAATGTATTTCTTGTGCCATCCAGGTCGTGGGTCAGAAAAGGGATGGAGGCCTGGTTTACAGTAGGTATAGAGTATATCTGGGGTAAACGAAGAATAATGGAGGTCTATCTGAATGTTGCAGAGATGGGAAAAGGGATATACGGCGCAGAGGCAGCGGCAGAGAGACTCTTTGGCAAAACGGCACAAAACTTGACACAGAGAGAGTGTGCCCTTATTGCCGCAACTCTCCCTAACCCTTTAAGAAGAAGGGCAGACAGGCCTGGTCCATATGTAAGTTCAAGAGCTTCAGACATACAGGATCTGATGTATAAAGTTGCGCGGCCTGAATGGCTAAATGAGAAAACTAAAACAAAACAGACAAAACGATGAGACGAGTATTACTTCTATTGGTGGTCAATCTGCTAACGTTAACAGCTCTTTTTGCACAGTACGACAAACAGCAGTTTTTTTTCAGAGGCAGGCAGTCACTTATAGAGGGTAAGTACTCAAATGCAATAGAGCAGTTTAATATACTGGTTCAACTGGATACTAATCTATACGAGGCATTCTTCTTCAGAGGGATTGCAAAATATAATCTAGGTGATTTTTTAGGCGCACTTGTCGATTTTGATCAAACTCTTAAAATTAACCCGATATATACCCCCGCATATCACTACAGGGCAATTACCCTAAGCCGTACTGGCAAATACGATCTGGCCCTTAAAGATCTTGAAGAGGCAGTTGACCTCAGACCAGGATATACCGGACTTTACTTCAGCCGGGGTGTCACCTATTTTTTGTCACAACAGTTCGAGAAGGCTGTTGAGGATTTTGACAGATTTATAAGGAGAGAGCCCAGGGTCTCAGATGCCTATCTCAACAGAGGAGCAAGTCACTTATATTTAGGTGATACACTACGGGCAATAGGAGATTATAACACAGCAATCAGCCTTAACAGATTTGATTCTGAGGGTTATATCCGCAGATCAAGAATTCATATTATGCAGAAGAACTTTGAACCGGCACTTGAAGATCTGACAACCGCTTTATCGCTCGACAGTACAAACACCTTCGCTTATTTCAACAGAGCTCTTGTAAGATATGACAAAAAGGATATTATGGGAGCGCTCTCTGACCTTGAAAAGGTCCTTGAGCTTGACCCGGGCAACGCCCTTACTCTTTACAACAGAGCCCTCATAAGGTCACAGATAGGGGATTATAACAATGCAATAGACGATTATGACAGAGTGATTGCAATTAACCCCAACAATGTTCTGGCTTACTACAACAGAGCATCTGTCTTTGTACAGCTTGGCAGATTCAGGGATGCAATGGACGACTACTCTCAGGCAATTAATCTATACCCCGATTTTGCAAATGCATACATGAACCGTTCTTATGTTAAGAACCAACTTGGACAGTTTACATCTGCCAAAAGCGATTTTGATATAGCACAAAGAAAGGTAAGGGATTACAGAGCTATGCAGTCTGACTCAGCAGGGGTCTCCGCATTTGCCGATACAACAAGGAAGTATGACCGCCTGCTGGCTCTTGATGCAGACTTTGCAAAGAGAGATTTTAATAATGAACTTCTTCAGTACAGAGATGTTGATATACGCCTTAAGCCTCTGTTTAAATTCCGACCTGACACAGTTGTAAGAGAGATTGCAGCTTTGGAAAAACGCTTTGAAGACAGAAGAATGAGCGAATTTAAATCTTCTCTGAATATTCCGGTCTCATTTACATCAACACCGCCGGAGCTCTCTACAGTTAATCAAAGGATTTATATCGAAGAGACAGACAATCTGCTCCGTCGGGGTAAGAGCGGTACTGCTCTGTTTGCTAAGGCGTTGCTTGAGTCCGGAAACAAACAGTATAATACAGCCCTTGAGTGTTATAATCAGGCAATAGCCCTTGAGCCGGATCAGACCTTCTACTATATAAACAGAGGGGCACTTCAGTCAGAGATGATCGACTTTATATCCTCTATGGAGAGTAATGTGCAGGTTCTTACTCTGGATAATGCAGGAGCAACAAGAGCAAAAGTGAGGGAGCAGGTTACCAGAAGCTACGACTATACAGCAGCCATACACGATATGAAACGGGCTGCAGAGTTAACACCCGATTTCCCGTACATTTACTATAACCTTGGTAATCTGTACTGTCTTTCAAACGATCTCCCGGAGTCCATCATTCAGTATTCAAAGGCTATTGAACTATTCCCGCATCTGGGCGAGGCCTACTACAACAGAGGGTTGGTTCAGATCTATCTGCAGGACAAACAGAAAGGGTGCCTTGACATGAGTAAGGCAGGAGAGTTGGGCATTCAGGAGGCTTACAGTGTGATTAAAAAATATTGCACCACCGAGAACAGGTAGCCCTATTTTCTGAGTCTTGATGTTGAGCGAACCATAGCTTCGTCTCTTGCGATGTATCTCATTGCAAGAAAACTGAGAATTGCAGCTACAACCGGGAATACAGCTGTTACAGTAAAAGCTGTCCCCTCAGGTCTTGTGAAGAAGAGCCAAAGTACCCAGCCCTGAAAACCCAGAAGGATAATTGAGTTGTAGATACAGACTCTTATCTGTATCATTCTGTGTCTGTATAGAAAGATAGAGAAGAAGGCAAGTGCAAATGATACTATATTAAGAATCAGCAAAGCAGATACAGATGTATATTTAACGCTCTCCTGAGGAGTGTATGCCATTACGCCGAAAAACATCGAAAAGAGGAGCGCAGAGGCAGAAAGTAAAAACAGTGTCTGAATTCGTTGTATCATATGGTTTAATTTTTGCACAAAAGTATAAAACAAATGGCTATTTTTGCAATTTAACGGAGGGATATATGAATTCAATCGCACCATCGGAACTTATTATAAACAGCGACGGATCTGTTTTTCATCTTCACATCAGACCTGAGGAGCTGGCGGATACAGTTATTCTTGTGGGTGATCCGGGAAGAGTAGAGCTTGTAGCGTCACACTTTGACAGCCGCGAGTTTATGAGGTCGTCAAGAGAGTTTGTGACAATTACCGGAAATTACAAAGGAAAAAGGGTCACAGTTCTTTCAACAGGAATTGGAACCGATAACATAGATATTGTTGTTAATGAGCTGGATGCGCTTGCAAATATCGATTTCGAGACGCGAAAGCCAAAGAGCGAACACAAAAGATTAAAGCTCCTGAGGATTGGTACATCCGGTGCAATTCAGCCGGATATTCCTCTTGGATCATTTGTTCTATCCCATATCTCAGTAGGATGTGACGGTCTTCTTAACTGGTATGCCGGGAGAGACAGAGTTACCTTAACAGAAATGGAGTCTGCTTTTGTTAAACACACCGGTTGGTTACCAGGACTTCCTGCACCATATTTTGCGCCTGCAAGTAAATCTCTTATTGATGCAATGAGTGACTTTACTGTTAAAGGCGTTACAATATCGGCATCAGGCTTTTACGCTCCTCAGGGAAGAGTTTTGAGACTGCCGTTGGCGATGCCCGATATGGTAAGTAAGTTTGAGTCATTCAGATATAACGGTCACAGAATAACAAACTTTGAAATGGAGGGTTCGGCCATTGCCGGCCTTGCAGCTCTTCTTGGGCACGATGCCGCAACAGTATGCTGTATAATTGCAAACAGGTATTTGCATGAGAGTCAGCCGGACTACAAGCCATACATCAAAAAGCTTATAGAAATGTCACTTGAGAGGTTATGAAACCCGACAGCGAACTCATATCTCTGATCTCACTTATGGACGACCCTGATACGGTTGTCAGGAGTGCTGTAAGAGAGAGATTAAAAGAGCGGGGAGAGGAGACTGTTGAGTTAATTGAACGCCAATATCTTTCTGAATCTCCTGATGACAAAAGGGAACTTTACCTTGCATTTCTTGAGGATGTCAAAGCAGAGATTGCCACGGGTAAGCTGAGCTTGCTTATTGAGAGCCCTCAGCCTATGCTGGATCTTGGCCTCTTTTATGTTACCAAAATTGCAGATACAACAGCAGATGATCTGCTTTACTTCACTACGCTTGAGGCACTTTCAGAAGAGATTAGCCTCGAAATCGGGGAGGACAAAACATCAGTAGAGAGCGTTAAGATTTTCAACTATCTCTTTTTTAACAGATTCAATTTTCACCATACTGATACACAAATGCAACATTCAGAAAGCGCTCTCATAGACAGAGTACTTCTTTCACGGGGAGGCAACCCGGTTGCGATATCGCTTGCCTATTTCCTTCTCTCCAGGTCAGTAGGGCTTCCCGTTTACCCTTTGTGTTTCCCGGGTGGATTTGTTCCTGTTTATATTGACAATCAAGGCAAAATTCTTTTTTACCTTAATATTTTCAAGCAGGGATCGATATTTCTTGAGGAGACTCTGATGCAGTTTTTCGATGATATAGGAATGGTTTACAATCCGGAATCTCTTAAAATTGAGGAGGAGAGAGCGCTGGTTGCAATTTACGCAGAGATGCTGGGGTATATCTTCAAAAATGAAGATAATGCTCAGGTATTCAGTAGATTGGAAAAAGTTGTCACCCTTTTCGGAGGTAGAAAGTTCCTGTAAAAAAACCTCCGAAACCTTTGCAGATTCCGGAGGCCGAAGTTTAGTATTAGGTTAAGTAATGACTAACAGTAAGCAAATATAATAAATATTTTGAATAGTTGAACACAAATCTCTTTATAGCAAAAACTTTATGGCGAAAAAGCTCCGGAAAAGGGGGGCTCGGAAGAGGCAGTGCCATTATTGCATCATTATCGGTTGCGGTAAGTGTAATGGTTATGGTGCTGGCTATTGCAATTTCTGACGGGTTTAAGAAGGAGATAAAAGATAAGGCATCCGGATTTTCGGGAGAGATCCTTTTGCATAGCCCAGGAGTTGAGGTGACAACAAGCGTTTATCCCGTAAACTCATCTCCGGAATTTTTAGAAGAGATTAAGGCTTTGCCTCATGTAACAGATGTTCAGCCTTACGCATACCGCTCAGCCATAATCAAACAGAATGATGAGATCCAGGGCGTTGTCATAAAAGGTGTAGATGATAAGTTTAACTGGAATTTTTTCAGGTCTGTTTTAAAAGAGGGGCAAATTCCTCAAGTTACAGACAGTGTGGGTAACTCTCAGATTTTAATGTCTGCAAGGCTCGCCTCTATGCTGGGTTTTAAAACAGGAGACCCTGTAATCATATATTTTATTGATAAAACAGTAAAAGTCAGAAAATTCACTTTGTCGGGTATATACGATGCACAGCTGGAAGATGTTGACATGACCCTTATGCTCACATCTATTTCAGAGATTCAGAGTGTGAACGGGTGGAACAAAGAGGAGGTGTCGGGAATTGAACTTAAGCTAGTAAGCGGAAGCGATATCTCTGTTGTTGCTTCTAAAGTAGAAGAGATTATTGATGAGTCAGACGGCCAGGATATGATGTATGTGACCAGAGTTGATGAGATGTTTCCCCACCTGTTTGACTGGCTCAGACTTCTGGACTTTAATGTGCTTGTTGTAATGGTTCTTATGCTCTCGGTGTCAGGTTTTAATATGATCTCCGGGTTGCTTATACTTCTGTTTGAGAAGATATCTATGATTGGTTTGCTCAAAGCTTTGGGAATGAGAGATAAAGGAATTCATAAGATTTTTCTTTACAGAGCTCTCTACTTAGTAATTACAGGTATGGTTGCAGGAAATGTGGCTGCTTTACTCTTTATATTGGTTCAGAGCCAGTTCTCTTTGATACCTCTTGACCCAGCCAACTACTTTGTTGACCACGTTCCTGTGTTTTTAAACTGGACAAAGCTCTTAATTCTTAACGCAGGGGCCATAATTATTATAACGCTTCTGCTTATGATTCCATCAGTATTTATCTCAAATGTGAGTCCGGAAAAGACGCTCAGGGTGAAGTAGTATTAATTTGCCGGATTTAATTAGGTGAATGCTACTTAACAAGAACCTTGTAGTCTTCATAACGGGAGATCACCTCTGTAACAAAATTAAGTGTCTCTCCACCCCGGAATGAACCAAGTTTTATTACTCCTTCCGGAATGCTCTCTCTGTTTCTCATCTCTGATATTACAGTTCTTAAACTCTCCCAGTCATTATAATTCACCCCTTTATGAGCCGCCAGCAGCCTGATATCTTCTACTCTGCCTTCACCGGCATTATATGCTGCAAGTGTAAATTTAATTCTGTTAACTGAGTCAATTTCAGGAGTATTATATAAACTCTGGAGTCTTTTGATAAAGAGTGTCCCGGCCTTTATATTCTGTTCCGGATCAAAAATGTTGTCAATTCCAAACTGTTTTGCTGTTGCGCTTCTAACCTGCATCAGGCCCTGAGCTCCTCTTGAGGAGCGGGCACTCATCGAGAATTTTGACTCCTGATAAATTAGTGAAGCAAGCAGTCTCCAGTCCCATCCGATTGTTTTGGCATACTCCTTTATCAGGTTGTCATAGGGTGACAACATTGAGACAGGGCCTACAGCGTAGGAGACCCCGCTGTATTTACGGTAATAGCTGTTAAGTAACTGCAGATAATCTTTTGATTGTCTGAAAAAATTAAACCAGTAATTAAGGTTTTCGAGCATCTGGTAGTTCTCTTTTTTCACTACCCACACCTGCTCATGGTGATTAAGGTCTGTACTCGAGATTACAAGATCGGAATATTCATCCGGAATTGTATCACGCTGAGAATCAACAACCAATATATCGACCCTTCCGCTGATCAGTTCAGCCCATGGATCGGATTCATGAACGGGTTTGATTTTTAGTGAACATTTCTGATGAAGTGCAAAACGGTTAAGCAGATCGAAATGAAATCCCACAGGATGACCCTGTTTGAGATACATCCCCCCCTTAATATTGACAAGAGCTTTAACCTCTTTGCCTTCGAGAAAGGTAGAGTATTTGTTTTCACTTATATGCTTCCCGAAAGAGGATAGCACAGAGTGAATAACAATGAGGAAAACAGTAAATAAAAATCTGGAAACAAGCCTCATAAGGCAACTTTATTTTACATAGAACGGCCAGTATATACCAAATTTAATGGCAGATACGGGTCTGATATAACGGTAAGCTGAAAAATAACCGCTGTCCGGCCAACCCTGAGTTGCATTAATGTATTTAACAAAAATTGCTGTTCTTTTCCACTGAAGGTTTACAAATGCATCTATATATGGATAGTTGCCTATCTCTCTGTTGTTCTGATTGTGGAAAATGCCCAGGGCAGGGCTGTATGCCGGTGCATAATAACGTGTGTTGAATGTAGCATCGGCACCAATTTGAGCAGTAAGAACATTTTTTACAAGTTCGAACTGCATATAATATCTAAGATTTGCGCTAAGTAGCGGAAGCGGTATGACCTCGCTGTTTGAGGTCATCTGAAAGAGTACCCTGTTGTCCAGGTGAAGGAAACCAAGTTTGAAGTCTTTCTTAAGATAGGCCGACAAAATGTTTATTACATCGTTGTGCTGGGCTGCAATTCCCTGAATACCGTGATAAACCGGGTTGTTAATTATTGCGTAACCTGCAAACGCACTGAGCTTAAAACGGGGAATGTCCAGATGGCCCTCGAATCTGGTTTCGGTTATATTGTCAAAGTTATTGTTCCAGGCGTAGTGATTTGAGTAGTACTGGTTGCTGAACCAACCCGGACGTCTGTTTTCTATTTGCATCCGGGCATTTATGTGAACTCCCCCTTCAACCGGATAGAGCGAAACTCCGGCCTTGGCATCAAGGCTGAAGTTGTTTGCGTAGTATCCCGTAAGATCATACTTGGCAATGGCATCCCACCTGAAATACTTTCTGAAGTTTCCGGCAGCACCAAAGTATATGTATACATTGTTGTAAACACTGTTTTTTGCTCCCGAAGAGTAAAACTCAGGTCTGAAACTGTAAATGGAGAGTACTTTATGTCCTATCCCTCCGTCAAGTTTTGAGACAATAGCATCTTTTGCCCACGGCTGAATACGTATAAATGCTTTATTTTCAAGAACACTTACCCTTGATGAGTCAAAAGTTGTGGTTGGTGAAATCAAAAACATATTGTTATACAGTGCACGGGCAAGTGAGTCTGATTCGCTGATTTCGTCAGTATATTTCTTAAAGTAGGTTGAGTACTCAAATGAGTGGCCAAAGTAAGTAGTTGTTCCCTCTCCGTAATTGAGAGTATCCTTTTTTGATAACCTGACAGGAATTCCGTAAGAGTGCGTAAGAAACAGTGTGTTTCTTTTTAACCTGTTATCGGCCTGGGATAAAATTATTGAGAGCTCTTTAGGGTCATCATATGTTGTGTCAAGAACCATTTTCTCATCGGCAACTCCTCCATTCTCCTCCCTTTTCACCCCCTGAAATATATATCCTGCATGCATAACATATCTTCTACCCAGATAGTTAGAAGATACTGCAAATGTGCGGTTGTCTGTTGATTCTCTGTTTAACAGACCCTTAGAACCAAATCTTTTGTATGAAACGTTGATATTCAGTTCCGGAGAAAGATTCTGAGTGTGCATAAATTTTATATTGGTCTCCTCTTTGTCTCTGTTTGCAAAGAGAGTTCCCCAATATGCAAGCTCAGTATATGGTGTTTTGGTATTGTAAAACGGCAGATTATCAGGTGTATTACTGTAAACCAGCCATGGTTCATACATCTCAAAGTCCCTTAACTTCTCTTTTGAAAAGTAATTGTGAGATACAGTGGGCGATCCCGATATTCCAAGGTAGGTTACGCCAGGGTCTTTTTTATAGAACGGATAGTCGTAGAAATTTTCGTTAAATGTAGTATCAGGATTTCTGAATGAGATGTTATTCAGATAATTGTCATGAGTCCATGTGATAATTCTCTTACCCTGCAGTGAGTCGGGAACTATATATGTGTCCATGATTCTTGGCTTGGACCATCTGATGCTGTCGTTTACTGCTTTAATGCTGTCTCTGACCTCTCTCTCCCTTTTGCGTGTCTGATACCTGATCTCCTTTTTAGAAAGAGTTGTATCCGCGCCCGATTTTAATGAGTCGGCTGAAACTTTTGTTGTATCTGTGCTTGCCTTTACTGTATCGATGCCGGAAATAAACATTCCGGCAGATGATAATTCAGAGCTACGTGCCGGAATATTAAAGAGCACCACGGCAATAAATGCCGTAATGCTCAGTAAGTATTTTATCTGCCTTATCGTATTTTTGCTCATTTCGATGTGCAAACATACAAAAACCAGACCAGTTGACAAAATTACTAGATTCCTGCAACCCTCTTCTTGTACTCTGCAATGCAGGCATCAAGTCTGTCGTGGGCTGTTGTATCTCCCGGTACATTGTGTGACGGGTGGATATAGAGCTTAACTCCTCTCTCTGCAAGGATCTCGGCAGCAGTCGTTACCGTCATCCATACAAGGGTGATAAATGCAAGTGTTGATACCGGCCCTACCTTATCGTAGTGGTTTTTCAATGGGACGCTGGCATCAACAAGCGGAGCACATGAATCAACCACAAGATCGGCAAGTTCAAACAAAGTTTTGCCGCATGAGTGGCGAGTCTTTTTGCCTTTAGATTCCGATGCCGATCCAAATACAATAACTTTCATTCCCAGCTCTTTTGCTTTAAGAGCTACATCGATGTTAACATTATTAATTCCGGTATGTGAGAAGATCCACATTGTATCTTTGCTGTCGAAATTCCACGATTTCATAATGGCATTACCGTATCCTTCAGCTCTTTCCAGGAACAGAAACTGGTGAATTCCCATCTCTCCGGTGATTTTTGTAAAGAAGGTGAGCGGAAGCTCAACAATCGGGTGGAATCCTACAAAACCTCCGATTCTTGGATACATCTCCTCTACAGGAATTGTTGCGTGACCGCATCCAAATGTGTGGACCCATCTTCCCTGTTCAATTGAGTCTGCCATGATTGTGGCAGCTTTTTTAATATTTTCAAGCTGACTATCTTCAATTCTGGACATTACATCCCTGGCATTCTTTAACCATTCCAGTGCTAACATAACATTTTTAGATTTAGTGATTTGTATTAATTGATTAACTCTTAACTCTTTTTGCTAATCTTATAATTTATAAGATAGATTGATGAAATAGCAAACGCGCATCCTATTACCATTAGTGGAAAATATTTTAGCGATACTACACCTACCATCAGATTTATAAGTGTGTTTCCTGTGAGCGCAATTACAAGTGCAAAGCTGAATGCTGTTCCTGAAACCTCTTTGTACCTCTCTCCAATTTCGCTGAAGATTACAGGAAATGTTGAGGCAAACCCGAGACCCATCATAAATGTACCAATCATGGCAACAGTTACCGTAGGGAACAGAGTAATTATGTATATTCCCGTTGCAGCTACAAGCATACTCGAAAGCAGCAGTAACTTCTTTGATATACGGGTAAACAGAAGGCTTAGTAAGATTCTGCCTGCCCCGACTCCCATAATTATTGAACTTAGTGCGAACATTGCACTCTTAGAGGGAAGTGATGCCTGCTGTTCAAGAAAAGTTGGTGTCCAGTTGTTGCTTATCCCCTCCAGTCCGCTCTGGAAAAATAGTGTAAAACTCAGCAGAAGAAGAGCTGGCTCCTTTGCCATAAGTGCAATCTTTTTTACCGGAAAACCCTGCTTAAATTTTGCCTCAGGAAAGGTAACGAACATATAAAATACAACCGAGAGCAACATTAAAACTCCTGCACCTGCTACAATCGGGGTGTATGAGAGTGTTTTTGAAAGTGTTGCAAAAAGGGTTGGAATTGCAATTGCTCCTACGGTGTAAAATACCCCAAGTATACTGAGATTCGATGCTCTGTTTTTATCGTCTGAGATATCGGAAACCAATGCGTTTGTAAGTCCGTTAAGGATACCTCCGCCAAGTCCGATGAGGAAAATAGCAAACCTTATTACTGCAATAGTCTGCGCCCATGCCAGCATCTCCAGCCCTGCTACGGTTACCAGACTGGCAATTATTATCAGGCTCTTGTACCCAAAGCGGTCAATTACAGGGCCAAACAATACCGATCCCAGTAATATTCCCAGAGGGAGTAAGCCGGCAAGTGTTGATGCAACTGTTGTGTCAAGCTGAAATTTTTCAATCAATGATGGCAGAACCGCTCCCATTATCACGAAAGCAACCCCAAAGAATATCATCCCTGAGAATCCTGCTGCAAGTACCGGAGCCTTTTTCAAAGTTGTTGTCATTTGGTTAAGTTTTTATTTGATGCTACTTTCCGTTCACTGTGCTTATATGCCCAAGCCTTGCAATTACCCCTGCTCCATACAACCCTGCAGTATCGGGCAGTGTTGTTGCAGCAAACCTGCACTGTTTTATCGCAATAGGTTGCGCCCATTTTAAAGCTTCATCGTATATTCTGTCAACAAATACCGATGCCGGCCCAAATATTCCGCCGCCAAATATAATCATCTCCGGATTAAAAAGACTAACAAAATTCGCTGCTGCCATACCCCACATTTCAATTGCGTTATCAATCACCTCCTTGGCTACGGGGTCACCTTTTTCGAGTGCGGCAAATACCTCTCTTGCGGTTATTTTTTCGGGATCTGGGCCACTGAGACAACCTTGGTAGCCTCTTTCATTTATGTGTCTCTTTAGTACCTTTTTTGTCTGGAGCGCTATTCCGTTACCAGAGCAGTTGGTTTCAAAGCAGCCGCATGCATCCCACTCTTTGTCATACGGTTGTCTTAGAGCCATCCATCCAGTTGCACCTACAATATCTGAGGCACCGTGAAGAACCCTGCCATCTATCAGTATACCTGCACCAATCCCGGTGCCGACTGCAATAAATATTGCATTTTCACACCCTTTGGCAACACCCTGGCTGGACTCTCCCAGAATATAGCAGGTACGGTCACTCTCAACCATAACTGTGGAGTTTGAATAACGCTCTAGCATCTTCTCTCTCAGAGGATAGTTGTCCCAGCCGGGAATATTTGGTGCCCAGACCTTCCCTGTTTTGGAGTAGGCAATTCCGGGAACACAAATCCCGATACTTTTTTTATGCTCTCTCTTAATCGACCCCCTCTCCATAAGTGAGTCGCAAAGTGAAAATATTCTCTCTGTAACATCATCGCCTCCTCTGCCCTCTAGGTAGAGTGTCTCGTTTATCAGCATGATGTTATTCTCTGTAAAAAGTGCGCCGGAGATCTTTGTCCCTCCCAGATCGAGTCCAATGTACACCATAAATTTTTACTTTAGATATGTTAGTTTTCCAGTAGATTAAACCACATTTATGCCCATGGTTCTGAAATTTTCCAACGTTTGGATATGCCCTTCAAAATTGACATAGGCAAGAGCTCTCTCAATAACTTTAACTTTAAATCCTGCCTTATGCAGATCTTTTGCTGTTTCATTAATGCAGAACTCAGTTGCAATTCCGCTTACAAATACAGTTTCTGCACCAAGACTTGCCAGATAATCAGAAAGGGATATTCCCGATTTTGTCACAGCTTCATAACCTGAGTATTGCTCAGATTCCGGACTCTCTCCTTTTGTTAGGATGTTTGAGAGAGTGGGGCGCATCTCTTCTTTGATAATCTCAGTGTAATAGCTTTTATGAATCATGGAGCCTCTTGTCCCGGCAACACAATGAGGAGGCCAGATACCACCGTTTTGGCTGAACGAGCAGTGGTTTTGCGGATGTGAGTCGCAGATATAGAGTACCGGCTGATCAGGGTTACTGTTTATGAATCTGACAGACTCTGCAACTGCTTCATCTGCATTCCTGCAAGCAAGAGTTCCGTCAATAAAGTCATACAGCATGTCAACTATAACATGCACCTCATTACTCCTGTTGGGTATCATAATTTTCTTTAATCTCTTTTATAAGTGAATCAATAAGTCTGTTTTTCAGATCGTAAAGGTCATCAGAAATATCAACCTTGTAGTAGTGGGGGTTAATTAGTCTCGTCTGAGTTTCGTTTAGCGAGCGGATGTTGTTAAGATAGTACTCCCTTCTCTCCTGAATTGTAATTGAGTCGCTGCAAATTGCTCCGTTTTTCATAACAAGTGACTGAAGAGGTTTAAACTGATAGCTCCCGCTGCTGAAAAATGTCGTCTTTGTATCATCATATTCGTCACGAATAGTGAAGCTCTCTCCCGATTCAATTTTTTTGCTTAATGTATCTCCTCTGAGGCAGGTGACATCTGCCTTAAACATTCCATTTTTTATTATCCTGTATGTTATCTGGAAACCTGGATTGATGGCCTTGCTCTTATCTTCTGACCTCTTTAGCACGCCCTCTCCGTCAATTTCGACAAGTTTATAGACATTACCAAAGCAAGGATTGTGTTTACTTGTAGCTATTGCATCACCAACACCGTAAGCATCAATTTTTGCACCCTGTCTTTCGAGTTCTGTGATAATGTATTCATCCAGTGAGTTGGTGGCGAATATTTTACAGTTTTCCAGCCCTGCTTTGTCAAGCTCCTCGCGGCATTTTACCGAGAGATAAGTCAAGTCTCCGCTATCCAGCCTGATTCCAAAGCTTGCAGGATAATTGTTATCAACACCGTTGTTTTTGAAAGCCTTGATTGCATTGGGAAGCCCGCACCTCAACGAATCATACGTGTCAATAAGCAGTACAAGAGCTTCTCCAAAATGGTTATTTATATATGTCTCAAATGCCTTTAATTCTCCGGCAATTGTACAACCGAATGCAGTTATGTAGCTGTGAGCCATTGTACCTGTTGCAGGTACACTGAAAATTGTTGATGTAAGAATATTAGATGTATTTAGGCATCCGCCGATATAGGCTGCCTTTGCTCCATAGACAGCGGCCCAGGGTCCGTGTGCTCTTCTTGAGCCAAATTCACTTACAGGCTTGCTGGTAGATCTTGAAACTCTTGATGCCTTTGTCGCAATTGCCATCTGGTGATTCATAATGCAGAGCAGGGGTGTCTCCAGTACCTGTGCTTCGATAATCGGACCTTCTACAATTATTACAGGCTGTGTGGGAAACGCAATCTCTCCCTCTCTCATTGCGTATATATTTCCCGTAAACTTCATCTGAGAGAGAAATTTTCTGTACTCTCTGTACTCTTCACCGGGTAAGAATTTTTCAAAAAACTGTTCATCTTCGCTACCCAGCCCGGTTATCATTCTGAGAGCCTCTTCTGTGCCGGAGACAACTGCCCAGTTATTTTTATCAGGTGCGCTTCTGTAAAAGAGGTTAAAAATTGCCCTTTTATCCTTGAGACCACTTTCAAGATAGGTTTTTCCCATCGTGTACTGGTACTTGTCAGAACAGTATGATATATTAAATGAATTATCCATTTCTTCACCTTTTTGATATCAAACAGTGATATCAGTTACAGCAATCAAAGGTACTAAATGGAGCGACAAAATGAAAGACCGGGGGTAGTTTAACTCTTACTCTGCTGCACATGCCTCTTAAATCAGACTATATCCACCAATCAACCTCAGTATGAGTTCCCCCGGTCAGACGAAAATTCTCTCTTCTCGAAGTATTTAACTGCAAAAATTATTCCATAAATTTATTTGATTGAATGACAATTTGCTACATATTTTCACATAAATTTTTACCTACTTTTTTTAAAATACCTTTATATTTGTTTCGTATTTTTACGAAATACTAAATGATATGTCTAATAAAGAGAAATTTTACTCCGAAAATCAGGAGAGAGTTGCTGCCTATTCAAAAGCATTATCTCACCCCGCACGTGTTTTTATACTCAATTACCTCTCATCTAACTTGAACAAATGCTGTTACAGTGGTGATATGGCATCCGAACTGCCGATTGCCAGATCGACACTTTCGGAACATCTAAAGGAGCTGAAGAAAGCAGGTCTTATTCAGGGAGAGATTAATCCTCCCTATATAAAATACTGTATTAACAGAGAGAACTGGGAAGAGGCTAAACGTGTTTTTGAAGATTTTTTTAAATAGTCAAACCATTATAAAAGATTATATTCAATGGAAATAAAAATTTTAGGACCAGGATGCCCAAAGTGCAAAACAGTCGAAAAACTTACAAGAGAGGTCGTTGAACAAAGCGGGATTAATGCAAACATCACCAAAGTTGACGACATTATGGAAATTATGAAGTACGGTGTTATGGCCACACCTGCAATTGTAGTTAACGAAAAGGTTGAAATTAAGGGCAGAGTGCCTTCAGCAGAAGAGATTAAAAGTCTATTAATAAAATATCAGTA
>DINE01000008.1:0-211 GCA_002425935.1 Bacteroidales bacterium UBA5548 | reverse complement strand
GCTATTGTCTGGTTTTAGTATTTCTTGTAATTCACAAGTTAAAAAAGAGAGCGAAAAGAGCATTGTTAATGTGTCAGGTAAAATTGATGTCTATTATTTTCATTATACAAGAAGGTGCGTAACGTGTGAAACCGTCGAGGAGAACGCTAAACTTGCAATTGAAAACATTAACAAGACCAGATCAGGTGGAGATGCAATAACATACCATGTA
>DINE01000006.1 GCA_002425935.1 Bacteroidales bacterium UBA5548 | reverse complement strand
AATTTGGAAAGTTTATTAGAACAGTTTTTGATTCATCATCTAGGCTATTGACCATGTATAAAGGAGCGCATTTTATCTTGTATGTTTTTATAACCTCTCCATAAAGGTTAATTTTTACAATATAAGAGTGTTCCAATTTATGTAAGTTGTTTTCAAAATCCATAATTGGTAAATCTTGCTTTTTGGCATCATAAACCAATAAATAAATAAATGAATCGGTAACATGACAATCTCCAATAAGACCTTTTTCTAATTGATTATGATTAATAAGAAGCTCACCATTACTAATTTCATATTTAGGCGCAACTAAAAATTTTCGCCACTCAAGCGAAATGGCGTTATTTTGAATTGAAAAGCAAGAGATTGTATTCAACTCATGGCAAAGAAGGATTACTTTTTTCTTTTGCTTAGATACTGAAATTGATGATCGGTATATTGCAGAAATATTATTAAAAGTCCCTTCATTAAGAATATTGTCTTCACATTCAGAAATTTTTCCATGAAATCTATTATGTAAGACCAATTTAGGCATTGCTCCGTCTAATGCCATGTAAACAAATGTTGAATCATCAAGAAAGCTGATTAAAGATCCTCCAGTCATTTGGGGAACAACAAAAGACTCAATTAATTCAACAGTATCTCTTAATAATTTGTATTTGTGCATGTTGCTCGAAACCAGGTCCAATATATAAATAATACCTTTAGTATAGTCAACATCTGTACAAAACGGCATTAAGAACTCATTTGGCCCTCTGCCTATTGAACCAAAACCAAATATCTTTTCCCCGGTATCCTTGTTCCATAATTGTATATAATTATTGTTCTCCTCTTTTCCTGCTATGAACCCCATTTCTGTGTCATAAATTGAAAACCCATAATCTTCCAAAACTACGGGCAAGGTATCCAGAAAGGTTACATTGCAGGTATCTGTAAAATCCATTCCAATAACGGAAAACCTATTGTTGCTGCAAGACAGAAGCAACAATGAAATTATTATATATGTGGTTGTTTTTTTCATTAATTTTAGCAGGCACCACTACCTGATTTTTTATAACCGCCAAAACAATGGAAATGCCCTGTTGTGCCTCGAATTGTTGTAGTACAGTATGAATTTTTGTTACTGCTGGATACGCAATATCTACTATTACATGATGTGCAATATTGATTACTTTTTGTACCTCCACAGGGAGTACCATAACCACCACCGCATATGATGGTTATTTCTGCTCCATACTCGAATTCGTCGTAATCGCAATCTTGATCATCAAGAGGAGGCTCTTGTGAGAATAATGTTAGTGAGATACATACGCAAACCATGGAAAAAATTAAAGCGAAATAATGGCTTTTTTCACACGAAAATTTTTCATAAATATTAAATTTTAATTGTTAATTTGGGACAGTCTAGTAGTTAGGACTAAAAGCATTTTCACTATTCAACCGATGTGTCAGCAAATCTGCTTATTATGCTTACTGACAGATGTTTTGTCAAACATAATAAAAATTTCTGATATATTTCTTCGTAAAGTATTCGCAAAATGCTGATTTGCTGAATAATTACACTATGGCAAATCACTGGAAACACTAATGAATACTAGTGATCGCGAAAGTTTGAGAATAAAAAAATCAGGCCGGGAAACGGCCTGAATATCTTATAATTTTTTGAATCTAAAGCGCTGTATGATTATACATTAAAGCGGAAGTGCATGATGTCGCCATCCTGAACAATGTACTCTTTGCCCTCAACGGCCATTTTACCGGCCTCTTTGCAGGCGGCTTCACTGCCATACTTCACGTAGTCGTCGTACTTAATGACCTCTGCACGGATAAAGCCCTTTTCGAAATCGGTGTGAATAATGCCTGCAGCCTGAGGTGCTTTGATGCCCTTTGAGAAAGTCCATGCGCGAACCTCCTGTACGCCTGCCGTAAAGTAGGTCTCCAGGTTCAAAAGCGCATATGCCGATCGGATAAGCCTTGAAACCCCCGAAGAGTCAAGACCAAGCTCAGAAAGAAACATCTCCCTCTCCTCGAAGCTCTCAAGCTCTGCAATCTCTGATTCTATCTTTGCTGCCACTACCAGAAGCTGTGCATCTTCGTCCTTTATGGCCTCTTTTACCATATCCACATATTTGTTCCCCTCTTTTGCCGATGCCTCATCTACATTGCAGACATACATAACGGGTTTATTGGTAAGCAAGAAGAGCTCTTTAGCCATTTTTGCATCCTCTGCGTTGTCAAAGAATACAGTTCTGGCAGATTTACCCTGAACCAGGGCATCTTTGAGCTTAACCAGAATCTCGTACATCCTTTTTGCGTTTTTGTCACCGCCAGTTTGTGCCTGCTTGTGCACTTTAGAAATGCGGCTTTCAACTGTTTCAAGATCCTTAATCTGAAGTTCGGTGTCGATAATCTCTTTGTCCCTCACAGGATTTACCGATCCGTCAACGTGAACTATGTTGGGGTCGTCAAAACAGCGGAGTACATGTAAGATGGCATCTGTTTCGCGGATATTTCCAAGGAACTGATTTCCAAGCCCCTCTCCTTTGCTTGCCCCTTTAACAAGTCCGGCAATATCTACAATCTCTACAGTTGCAGGGATAACTCTTTGCGGTTTTACCAGCTTTTCAAGTACCTGCAGCCTCTCGTCAGGTACAATTGTAGATCCTATATTTGGTTCGATTGTGCAAAAGGGGAAGTTTGCAGACTGGGCTTTTCCTGAGCTGATGCAATTAAAAAGTGTTGATTTACCAACATTCGGGAGCCCCACTATTCCGCATTGAAGTGCCATTTTATAAAAGTATTATTATTTGAGGGTGCGAAATTAACAAAAAAAGGGAGATAAATCTAAAAACGCATAAAATGTGTTTAAAATCAGATAATTGTGACAACAGACGACTACTTATTATCTGGTTGGATATTAATTTTACCCTGTTATAAACAACAATTCTCTCCGACGTTTTTTCTCTGAAACATAAACTGTCTTTAACATGAAAACAAAACTACTTTTATTGACAATAGCAGCAATTACTCTTTTATTTACAGAACTATCGGGACAGCAGAGAGATAGTTTAACCGGTAGCGGCGGGTTTCAGGGTAGTTATTTTGTGTTCTGGAATCTCGAAAACTTTTTTGATACAAAATCAGATACGGTGGGTGTTGTACAGGAGTTTTCTGCTTATGGTAAGATGAGGTGGGGCAGGAGGAGGTTTGTTTCCAAAAGGGATGCTATTGCAAAGACAGTTATGGCTGCGGGGGAGGGAAGCTTTCCGTTGTTTATTGGTGTTGCCGAGGTTGAAAACAGGTATGTGCTAAACTCTCTTGTCTATGACTCTCCATTGAGTTTCGGGCGTTATGGAATTATTCATAAAGATTCTCCTGATCTGAGGGGGATTGATGTGGCTCTGCTTTACAGAAAAGATATATTCAAGGTATTGTCTGCTAGGTTTATAGGGGTTCATCTCCCGGATACTTCAAGAAAGACCAGAGATATTCTATATGCCAGAGGGGTGGTGAATGTTCTGGATACTCTGCATATTTTTATTAACCACTGGCCATCAAAATTTGGTGGGGAGAGGGTGTCGCGGCCGGCAAGGGAGGCTGCTGCTCTCGCGTTAAAGAGGGTTTGTGATTCGCTGCTTTGTGTTAACAACCGTGCAAACATTATTGTAGCGGGTGATTTTAATGATACTCCTGATTCGGATATTATGAGATCGCTCAAGGGGTTGGTAAATCTTGCCGGCCGCCGTCATGAAAGGGGGGAGGGGACAATAAAGTACAGGGGTGTGTGGGAGCTGATTGACCAGATTCTTGTCTCGCGAAATTTGCTGGATAAAGATGAGCCTCTCTTTACAGATGAATCTCTCTTCTCAATTTTTGATGCTTCGTTTCTGCTTGAGAGAGACAGGGCGTTTACGGGATTCAAGCCCAGACGTACATATGTTGGGCCAAGATATAACGGAGGGGTGAGCGACCACCTTCCTGTGAGGGTGCTGATTTATTTTTATACCTTTGCAGCATGTATGTAAAGGCAAAAAAGGCGTTGGGTCAGCATTTTCTCAAGGACCCTAAAATAGCAAAGCGTATCGTGGATTCGCTTGAGCTTTCGGATTTAGATAAAAGTGGCGGGATTGATGTAATAGAGGTGGGGCCGGGAACCGGTGTTCTTACTCAGTTCCTTGCCGTTGACCCGGATATTAACCTTAAACTTGCCGAGATTGACTCTGAGTCGGTTGAATATCTTAAAATTCACTATCCTGCACTGGAGGAGTCTCTGTACGAAGCCGATTTCCTGAGAATGAAGCTTGAAGATATTTTCGATGGGGAGTTTGTGGTGATTGGTAACTTTCCGTATAACATCTCTTCTCAGATCTTCTTTAAGGTCCTGGATTACAGGAGCCGTATTCCTCAGGTTGTGGGTATGGTACAGAAAGAGGTGGCTGAGAGGCTTGCGTCGAATCCCGGTAAAAAGGCTTACGGAATATTGTCTGTTTTGCTTCAGGCTTGGTACTCAATTGAGTATCTCTTTACTGTTGATGAGAATGAATTTATCCCGCCACCTAAGGTTAAGTCGGCAGTTATAAGGCTTAAGAGAAACTCAAGAGAGTCACTCGGGTGTGACGAATCGCTCTTTAAGGCTGTTGTTAAGACCTCTTTTAACCAGAGGCGCAAAACCATACGAAACTCTTTGAAGCCTCTAATTGGTGGGCTAGAATTACCTGATAGTTATCTCTTTGCCAAAAGACCTGAACAGCTTTCTGTTGAGGAGTTTGTAGAGCTTACAAAAATTGTTGACTCTCTGAAACAGAGTTAAGCCCCCTGAAAGAGTCTCAAACTATTTAGAGTTAATTGCATCTACCGGATTCAGATTTGCAGCAGTGTAGGCCGGCAAAAATCCTGAAACAATTCCGATCACAGACGAAATCATAAGTCCTCTTATCACGTTGTATGCGCTAAGCTGCATTGGAAATGATTCATTGCTTCCCACTGCCATCACCAGAAGAGATACAAAGAGTATTCCCACGGCACCGCCTGCAATAGCGAGAACTGCCGCCTCTGCCAGGAACTGTGTTAGTATTGTGTATTTCTTTGCACCGAGTGCCTTTTGAATACCAATAAGATTTGTCCTCTCCTTAACAGAGACGAACATAATATTTGCAATTCCAAAGCCCCCTATCAGTATTGAGAAACCGCCTATAATCCACCCGGCAAGGTTTATTCCTCCAAAAATTTCCTTGGTTGAGTTTAGCAGGAATGTCATTTCATTAAGGGCAAAGTTATCTTTCTGCTTTGGCTTAAGTCGTCTCACCGCTCTCATAAGCTGCCTCATCTCCTGAATAAATTCATCTCTTGAGATATTGTCGTGAGGTTTCAGGCAAATCATTGCAGATGAGCGCTTCACGTTAAATAAAGTGCCTGCATAGCTGTAAGGAATAAGTACAGAGTTATCGGTATCAAAAATGTTGACAATACTCTCTCCGGCCTTCTTCATAACGCCGATTACCCTTGTGTTGCTGTTACCAAGCTTTATGATTTTGTTTATCGGATCTTCGCCGGCGAAAAGATTCTCTGCAACAGCGTATCCAAGAATTGCAACCGGAACAGAGGACTGCGTCTCAGACATCGAGAAGTACCTCCCAGACTCAATCTCTACATTTGCCACTTTGTCCCATTCGTAGGTAGGGGCAGTAACAAATCCTCCTGTAAATGAGTTACGGCGGTACTTAACCGAAAGGTTGGTAAATGTAACAAAGGCAGTGGATTCCAATGTTTTGGAATTTGCTTTAAGAAACAGATACTCCTCATATTTGGGCGTTGGCCTTGTGCGGAACTCCCACCACTTATACTCCTCTCCCTCTTCTGGAGCAAAAGGGAACTCCTGTACGTAAACTGTTGTTGAGCCAAAGCTGTTTAACCCTCTCTCTACATTGCTCTGTAACGCGTCTATTGCAGTAAAGACTGTAACAATAGAGAAGATACCGATAGTTACGCCAAACAGCGACAAAAAGGTCCTGAACTTGTCTCCTTTAAGCGAACCGAAAGCAAACGTTATGCTTTCGACCATCAGCTTGAATATCATCTGGAATCTTCTGTAATAACTAATCATATCTCCTCCTTAAAGACCCAATCTCTTTTTTAAATTTCTTAATTTGTCAAATGCATCAAGCGGCGAAAGGGCATTTATGTCCATATCCCTGAGCTCGTCTCTTATCTCTATCAGAAGCGGATCATCAAGCTTGAAGAACGAGAGTTGTACGGCATCCTGATTTGCAGTAATCTTCTTTCCCTTTTTCTCTTTGCCCGCACCTGAGTTCTCGAGCTGCCTGAGTATCCTTTCTGCTCCGGTGACAACTTCACGCGGCATTCCCGCCATCCTTGCAACATGGATTCCAAAGCTGTGCTCAACACCACCTCTGCACAATTTTCGCAGAAAGATAACATTTTTACCAACCTCTTTTACAGAAATGTGCCAGTTTTTAACTCTGGGGAACCTCTCCTCCAAGTCGTTTAGCTCATGGTAGTGGGTTGCAAAGAGCGTTTTTGCCCTGTGCTGAGGGTGTTCGTGTACGTACTCCACTATGGCCCATGCTATTGACATTCCATCGTATGTGCTTGTACCTCTGCCAATTTCGTCAAGTAGAACAAGGGAGCGCGACGACAGGTTGTGAAGAATGGTGGATGTTTCGAGCATTTCGGTCATAAAGGTACTCTCACCGCGACTGATATTGTCCGATGCGCCAACTCTTGTGAAAATTTTATCGGTGATTCCCAGTGTTGCGCTTTCAGCCGGAACAAAAGAGCCTGTTTGGGCAAGCAGAACTATCAGGGCTGTCTGCCTCAGCAAGGCACTTTTACCGGCCATGTTAGGTCCGGTGAGAATAATTATCTGCTGAGTGTCGTTATCAAGTGTTATATCGTTGGCGATGTACTCCTCTCCCGGAGGCATAAGTGTCTCAATAACAGGGTGCCTTCCGTTTTTAATCTCTATGGTCGTTCCTGTGTTAAGAGCCGGGCGGCAGTAGTTATTCTCCTGAGCAAGCAGTGCAAAGCCTGCCAGGCAGTCAAGCTGTGCCAGTACAGATGCGTTCTGTTGTATGGCCGGAATGTTCTGCTGTATGGCTGATATCAGATTGTTGAAAAGGGTCTGTTCAAGGGCAAGAATTTTCTCCTCTGCTCCAAGAATTTTCTCTTCGTACTCCTTGAGCTCCTGGGTAATATACCTCTCAGCACTTACGAGAGTCTGTTTTCGTATCCAGTCCTGCGGTACCTTGTCTTTGTGTGTATTACGTACCTCCAGATAATACCCGAACACATTGTTGTAGCTTATTTTGAGTGAAGTTATTCCTGTACGCTTTGTCTCCCTCTCCTGAATGTCGGCAAGTATCTCTTTGCCGTGACGGGCAATATCGCGGAGTGAGTCCAGATCTGAACTGATGCCGGGTGATATTACATCTCCTTTTCCGATTAGGCCGGCGGGGTCGGGAAGTAGCTCTTTGGTGAGTTTTGCGAGCAGAATTTCGCATTCGTCAAGTGCCTCTCCGTATGAGCGAAGGTGCTGTGATGGTGAGTTGTGGCAGAGAGCTTTTACAGGTGAAATCTGGTGAAGACCCCGCCTGAGCATGACCATTTCACGTGGAGTTATTCTGCCTGCAGCAGCTTTTGAGACAACTCTTTCAAGATCGCCGGCTTCGTGGAGAAGCTTCCTCAGATTATCTCTCAGCTCTCTCTGCGTGAAAAGTGTCTCTACAATATTGTGTCTGATATTGAGTTGATCGATATTTTTCAGTGGCATGGCAAGCCAGTTTCGCAGGGTTCTTGAACCCATCGGATTGGCACATCGCTCAATTGTCTTGAAGAGCGAGACAGCACCCTCCTGCGAACTCCCGAAAACCTCCAGATTCCGGAACGTGAACTTATCTATCCAGACAAACTCGCCCTCGTCAATCCTTGATATTGAGCATAAGTGCCCCAGCCCCTCGTGATGGGTCAGTTCAAGATAAAAGAGAATCGCTCCGGCAGCAGTTACCGCCAGTGGAATCTCCTCAACTCCAAACCCTTTGAGAGAGGTTGTTCCAAAGTGCTCTCTAAGCTTTTCGTAAGCGGCATCCTGAACAAATGCCCACTCATCCATAGGTGTTATGTAGTAATCTCTACCAAACCGCTCTTCAAAGCCCTTGCGGAACGAACGCTCCACCAGAACCTCCTTTGGGGCCAAACTTGCAAGCAGCAGCTCTGCATACTCCAGTGAACCCGATGCAACCCTGAATGTGCCGGTTGAGATGTCCAGAAATGCAACTCCTGCACTCTCTCCCTTGAAGCAAATTGAACAGAGAAAGTTGTTTTCGCTGTTTGAAAGCAGCTGATCGTTGTATGCAACACCGGGAGTAACCAGCTCTGTTATGCCCCTCTTTACAATCTTCTTTGTGAGTTTGGGGTCCTCCAGCTGATCGCAGACTGCAACCCGGTATCCTGCTCTTACAAGTTTGGGCAGATAGCTGTCGATAGAGTGGTGTGGAAATCCTGCCAGCTCTACATGGGAGGCGGCACCATTTGCCCTTTTGGTGAGTACGATTCCAAGCACTTTAGATGCAGTAACAGCGTCCTCTCCAAAGGTCTCGTAAAAGTCACCTACTCTAAAGAGCAAAAGTGCGTCAGGATACCTGGCCTTGATGGCCAGATACTGTTTCATTAAAGGGGTTTCTGCTATTTTTTTATCGGAGTTCATTCTTACAAAAATAGATATATTTTATTTCAAAACTCTATCTTTGTGAAATGTCCGCTAAAATTAACCGCTTATGAAAAAACAGAGAATTTTCAGAAACATCGCTGCAATTTTAAGTATCGCTACAGTAGTGACCGCTTGCAGTTTTCAGTCAAAGGAGAGCAAGGTGGAGGAGAAGATTGGCAATATTATGGATAGTACCGGGGCTGTTGGCCTTGCAGTTGCTGTTGTAAAAGACGGAAAGATTATCTACAGCAACTCGTTCGGGTACAAAAACCTTGAAGAGAAGAGCCCTCTGGCACAAGATGATATTTTTAGAATAGCCTCAATATCAAAATCTTTCACTACAACTGCCCTTATGACACTTGTTGAAAAGGGTCTTTTTAGCCTGGACGAAGATGTGAGTAATCTGGTAGGTTTTACCGTAAGAAATCCAAAGTACCCGGATGTGCCAATTACAGTTAAGATGTTGCTTTCGCACACTTCAAGTATGAACGATGCAGGCGGATACTTCAGGCTTGATGTGATAGATCCTCTGAAGACCCCTGAATACGCAAAGAGTTATAACGATTATGAGCCGGGCACAAAGTATGAGTACTGCAATCTGGGATTCAACACACTTGGTGCAATTATTGAAAAGTATTCAGGTATTAGGTTCGATAATCTTATTAAAGAGACAATTATAAATCCGCTTGGCCTTACTGCAAGTTTCAATGTCGACTCTCTTGATGCAGCAAAATATGTTCCGCTGTACAGTAAAGAGCCCGTTGACACAACCGCAGGAGCGGAGAGGGTATTTAAGATTCAGCCGGCTGCCTATCTGAGCAGGGCAAAAGATATCGATTCGGGGTATGTAATGGGTTACAGCACTCCGCTCTTTTCGCCTACAGGTGGTATGAAAACATCGGCATACGATCTTGCCCGCTACATGATAATGCACATGAACTACGGAGTTGGGGAGAACGGCGTGAGAGTTCTGTCGGAAGAGAGCGCAAAACTTATGCAGACTCCTGTTGTTGAGACAGGTGAACTTAACAGCTATTGCCTTGCTTTAAGACACGCCGGAAACCTAATCCCGGGAGAGATGATGGTTGGGCATACAGGATCTGCTTACGGACTATACAGCGCGATGTTCTTTGAGCCGAATAAAAGGTTTGGCTTTGTGATGATGACAAATGGATGTGATCCTGTTTACAAAGACGGATTTACAACAATTCAGGGAGACGTTATCAGAGCGCTTTATGAAATATTTATTAAATAGAACCTAAATGATATATCAGAATTGACAATTCTGAATTTTAACGGTTGAAAAAAATACTCATCATAACCTATTACTGGCCTCCGTTCGGGGGCTCCGGAGTTCAGAGGTGGCTTAAGTTTACCAAATACCTCAGGGAGTTCGGGTATGAACCCGTTATCTACACTCCGGATAATCCTGAATTTATGGCCGAGGACAAGTCGTTAGAGAAAGAGATTCCGCCCGGCATAGAGGTTATAAAGCGAAAAATCACAGAACCGTATTCACTTTACAGACTCTTTACAGGAAAGAGAAAGGGGTCCGTTAAGCCGGGGTTCATAAACGCTCACGGTTCGGCATCCCGCAGTGTCTCTTTTAAAGAGAGGCTCTCTCTCTTTATCAGGAGCAATATCTTTATTCCCGATCCAAAGATACTTTGGGTATCTCCTTCTGTGAAGTATCTCAGGAAATATCTGAAAGAGAGTCCTGTTGATGCTATTGTGAGCACAGGACCTCCCCACTCTATGCACCTGATTGCCAGAAAGGTTTCAAAAGCAACAGGAATTCCCTGGCTGGCAGATTTCAGAGATCCCTGGACAAAGATTTACAACTTCAAGTACATGGGCCACACCTCATACGTGAAAGGTATTCATGAAAAACTGGAGAAGAGGGTGGTAAGGGAGGCAAATGCAGTTGTTACAGTTACAAACACTATTGCTGCAGAGCTTAGGGAGCTGAGAGGGAGTGATGTCTATGTTGTTACCAACGGATTTGATAAAGAGGATTTCAAAGGAAAGGAGCCTGAGTCAGAGATTAACTTTACGATTACCTATACAGGGCTGTTTGTGGCAGTGCAGAATCCATCTGTTTTGTGGAAGGTGCTGGGGGAGAGGGCACGAAAGAGCAAGGTCTTTGCAAAGGAGCTAAGGATAAGGCTTATTGGAAATATTGATAAATCAATTATTGATGATATTTACAAAAACGGTCTTAGGGAGAATCTTATTTTAATGGAGTATATGCCACACGATCAGGTTGTAACGTGGCAGCGAAAGGCGCGTATTTTGCTACTTTCGGGGGGGATGGAGCCTGAGTCCAAGGGGATAATGACAGGTAAGTTTTTTGAATATCTGGCTGCAGGGAAACCTGTACTCGGATTTGGGCCAAAGGGCGGCGATATGGACATTGCACTCGAAGAGAGCGGAGCCGGCCGGATGTTCGATTTTAAGGATAAAAAGGGTGTTTCATCCTGGATAGACGAGGTCTACAACTTCTATAAAGAGGGCTCAGCATACCCGAAAGGGGTAAACATCGATAAATATTCAAGAAAAAATTTAACCGAACAGCTTGCCGGGATACTTGATCAAATTACAGAAAGAGAATAAATTAAAGTTATATGAAGGAGTTTATTAAGAGATACAAACAGTATCTGATACCGATACTGCTTTTTGCGGTTGCAGCCTATCTCTTTACACCTCAGGTGTTACAGAATAAGGTTGTTAATCAAAGTGATATTGCAGCCTGGAGAGGAATGGCCAATGAAATTATTGAGTATAACAAGGCAAATCCTGACAAAGATCCGGCGCTTTGGACAAACTCTATGTTTTCGGGCATGCCTGCAACAACAATCTCTGTAATCTACGAAGGTGATTACACCGATTACTTCTACAAACTGATAAATAAGGTCTCCGGAACTCGTCCTCCGGCATACCTGCTGATTAGTCTGGCAGGGGCATTCATGATGTTCCTTGCTTTTGGAATTAACCCGTGGCTCTCTGCTATTGGTGCCTTTGCTGTAACATTCTGCTCTTACAATCTGCAGATTATTCAGGTTGGACACAACTCAAAAATGGTGGCGATTGCCTTTATGCCCTGGGTTGTGGCAGCTGTTGTCTATGCATACAAACGAAAGGCTCTGCTTGGATCTCTTCTCTTCGCTTTTGCCCTCAGCTTCCAGATTAAGGCAAACCACCCTCAGATAACATATTACCTTGCAATGATTGTTCTTGCACTGGCAATCGCCGAGCTTTACTCGGCAGTTAAGGAGGGATACTTCAGAAAGTTTATAACTGTCTCTGCAATGCTACTGGTTGCAGGTTTTCTGGGAATTGTATCCAACACAAATCACCTTTGGCCAACTTATGAGTACTCGAAATTTACAATGAGAGGCGGTTCAGATCTTGCCAAAGAGGAGGGTAAAGATCAGAAGGGTCTTGATATTTCATATGCAACAAACTGGTCGTATAGCCCCGAAGAGATGCCGAACCTTATGATTCCCAACTTTAACGGAGGTTCATCGGGTGGAGAGTTGTCAAGAAGTTCAGAGACATACAAGGCTCTTAAAGCGGGTGGCTATACCGGCGCAGAGCAGGTCATTAAGCAGTTGCCGCTCTACTGGGGTCCGCAGCCCTTTACCGCAGGCCCGATGTATATGGGAGCTCTCTCTGTATTCCTTTTTGTTCTTGGACTTATTCTTATAAAGGGGCCTCTGAGGTGGTGGGTGGCCGGCGTCTCCCTGCTTGCCGTAATGCTTTCGTGGGGCTCTAACCTTCTTTTTGTAACGGAGTTTTTCTTTAAGTATATTCCGCTTTACAGCAAGTTCAGAACAGTATCGATGGTACTTGTCATACTACAGATTACAATTCCGCTGCTTGCGATTGTGGTTCTGGACAGGATTCTTAAAAAAGAGTATGACGAGAAAAAACTTAAACGGGCATTTTCGATATCACTTGCAATTACCGCCGGCCTTGCGCTCCTCTTTGCAATTATTCCCTCTTTGGCCGGTTCGTTTGTCTCTGCAGGAGATGCCCGTCTCCCGGAGACATTAAGAGAACCTCTTATGAGTGACAGGATCTCTCTTCTGAGAACCGATGCTATTCGTTCGCTCTTCTTCATTCTGGCCGGCGCTACTGTTATTTGGTTCGGCTATAAGGGCAAAATTAAGCAAGTACTTGTTTACGGGATAATTGCTTTGATCTTTATTGCCGATTTATGGATGGTTGGAAAGAGATATCTTAACGAAGACCATTTTGTGAAGCGTCGCGATTTTGAAAACCAATATGCACTGAGAACAGTTGATAAGCTCATTCTTCAGGACAAGGACCCTAATTACAGGGTACTGGACTTGAGCGTAGAGAGTCCGTTTAACGACTCACATATAAGCTACCATCACAAAACCATTGGGGGCTACAGTCCCGCAAAGCTGCAAAGGTATCAGGATATGATTGATCATCACCTCTTCCGCGAGATGCAGCAAATAGCAAATGACCTTCGTGAGAGCCGAACTATTGAGGATGCTCAGAACGCTCTTGGCTTCTATCCGGTTTTGAGTATGCTAAACTCCAGATATATTGTAATCTCTCCCGAGAGCTCTCCGCTGGTTAATGAGCACGCTTTTGGCAATGCATGGTTCGTAACCGATATTAAATTAGCAGAGTCAAATACAAGAGAGATAAATATGCTCAATCCGGCCACTGCAGATCAGGGATTTGACATTAGAGAGCATGCTGTGGTAAACGAAAGTTATGCCTCTTTAACAGAGGGGTACTCAAAAGATACTCTGTCTGACGATGAGCTTATTGTCCTAACAGAGTACTCGCCCAACAAACTCAAATATCAGTATAATGCAAAAGGTACACGAGTAGCTCTATTCAGCGAGATTTATTACCCTGCCGGATGGCGTGCCTATGTCGATGGAGAAGAGCTTTCTATATTCAGAGCCAACTACACCCTGAGGGGTCTTAAACTTCCTGCGGGCAGCCATACAATTGAATTTGAGTTTAAGCCGGAGTCGTTTACCAAGGGAGAGCTCTACTCAAGAATCTCTTCAGGAATACTGATTCTACTTCTGCTTGGTGTAATTGTTAAGGAAATATTGCGAAAAAGAGTTCCTGTAAAACAATAACTAATTTTGCACGAAAATTGAGAGTAAAGAGAAGAGCTTCCTGACAAATAATAAATTAAGTTGGACAGATTAAAGGAGATAAAAAATAAGTTTTTGCGGACATTAATTCCTGCATTGCTGGTGTGCCTTCTGCTTGCCGGCTCTGCGGGGCATTTTCGCAGCTCTCCTGATAATCCCAAAACGGATAAACACGCTGCTCTTAACGGATTCTCTTTTTCGGAGGCAGAAGCATCTCCTTTCTCTGCAATTGTTCAGGATGGGTCAGTTTCGCTTCCGGGAGTTTCTGCCCGCAGCAACTCTCCGTGGAGTAATTCAGGAATCAATTTTCGTCTTGGCAAAACTGTTCAGTACTCTGCAATTCGGGAAAACTCACTAAAAAGGTTCTTTACCCATTCGGTGAAAAGCAAAAGCGAGAGCCTTATTCAGATATTCTCAAACAGTAATAGCCTGTTCGTATACAGGCTCAGGGAGATAATTATTTAGCCATATCTGTTTTTATTTTAACTCCGGACTGCATTTCCGGAGCGGCTTACCTGTTTGTACAGCCGGTAACCGCCGTATAATGCCTGTTCAGCTCAATCTAAAATTACCCTTAAAACAGATATATCATGGAAAATCAAATAGTAAAAAGATTAAATATAAAAATTCTTATCCTCGCACTTTCGCTTGTTACCGTATCGGGTGTTGCACTCATTTTAAAGGATTACTCTACTTCTGTAATTGTCTTTATTGCTGCTGCCCTTATTTACATTTTTAAAAATAAGCAGGAGGTGTATGTCGTTACAGGGAGCCCTGTTAAAAGGGAGTCCTTTTATTTTGACAGAGAGAGTAAGAGTGCTCTAGAGAATGTGCTTCGCGGAGAGCTTGGCGACAATTCGCTTGTGCTCTATTTTAGCGATAACGGCAGTGGCAGACTCGATATTGTAATGGCAAAGGATGAGAGCTTTGCAACTGCCACAATCCTCCAGTTTGTTCCTCATAAATATGAACAAGTTGGAGAGCAAATAGAGTTTTCAGGGCCAAAGGTTAAAAAACTGGCAAGGTATCTAAAGCGTTGTCAACGTTAAAATCTCAGGCAGTATTAAAAAATACTGTTCAGCAGAACTATTGAGATAGCAATTGGTGCTAAAAATTTAATTACCAGCATAATCCCACTAAAGAGGGACTTTCTTAAAGCGACAGTCCCTCCGCTGGTAAGTTCATCCAGAACATCTGCCCTCTTCATTCTCCATCCTACGAACAGCACAACGAGCAGACCTCCAACCGGAAGAAGCACGTTTGAAGAGGCGTAGTCAAAGAGATCGAAGAATGTCTTTCCGAAAATTGTGACATCTTTAAGCGGGCCTTGTGAAAGGGAGCTGAATGTTCCAAAGAGTCCGATAATAAGGAATGTAATTATAACGGCTGTTTTCCGGCTCATCTTAATCTCTTCGGTGAAGTAGGCAACTACTACCTCCAGAAGGGATATTGCAGATGTTATTGCTGCAATCATTAGTATAAAGAAGAATGCTATTGAAATTAGGTTGCCAAACGGCATCTGTGCAAAAATCTGAGGGAGAGTTATGAATACAAGACTTGGCCCCTGTCCCGGCGAGATTCCGAATGCGAAAACAGCCGGCATTACCGCAAGACCGGCGAGGATTGCAAACCCCGTATCGGCGGCAGCTGACATAAACGAAATCTTAAACAGATTCTCTTTTTTGTTTACGTATGAACCATAAGTTATTATACAGCCCATTCCCAAACTGAGCGAGAAAAATGCCTGACCTAGTGCCGCAAGCATTGTCTCTCCTGTAATTTTTGAAAAATCGGGGTACAGAAGGAACCTAACGCCTGCACCCGAGCCGTCGAGCGTCAGAGATCTTATTGCAAGCAACAATACCAGTACAAAAAGAATTGGCATTAATATTTTTGAGTACTTCTCAATTCCGTTTTTAACCCCTGCAACAACAATCAGGGCCGAAAGAGCCAAAAACAGAAGGTGCATTGCAACAGGCATAAAAGATGACTGAGAAAAGCCTGAAAACTGGTTTGCAAGCGATGAGCTGTCAGATGTGAGAAAGTTCGGAGAGAACGACTTAAAAATATACTCCAGTGTCCATCCCCCAACGACGCTGTAGAAAGACATAATGCAAATTGATGCTACAACACTTATCACTCCTATCGAAAGCCAACCCGATTTGGGTGCTATTTTCTTAATTGCTCCGAACGCATTTGATTGGGTTCTCCTTCCAATAATAAACTCAGAAAACATAATCGGCAAACAGAGCAGAATTACAAAGGTAAGATAAAGGATTATGAATGCTGCACCTCCGTTATTTCCAACCAAATAGGGGAACCTCCATAAATTTCCGAGACCTACTGCCGAACCGGCCACTGCCACCAGAACTCCGAACCGGCTTCCAAAGCCGTCTCTTTCTATGTTTGCCATAATTTAAGTTTTAACACAAAGATAAATAAATGCTGGTTTTATCATTATTTTTGTGGTGTTATGGAAAACAGAATTTGCAAACTTTTTGGGATTGAATTTCCCATTATTCAGGGAGGTATGGTCTGGTGCAGCGGATGGAGGCTGGCATCGGCAGTGAGTAACGCAGGAGGGCTTGGCCTGATTGGAGCGGGATCAATGCATCCGGACAATCTCAGGCACCATATTCGTAGTTGCAGGGAGGCGCTTATACCGGGGCGTACGTTTGGGGTTAATGTTCCGTTGCTTTATCCTCAGATAGAGGAGATTATGAATATAATTGAAGAGGAGAAGGTACCTATTGTATTTACCTCGGCCGGGAGCCCCAAAAAGTGGACTCCGTTCCTGAAGGAGCGGGGAGTGGTTGTTGCTCATGTGGTTTCAAGTTCTGCATTTGCCGTTAAGTGTCAGGAGGCGGGAGTTGATGCTGTGGTGGCCGAGGGCTTTGAGGCCGGCGGTCATAACGGAAGGGAGGAGACCACAACTTTCTGCCTGATTCCTGCAGTTCGGGAAGCAATCTCAATACCGCTGATTGCTGCCGGCGGGGTGTCGTCACGTGCAAGCTATAATGCTGCCTTTGTTCTGGGAGCAGACGGGGTTCAGATAGGAACACGCTTTGCATTGTGCAGTGAAAGTTCTGCCCACGAATCATTTAAAGAGTATTGCCGCGGCCTGCCGGAAGGGGGAACGCGCCTTCTTCTTAAAAAACTTGCTCCGGCCAGACTGGTCGAAAACGACTTTTCAAAGGCAGTAGCAGAGGCCGAAAATCGTGGAGCATCTGCCGAAGAACTTCGCGAACTACTTGGAAAGGGACGTGCCAAACGAGGCATCTTCGAAGGCGACCTCTCACAGGGCGAACTTGAAATCGGTCAGGCCGCCACCATGATTCGCCACCCCGAAACCGTCGCCGACATCTTTGCCGATCTCACACGGTAAATCTCCTCGCCACACTCCTCGCCAGCACATACCACGCAAAATCTCCGCGCCCGCCATCCGCTTTGTAGCAGACTCTCCGCTACTATCAGGCCTCATACTGCAAAGCCCCACCTGCTGCTCTACACGCCTCATTGCTCCTTGCCCTGTGTTGTGCCACACACCGCGCCAGCACACACTACGCAAAATCTCCGCGCCACTTTTGCTTATGTGTCTGTTTAGCAATTAATTAAAAAAAAGACTTCAACGAGATTACCTTTAGTCTCGTTAAAGTCTATTTTGCAAGTGTCTAAATAACAATGCGTTGAACAAAAGTGGCGCGGAGATTTACTTCACCAATGCATCGTAACGCTTAGAAACCACATCCCAGTTGATAACACTCCAGAAAGCCTCAATGTAGTCCGGGCGCTTGTTCTGGTATTTCAGGTAGTAAGCATGTTCCCACACATCCATACCCAGAACCGGAGTACCTCTCTTATCTGCGACATCCATCAGCGGGTTGTCCTGGTTAGGGGTTGAAGAGACAAACAGTTCGCCCTTCTCGTCAACGCTCAGCCATGCCCAGCCACTGCCAAAGCGAGTCTTACCGGCATCGGAGAATTGCTTCTTGAACTCATCCATCGACCCGAACTTCTTAACGATAGCAGCCTCTAGTTTAGCAGAAGGTTTACCTCCATTTACCTTCATGTTCTCCCAGTAAATAACGTGATTGTAAAATCCTCCGCCATTATTCCTGACAGCTGCAGGGTATTTACTCATATTTGCAAAAATCTCCTCAATGGTTTTAGACTCCATCTCTGTACCCTTTATAGCTGCTACAAAGTTGTCGAAATAGGCTTTGTGGTGTCTGCTGTAGTGAATCTCCATTGTCATTTTGTCAATGAATGGTTCTAATGCATCGTAAGCGTAAGGAAGTTCCGGAAATTCGAATTTATTTAATGTTTTCATACTCTTTTGTGTTTTTGAATAGTTTTCCAATGTGCGGTTTTCTGCCCCTGCAACTAACGGCAGAGCAATTAAAAGAACCGCTGCAATTATATTTCTCATATTAAATCTCTTTTGTAAAAGAATTTCGTTTAGGGATAATAACAGAAAACTCCTCCCGTTTGTTCAACGCGGGAAAATATTTCTTATTCAAACAAAGCTGACAGTCGTTGTTAATCTCTTTTTTGTTGTAAAGTGGGGTAAAGTAAAGAGGTGCGTAAAGTAAAGGAGCTTGTAAAATAAAAAGTGTGAAGGTTGGGAACGAGAGGAATTTGATGAGAAGGTAGTGGGGAGTTGGAAGAATGCGAGAAAGGGTAGAGATGGGGAGAGATCGGAAGAGACGCGAGAAATGTAAGAGATGGAAGAGATGGGGAGAGATAGGAAGAGATGCGAGAAATGGGAGAGATCGGAAGAAATGCGAGAAGAGAAGAGTGCGAGAGGTTAGATGAGAATATAGAGGGGAATGTATGGATTGAGAGGGGTAGGAGGAGTTAGAGGAATGTGATGAAAGAGAGAAGTTAGAGGAATGTGATGAAAGAGAGGAGTTAGAGGAATGCGAGGAGAGAGAAAAGTGTGTGAAGAGTGAAAAGAGTGAGAGGAATGCGAGGAGAGAGAAAAGTGTGTGAAGAGTGAAAAGAGTTAGAGGAATGCGAGGAGAGTGAAAAGAGTTAGAGGAATGAGAGGAGTTAGAGGAATGCAAGAAGAAGAGTGAGAAGGTAAGGTAAGAGATGGGAAGAGAAGGGAAAGGAAAGGAAAAGAGTGGTAGGTTGAGAAATATATCAGGAGTAGGAGTTTTTAAATTTTAAGTGTCTTGATAAATGTCAGATAATTAATTGGTTGCAAATTTGATCTGTTTGATTTCGAGATAGCCGACTTTGTAGGATACTAATATTATGGCACTTACGACAAGACTTAAAATCTATCGTAAACAATAAATTCGAATGGGTGTTCGAAGCGCTCGCCACGGTGGTGGGATTCGCGGGAAGTTTCGCGCCACTTCGTAGGGTCGATCTCCGGAAAGAAGGTATCGGCATCATTTACAGTTACATGGACTTTTGTAAGATAAAGTTTGTCCGCTATAGGAAGGGCCTGTTTGTAAACCTCCCCGCCTCCGATAATAAAAGCTTCACCGGAATCTAAGGGGTGAATATCGTTCAATGCCTCTTCAAGTGAGGCGTAGAGTTCTGCTCCTGGGATTAAGTACCGGTACTCTGCTTGCGAACTTCCGGTGGTTTTGGCAACAGCTAAGTCATGCGCTTTGTCAATTTGAGTGTCTTGTGACTTGTCAGATGACTTGTCAAAATTACTGTCAAGAGTCTTGTCAGATGACTGGCAGAGTGACCTGCTAAGCACAATATTTCGTCTGCCGGGAAGTGGCTTGCCAATTGAGAGCCATGTTTTATGGCCCATTATTACCGGAGATCCGTTTGTGATGCGTTTAAAGTATTTAAGATCTTCTGAGATGTGCCACAGCAATCGGTTATCTTTGCCAATTGCGTTGTTTTCTGCTACGGCAACAATAACTGAGAGCTTATATTTTTTTTCGCCAATGTTGTTCATAGTTATAAATAATATCAGACCGCAATCGGGGCTTTGATGGCCGGGTGAGGGTTATATCCTTCCAGAGTGAAATCTTCGTATTTGAAGTCAAAAATTGATTTGACCTCCGGGTTAATTTTCATTACAGGCAGAGGGCGGGTCTCGCGCGAAAGCTGAAGTGCAACCTGCTCAAAATGATTCGTGTAGATGTGTGCATCCCCGAATGTGTGCACAAACTCACCCGGCCTCAATCCGCAGACCTGAGCAATCATCAAGGTAAAAAGTGCGTACGACGCAATATTAAACGGCACTCCAAGAAAGACATCGGCACTCCTCTGATAAAGCTGGCAGCTAAGACGTCCGTCAGCCACATAAAACTGAAACATCGCGTGACACGGAGGAAGCGCCATCTTGTCTAAATCCCCCGGATTCCAAGCAGAAATAATATGCCTGCGTGAATCAGGGTTTTTCTTAATCCCCTCAATCAGATTGCTCAGCTGGTCGATTGTTCTTCCGTCTGAGCACTCCCATGAGCGCCACTGATGCCCGTAAACAGGACCAAGGTTCCCGCTATCATCTGCCCACTCATCCCAAATGGTAACCCCGTTCTGGTTAAGATACTTTATATTGGTGTCGCCGTTAATGAACCAGAGTAGTTCGTGAATTATTGATTTGAGATGCAGCTTCTTGGTGGTCAGAAGAGGGAAGCCCTCCTCCAGAGAAAATCTCATCTGGTACCCGAAAACACTTTTAGTTCCGGTACCAGTCCGGTCGCTTTTGAGCGTACCACTCTCCATTATATGTTTTAGTAAATCTAAATAAGCTTTCATTCCACAAATATAACATTAAGGTGTGAGATTGTGAAGTTGATGCGTTAATTGGGAATTAGATGAGGCCTGTGCAGGGTATGAAATAAACTGATGACAGAGCAATTCGAATAGTGCAAGTGTTGAGTATTGCAATATTATAATAGTGAAAAATTAATTAAATCATGGAAATGGGGCCACATAATGAAGAGATGGAAGAGGATGTATTTGGCAGAGATTGAATATTGAATTTTCAAGCAGGGAGCCCTTTTCTGCACATTCAACACTCATTCCGGCTAGCTGACGCTATATGTTTTTATTACACATAATTGTTGAAATACCTTTGTGGCTCAGCAGAAAATTGTTGTAATTTGGTTAGTCAGCCAGATTGTTCTCAAAAGAGCCAATCTGGCTTTGTGTTTTACCCTCGCAGCACAGCACATTCAGGCATAAGAAATGCAACTCCGCAAAGCCGGTATGCGGCTTCACGCCCCACTCTTTTATAGAGGTGGTGAGCGAATATATTTTTGCACAAACCGCAATAGTCCCCTTAATGATGAACCTTAATAATATATCGCTTTCTGAGACAAATGTTGTCACATCTACGATATCACATGAACTCAATACTCCCCTTAATGCCATTATCGGTTTTACGGATCTGATACTGGAGGAGGAGTCAATTGAAGATATCAGGAGTTATGCGGCAATAATAAAGAATAACAGCTCGCTCCTACTTGACAAGATACAGAAGGTAATTGCGCTTAACTCTCTTGATTATGAAAAAGAAGTTTTTCTAGAAGAGGTAAGCGTCTCTGTGCTTGTAGAAAAGTCTCAGGACATTATTACCAAGGAGCAGAAGCGCAATAAGAGACTTCTAAGCATCAACTGCAATCCTTCGGAAGAGGAGCAGAAGATTACTGTTTTTTCTGACAAGCAGAAGCTGGAGAAATTCCTTAATCACCTTCTTATGAGCGCCTTTTATCTAAATAAAGAGGGGCAGGTCTTTATCTCATTTAATGTTGTGTCAAAAAATGGTGAGAAGGAGGCTCTGCAGGTGCTGATTTCAGAGGAGCAGATACTCAATTTCGATGAGTTGAATTCAGGATTTGAAGAGAGTATAGATAAGGCCGTTTCTACACTTAGATTTGAAGATGGAATAGGTATTAACCTTGCCATCTGTCACAAGATCTCAAGGAAGATAGGTGGGCACATGTATCTTAAAATTACCAGCGACAATAAGATTATATCATTCGAGCTACCTGTAGGAAACCTCTACGGATCAGACTCTGTTCTTGAAAACGGACTCAAGGTTCTTGTGGTGGAAGATGAGCCTTTGCTCTCATCTCCGTTTAACAAGGCGCTCTCTGAGTATCCGTTTGCAATTGTAAGAACCTCTTCAAAGGGCTTTATTGCCGGAGCAGGAGAGAGGCTCTCCAAAGCAGACATTGTAATTATTAATGAAGATGCCGGTGATATCTCGTTCAGAATGGCAATGGAGAGAGTTCACAAAAAGAATCCGAAAGTTGCATTTTTGATTGAAGAGTCATGCCTCGGCAATGAAAACAACATTTTCCTTCGTCACAGCAACTTCTTTTATTACTGCTCAAACTACACTAAGATGCAGATAGAGGAGGTTCTTGACAGAGTTATACTATACGCAGACGACAACAGTAAAATTTATACACAGAGTTTAAATGCAGGCTAAACTATTTAAATACAGACACATCCTTCTTGCAGGCTGCATGATATTGATTACGGGAGTACTGCAGGCTCAAAGCATGCTGCACCCCGGAGTATCATTTGAGTTCAAATTCCCCAATGGCTCAAATGTTCTAGAAATGAGTTACGAGAGTAACCGTCCCGAAATATCGGGCATGAATGAGTTTATCTCTTACAACAGGAGTTCAATTCAGCGCGGATCTTCACATCTGGCAATTATTGCCTACATCAAACCAGAGCATAAAGATAATATCTATGCAGTAAACAGAGCATCTGTACTTGGAAGCGTGGTGCGCTCTTATATTAAAACAAGGCACGGGCTGAATAATATAAGCTTCACCTTTATAATAAGAGATACCGATGCCTCATCAAATCTTGTAAAGGTAGAGTACAGACCATTCCCGGTAAGGTATTACGAAAATCAGGATATCTTTTACACCCTTAAACCCGCTTATAAAGAGCTTGTGTCTGCCATGGCAAATTACAGGGAGATCCCTTTTGAGTCAGACATTAAACAAAGGGTAATGGAGAGATTCCCTGAAGAGAGATCAGTTAACGATCTTTTAAAGAGCGAAGAGGAGTTAACCGAGCGAATTGTTGCAAAACTTGTGAAAGCCCTCTCTGAAGCAGAGAGACAAGAGGTTCATAGCCAAAAGAATCAGAGCATAAAGACAGAGATCATAAAGGCTGAGAGCATAAAAACGGAGGCTCAGATTCCGGTAAAAACTAATCAGAACACTGCAGTTGAGGCAAGTTCGGTTCAGCCTGCAGCAAATGTAACAATCCCGCAGCAACCTGCCAGGTTAGTTAAAGAGAGCGAAACAGAGAGAACTTTGGTGCAAACGAATCAAAGAGAGAGTTCAGAAGATAAGCAGCGTGAACCTAAACGGCAGAAAGAGAGAGAAAAAGGTGTTTATCTGCCGGTTGCCGCAATCAAAACAAATCTTCTGGGCTTTGCGGGAGTAATTCCCCCGTCAACAATGACGGACCCAATCTTTAACCTTTCGGCCGAGCTCTTCTTTGCAAAGAGATTCTCATTAATGGCGGAGGGCTTTAAAGCCCCAATATCAGATAACACAGATATCAACTCTCAGGATTGGTACAAGGTGAGCGGCGCAATACTCGAAGGCCGGCTCTACATTGGAAAAACAAGTTTGTTCAAAGGGCTGTTCGCAGGAGTCTATGGCCTTTACGGAGACTTTGACATACGAGACGTAAGCGTTGACGAGAAGGGAAAAACCGGCAACTACACAGGAGCCGGCCTCAGCATAGGATACGCCCTCCCGCTCTACAGAGGCTTTACTCTGGAAGCCGGAATCAAGGCAGGGTACAGAAGTGATAAGTACGACACATATGTAGTGAACAACGGAGGTTTTTATATATCTGAATCTCTTACAAACATCGAATTTGGCCTTACAAGTTATAACATAGGAATAAGTTACAGATTTGGTTCGTATAAACGATCTGGGATAAGATGAAATTAAACATCTGCATATACTTTTTGATAAGCACGCTACTCCTGTACGGATGCAGCAAGCGGGAGGTCTTTGCTCCCGTGTGGCAGCAATATGCGGTGGAGGTTGTTTATAAAAGTCCTTCAGATAGTACATTTAGCAAAACTGGTCCCGTTTATACTACATATGTTTACTCAGGAGATTCACTTTTGAGAATAAAACGATCGGTAAAAGAGAGAGATACAATTAACATACCTGTAGGGAGATACAATTTTATATCTGTAAACCTATCGGCCTCAGGAGTGAGATTTGGTGCAATGGACAAGTTTCGAGAGGCAAGCCTGCTCCTGAATTCATATGGGAATATGAGCGTTACAACAAACCCGTTAAGAGATGTATTCTCATCTACAGTTAAAGAGTTTTATGTTGCTCCGGCTACCCCGAACACCCTGAATATAAACCTTGTAAATCAGGTAAAAAACATTGAGTACCAGCTAATAATTGAGGGGGCAAAAGATTCACTGGAGAGATGTGTTATAACACAGCACGGAGTCTCCAAAGGATTTCTCTTCCACAACAATCAGCTGATTTTCGATCCCGTATCAAACACATCTATTTCGGCAGAGGCAAGCAAAACAAACAACTTCACCGGCACATTCTCTTTATTGGGAGTAGATCCTGACAAAAAGGAGCTTGAGATAAAATTTGTTTACACAAATCAGAAGACACAGAATACAACACTTGAATTAAACCAGCTTGAAAACGAGTATATATACTCCAAACGGCTCGTAATCTACATAGATATTACCCACATAAATATGGAGCTGAAAGCGACGGTAAAATCCTGGATAATTGTTGAGGATAAGATTAATATATAGGGCAGTATGAGGAGCAAATTATCTACATATAATACGGCAATCATTGCAGCAGCCTTATTTACACTCGGCTCTTTTGTCACCGGATGTACCAAGGCTTTGGAAGAGGCCTTTGGTATCTCAAAAGTGGAGTTTCAGGTTAGAAAGGTACTGGATTCAGGTGTTCCCGAGAATCTTGAGAGCTATAAAGCCGACTTTATTACAGGGGTCTTTGTTCACGAGAGAAACAGCTTCTCTGCAACAAGCATTTGGGGTAATCCGGTTGTTCAGAATATGCAGTTTAAAAATGCCGGAGGAGTACTAGACGGAGACAAATTATATCTTGACAAGAAAAAGGAGTACACCATATACTCATATGCACCCTATACAGGTGACACAAAATTAAACGGAGAGGCCATTCCGTTTGAACACGGAACAGACGTAATCCACTCAACAAGAGCCTTCTCAAGCAAAACCCAGGAAGATGTTATCAATAAAGTAGAACTTGACTACGAACATCTTACCTCAAAAGTGAAGTTCATATTCGAAGACAGCAGAGATCCATCCCTCAAAACTCTTCATGACTTTTCAAAGATGAGTTTTAGAATAACAGGATTTTGCAAACAGTTTTACCTGAATGTCTATACCGGAAAAATCACAAGAGGAGCATTGGACAACACTGTTGCAATAACAAACGAAAATGACCCGGTATGCTTTGCGCCGGCAACAGGCGAGTCTGAGTTTAACCTCGAAGTTATAATTCCGGCTGCAGACAACTCCGGTCTGCCACCGGTAATCATCAGAGAGAGATTTGGCTATAACTTCAGGACGGGACACTCCTATGCAATAACAATAAATATTACAACCTCCCAAATGACAATTAACAGCCATATTGTAAGCTGGGAGTATAAAGTTGTAGAAGACCTTGAAATAGAAACAAAATAATAATACCATGAAAAAAACATTAATTGCTCTTTTTGCAGTAATAGTTGTTGTCTTCTCATGCAGCAAGACAAACCTGCATATGCAAGAGGTTGCCCTGCTTAAGGTTAAAACACCTGCTCCTCCGCAAACAAAATCTGCCATTCAGGGAGATCAGTTCCCGATAGGGTCAAAAATGGGAATCCAGCTTCTTAAACTGGAAGATAACACCATCTATTCACAATCCGGAATAACAAACAATGAATACACTTATGCCGGATTAAATGACTGGACGTCAACATCAAGTTATATTCTTAGCTCACAAAAGGCCAAAGTATATGCTTACTACCCCTTCACAACCTTGGGCGCCAATAATCAAATATTTTTCTCAATACCAATCTCTGTAGATCCTGACGGAAACACCGCAGATTATATGTATGCCACACCGGTTGAAACCGAAGAGAGTGCCGTTTCAAATACAAGAAGCACAATCTCTCTGACAATGAACCACGCACTGGCTCAGGTTTCGGTGCTGGTTTACAAAGATAACTACAACGGAGCGGGAGAACTTACGCAATTCTCAATAGAGGACGCTGGAACATCATCACATATTATTGTCAATAAAGCCATGGATAACGACCTTACTATGAGTATTGTTAACGGAGCAATTACGGGTGGTGTCAAAGGTAAGGTTACAATCACCCCTGCTGTGGCAAAAATTCTTCAGAACAGCTCTGCCGACCCTCTGTTTCCTGCAACGGACATCAATATTTTAAAGACACAGGTAAATACATATGGAGTCAATGCAATTGTTGTCCCAACCCAAGATATTCTTCCTGGAGAACTCAAGTTCTCGTTTGTAATTGACGGGAATACATACAGTATAAACAATGGTGCACCAATTAAATTCGAAAAAGGAAAACAATATATATACAAAGTAAAACTTGCCGGAACATCACTAACAGTCTCATCAGTCACAATTACGGAGTGGGTGCCTGTTGAGGGTGAAGATATGGTAATACAATAATTATTAAGCTATGAAAAGAATAATCTCAATCTCAGTTATTGCTCTTGTGTTACTCTCAGGTTGTACCAAGAACAGATTTATCTCGAACGAAAGAATCGCGCCTATCTCTCTGACTGCTAATTTTGGACAGCCAGCGACAAAGGCAACAATCACCGATGATAATATCACCAGTGAAACTATCAGGGTTCAGGTGTCAAAATCAAATGGAACAGAGAGCTATGCCATTGATGAATCTAAGTACACCCTTACTTATGGAGGCATCAACTGGTCTCTTTCCAATATGTTATACCTATCTGCCGAAAATGCAAAGGTTTATGCGTATGCGCCAACACCTGCAGACCCAACGACTGTTGAAACAGGATCTTACAGCACTTTAAAGAGAAGGCTCGACATCCCGGCCACCCAACCAATGGCAAGTCAAGTTGATTTTCTCTGGTGCTATCAGGACAAAACAGTTGCGGGGGGTGAGTTTGACATTAACAGTACAAACTCGAGCGTTTCACTAACCATGAAACACGCACTCTCTCAGATTGCTTTTGTTATTTATGGGGAGAACTATAACGGAACCGGAACAATAAACAGCGTAAAGGTTAAAGACAACACCGCCTCACCTGCACTTAGAAAGATGAAGGATGTTGCAAACGACCTGTATATGAATGTTGCAGACGGTACAATTACCGACGGAGAGACCACTGCAGAGATATCCGCTACATCAATCGCAGGTTCAATTCTCACAACTCAACCATCGGCGGATATTGCTGAGCTGAAGTCTAAAGTAAATGCTTACCTGCTTATTGTACCTACTTCGGTAGCCAATAAAAACAATGTTCAATTCAGCTTTAACATTGACAATAAAGATTACAATGTCTCTCTAACAGGAGGCGGAGCAATCACCTGGGTTGCAGGTCAGCAGTACATATACACCGTTAAGCTTTCAGGTACCCAGATGAATATAATAAGCGTAACTGTAACTCCATGGTCGTCAAGCCATGAGGGTGAAGTTGTAATAAACTAAATAAATAGCTAACCGCAAAACATACGAGCCAAATGGTGAGATATTGCCTTAACATATTTGCAATTGCAGCCCTTCTTATGCTTAACTCATGCTCAAAAGAGCGGAGTCTGGTTAAGGGTAGTGCCGCATTGCAAATATCTCCGGCAATAGGAGAGATAACCAAATCTCTTGTAGATGATACTAATATCTCTGCAAAAGAGATTGGAATTCAGATAACAAACCATTTGGGGACACAACTTTATGACGGTAATGGGCTATACACCAATCTGCGATTGGTAAAACCGGCAGCTTCGTGGATAATTGATAACGGGTCAGGAGTTGCAAGAGAGGTAACACTTAAGGGCGATAATGCAAAAATATATGCCTACTACCCCTTTACTGCAAACCCGGCAAACTTTGTAGGTACTGGCAAGGACGCTGTGCTTATGGTAAACATCCCAAGAGAGCACAAAAGGGACTCCATCCCCGATTATCTCTGGTGTGCGCAGGATAAGACACCTCCATCAGGAGGCTCTGCGATAAACTCAGGTAATGCATTGGTACATCTTAAGATGAATCATGCACTCACTCTTGTGGCATTTGTGTTTTACAAATCCGGATATGAAAACATAGGCAATATAAGCCGAATGGAGATGAAGAGCACCTCCGGAAGCAATATTTTCAGGGTAAATAAAGAAGGAATTAACGATTTGAGAATTAGCCTCTCAAACGGAGAGTTTGTCGGAGGGTCAATGGTTTCAAGTTTAACATTAACAAACATTAACTCTAACATAACACTTTTTAGCGATCCCGGAACCACCCCTTCGACACTTTTCCCACAAAGGAATTTCCATATGCTTCTTGTACCAACCCAAATATTAAACCGGGAAGATATTGAATTTGCATTTACCATTGACGGCCAAGAATTTACCACGAAACTTGGAGGAACGGGAGTGCTTAACCTGACCCCAGGAAATGCCTGTATTCTGAATGTTAAACTAAGTCCCAAATCGCTCAATATTACCGGAGTGGCCGAATGGAACCTTGTCTCATACGAGGTGAGCAGCGGCTACGACGACCTCTGGTACGGATTGCAGCCTGTCCGGATTGGCGATCTGTACTGGGCACCGGTGAATGTTGGCTACGACCCGGTTAATAACCCATATGGACTTATGTTTCAGTGGCATAGAAAATATGGTCAAACATTTGGAACAACAAATATTGTTAACGGACCGGTGGATTTGGCACTGGGTAACGACGTTGCCAATAGTACAAAATTTTATAAAAATGAGGTATCTCCATTTAATTGGAGTACTTCTATCCAATCATCGTGGAATATGTCAGAGCAGTATAATCCGTGCCCTTCAGGCTGGAGAATCCCTACTTTTTCTGAATTTAACTCATTAAGGTCAAGTGGGAGCACTTGGGTAAATGCGGGTGAAGGAGGAATGAATAATGTAGCAGGACGATGGTATGGAGGGTATCATGGTACAAATCGGGATGGGAGTGTCTTTCTTCCGGCAGCAGGACTAATTGGTAGTCAAGGGACATCAAATTATAGAACAACAACTCCTAATGGACAATATACTACCGTTGACGTTTCAGGAAATGATATATATAGATTACGCTTTACTGAAACAATAAACGAGATTAGCACAATTAATAGAGCAGCAGGATTATCTGTAAGATGTGTAAAACCGATATAACAACGCTATGAGGAAATTCACATTCATATCACTGATTGCAGTTCTATTCATGGTCTCTTGCTCAAAAGAGCTTCCCAATGTAGGTAGGGTAAAACAGGTGGAGATGGGTTTTTCGCTTGCCCCGGCTGAATTTGGTGCCATTGTAACCAGGGCGGGAATAGCCGTAAATGAGAATTCTGTAGTGAATTTGTGGATATTGCAGTTTAACGGAACAGACGACGCATCTAAACTTGTCAGAAGCGAATATAAGGCAACTGTTGGAAACCTTGCTGATCTGCAAATTGTTCTCAATCAGGGTTTAGGCCAGAGAATTATATTTATCGCAAACACATTTGATTCAGCACTATTTAATGAGGCAAATGCACCATTAAACACATTTACATACCTGCAGTTTAAACAGAAAACATTTTCAATATCAGACGAATCCGGGATGTTTACCGGTGGTATCACTAAGTACATGAGAATGTATGGCTCCTACGAAGGTAATGTGCCAAACAAAAACTCCTCAGTTCTACTGTACAGGATTGGGGCTCGGATTAACCTTACATATACATCAGAAGATGTTAGCAGCATACCTGATGCGACACGTTTAAGGGTAACCTCTGTGCAGCTTAGGGATGTTCCAAAAACCTCCTCTTTTATCTCAAATCCATTCAACAGCACACTTCTTACTCCTGACAATGTTTTAAACTACCCTGTGACCGCAGGTTCCAAGACCGGAATTTCCGGGGAAGCTTATACCATAGGAGATTACGCAGGCAATGTGAGTTACTATATACCAGAAAATATAAGAGGAGTAAGTGCATCAGTTGGCTCCCAGCAGCAGAAACCTGCCTATGCTCCAGAAAAATCGACCTGGATTGAGATAAAGGGAGAGGGTGTTAACAGCGACGGTCGTGTGAATGAGAGTGCCACTTTTAAACTCTATCTGGGAAACAATCTAACATCAGACTATAATATTAACGCGAATACACAGTACAACATAACTTTAAAATTCAAAGGTGTAAGCCTTACAGATGCAAGGCTTGAGGTTGTAAGAATATCGGATATTGAAACATTTCAGGAGGTAGTGATTGTATGGTAAAGAGATTTTTGATATTTGCCACTCTTGGCATACTGTTTTTTTCATGTATAAAAGATGAGCCTATCCCGGAACTCGTTGATGACGGAACGGTAATGTTTGTGGGCGAAGATTATCAGCCAGCTACCAAGACAACTCTTAACGGCCTGCAGACCGAGTGGGTTGCAAATACCGACAAGGTGGGGCTCTTCTCACTGCAGGCATCAAAAGAGATTGGTGGAGCTCCCGGCGTTGTCAACGAACCTCTTACCGCTCTCAGCAGCGGAGCAAGGTCACAGTTCAGCGGCTCGGTTTACTGGAACACCGGCGAACACACCTTTTATTCTTACTACCCCTATGCCGCCGGCACTCCTCCGCATACAGCAGTCCCTGTGTCGCTTCCGTCCAGTCAGAGGCAAACTGCAGTCAATAGAAGAGGTCATCTTAGTTCACTTGATTTTCTTGTTGCAAAGCCACATACTGCAAAATACCCCGGGTTCTCCGGAGCACCGGCAACAGTCTCGTTAAGGTATAACCATCTGTTTTGTATCATAGAATTTCAGATAAAAAGAACTTCAGGTAGTGGTGCGATTAAAAAAGTACGTTTAAGAGGTTCTGAACCATTAGCATTTGAAAGCGGAACAATTAATCTTTCACAAAGCGTTCCGGGAGCAGAAGCACCATACGTTATTGATGGAGTGACAAATACATCAAAATCAGTTACTGTTGAGCTTGATACAACATTTAGCCCGACTAATGTTAACTTCTCTGTTGCTCCAAAAGTGAATATGGTTGTTTTGCCCGGGAAGCATACCGGAGATGTAAATATTGGATTTGAAATAAACAATGTTTACTACGAAGTGGCAAAGTCAGGCATAGAGTTTAAAAGAGGCAAGAAATATACTGTTCAGGTTGATGTTACTGGAGCATCAAAGGTTGTAATAAAAGGGTCAGATCTTAAGCCTGTTACAATAGGCGACCTAATGTGGGCCCCTGTTAATGTGGGATATAGAGAGGATCTTAAACAGGGGGAATTATTTCAATGGCACAGAAAGTATGGTTTTGGGTTGTCTGTTGCAGTATATCCCACCTCACATGAATTTGCAACAAGCTTATGGCGTGTTGATTTGGACCAGGAAACGGCACAGGATAAATATAGAGATGTCTTTCTTAAAAATGGTGTTGATCCAAAGGATTGGTGCCCTGTTTTACAAACTGAATGGAATAACTCTCAGAAATTTAACCCATGTCCAGAGGGGTGGAGGCTTCCTACTAAAAGTGAATTTGATGCATTAATTAAGATTGGAGTGACAAATATTGGAACAACAAATGGAGGTGTTGATGATTTGTTGGGTAAGTGGATAGGACCATATCATGATGATTCTGAAAGAAGGGCGACTACGGCTGTTTTTTTCCCAATTACAGGTTATTTTACAGTTTCTGCTACTGCAGGGAGAGCAAATGCTACCTCACATGGACTTTACTGGGCCTCATCAAGACCCTCTCCTCCAACTAAGTTGGCAGATTATATGCAATTCACCACTTCTGCTTCAACTCCATCATTGCCATCTACAGATAGAGCCAGTGGTTTAGCAGTACGATGCGTGAAAGATGTAACGCCATCTCCAAATGCAATTTTGTACACAATTAAACCTAATGATATCAGTCACGACGGTGCAAAAGTTGGAGGTAATATTGAATATCAGGGAAGCCATCCAATAACTGAAAGAGGAGTTTTCTTCGGAACGGCAGTTGATCCTTCCGTAAATAAAGTAGTTGCCCAAACAGGCGGAATAGGAGAATTTACGGTAAATCTGAATTTATTAAATGAAATAACAACCTATTATGTAAGAGCTTATGCGAAAAATTCTGCTGGAACTACTTATTATGGAGATCAATATAAGTTTACAACATTAGCCCAACAACCCCAATACGAAGGGAAAGAGGTTGAAATAAATGGATTAACATGGGCGCCATGGAATGCCGGTTATAATGAAAACACACATAAGGCGGGCCTGCTGTACCAATGGCATAGAAAATATGGAATGAATGGAGAGGTAACGGCAAATACTCCGGCTCCAATAATTATAAGTGGCCCTTTACATGCTGATACTGTCAACTTGCCAAAATATCAAAATTTCTTTATTAATAGCTCCACCGATCCTTACAATCACATTTCTCCGGTAAAGACAACATGGAGTATGGTTAGGAATTATAATCCATGTCCTGATGGCTGGAGAGTGCCATCTCTTACTGAATTTCAATCATTAGTGAGCTCTGGTCACTCATATGGCACCAATTCTCAAGGAATGCCTGGTAGATGGTTTGGTCCAAATCATGCAGGAAGTAAGGAGGGTTGTGTGTTTCTTCCCTATAATGGCTATCGAGACAGATGGAATGGTTTTGTAAATCAGAGTAATTCGGGCTTTTACTGGACCTTAACTTCGGGGATATCCGGATTTAGTGGCTATTCTGTCTATTTAAATTTTGGAAACTCATACCTAGTAATAGACGCAAATAATACTGCGATAAGATCATTTGCTATGTCAATCAGGTGTGTTAAATAAATGAAAACATTGATTGGAGATATAATTTAGTTGTGTTTAACGGTATTTTTAATATTGTTTATCACATACTTTAACTCACAGACCAAAAATTGAAAAACTCAGTTTTACCTCTCTTATTTGTGCTAGTGCTTTCACTCTCCTGCGTAAAGCAGGGGGGTGGCATTTTGGGTTCCGGAGAGAAGGGTTCAATAACCTTCATCTGCGGCAGAGGTGACGATTATTATGAGACTAAGACTACGCTCAACGGATTGACAACCCATTGGATTGAGAATTCAGACAGAGTGGGTCTCTTCTCCCTTCAGGCTTGTTTTGAGCCCGGCGGAATACCGGGTATTGCAAACCTGCCTCTGACAGCTGTTACAAGTGGGGAGAGGTCTCTGTTTCAGGGCTCTGTTTACTGGGGGATAGGAGAGCATCTTTTTTATTCATACTATCCTTATAAGGAGGGAGAAATAGATTATACCTCTGTTCCCGTATCGCTGCCCAGAATTCAAACTCAGAGTGTGGGTGACAATGTTGAGCATATTGCCTCTCTTGATTTTTTGGTTTCAAAACCCTCAATGGCAAAATACCCGGGAGTATCAGGTAGTGGTGCTGCAATCTCTTTAAGATATAATCATGTATTCACAGTGCTTGAGTTTAAAATCAGGAGAAATTCAGGTACAGGGTCAATAACGAAAATAGGTCTTAAAGGTGTTTTGCCTCTTTCGTTTGAATCAGCTACGATAAATCTTGCACAGGAGACGCCTGCCTCCGGTAATCCATACTTTTTTGAGGAGATGAACGGCTTTTCAAATGATGTTATATTGTCGTTCGAATCGCCAATTACTCCGGGAAACGACTTCAATAATACTCCAAAGGCTTATATGGTAATTCTTCCTTGGAATACCCCAAATACTATGACCGTATGCGTAGAGATAGATGGAGTTGTTAAAGAGGTTGTAAAGTCTGATGTAATTTTCCAACGGGGGAGAAAATATACGATACTTTTAGACCTTGATAAATCAGAGATTCCTGAGATAAAGGGATCGGATCTTCAACCTGTTACTATTGGAGGTGTTACGTGGGCGCCTGTAAATGCAGGTTATGATGAAAATAATAAATATGGCCTCTACTACCAATGGCACAGGAGATTTGGTCAGCCGTACGGCACAACAAATCAGATAAACTGTATTTTGGCCCTTGATGAAGGCAATAGTCAAGAGAACAGCGATGTGTTTTTTACAAATTTTCTGGATCCTTTCAACTGGTGCGACGGCTCTTACATTAAATGGGAGATGTCTGAGATGTACAACCCATGTCCTGAGGGGTGGAGAGTGCCTACATACGAGGAGTTTGATGCCCTGAATCAAATGAGCAGCATTGGGGTTTTGGCCGGTGCAGGAGGCGTTGACGGGTTGCCCGGAAGGTGGATGGCATGCAGTGACCTCTCAAATACTTCACAAAGCATTTTCCTGCCGGCAGCTGGTCATGTTTATTTCACCGGGGCCTCAAGAAATATTAACGCCCATGGATATTACTGGACTGTTGACACCGTTTCGGTAATGGCCAGGGCATTTAGAGTATCCCCTTATTCATCAGCCAATACAGGGATGTATAAAGGGATTGGGAATTCAATCAGATGTGTAAAAAAATGAAACAGTTATTTATTCTATGTTCTTTTTTAATAGTTACTAATCTTCACTCCCAGATCACAACCGGGCGGTTCTCGGTGGAGGCGGGCTCGGGACCATCATTTGCCATGAGAGAGACTGGTGGGGTAAGGCTAAAATACGGAAGGGGATTTGACGGTATTTTAGCTCTTGATTTGGCGGCAAATGTTGGTCTTTTTGGGGGATGGGCAACTAGCAGCTTCTCTTCAAACGGGCCGTTTCGTTATCATGAGAGCGGGGTAATCTATGGTGTTCAGTACACCATACCGGCTTTCACAGGAAAAACCGACTATTTGCTCAGAGTCGGTAAGGTGTTCAACCACATAGTTGTTACAGGTAGCGACAGAAGGGATCTCTATTTTGATTCCGGCTACTCAGAAGGGTTTTACACCTCCGGAAGTATAAGATATCTTGCAGGGAGAGGGTGGCTTATTACAGGTACACTCAGGTACAGTCTGATGAACACCAGACTTACGCTTCCGGAGTCAATTTACCCTGATGGCACAAGCGGTTCGGAGATAATAATATTTATGCCACGTAATTTCTGCTTAAGCCATTTAGGTGTTAGAGTCGGTATAACAAAGAGTTTTTAGTCAGAAAGCACATTTGGGGCGCAATTATTCGCGTTCAGCTCCTTTTAAAGCGAGTTCATAAGGTTTTGTTATTTGTATCGTGTTTCGCTGGATAATTTTGCGCCTCAAATTAATTAAAGAACATGAAAATTAAAGCACTTCTATTAACAGCAATTTTCGGCATTGTCACCGTAGCGGGAATCTCGCAGGAGACAGGCTCAAAGTATTCGTTTAAAAACAGGTTTTCTGTTGAACTGGGCGGGGGACACTCTATTGCTATTGAAAAACCGGGCGGGTTTAAAGTAAATACCGGTATGGGAGCAGACGGGGTTATTGGTTTTACCGCGTACAAGAATTTTGGAGTTTTCGCTGGTTGGGGCTGGAATACTTTCGGAAATGAATATTTCGATTTTGAGGAGACTGGCTATATGTACGGACTTCAGTACAGGAATGCCTTTAAAGAGAGCAGATTCTCTTACACACTAAGAGCGGGTGCGCTTTATAACCACATTGAGGTTGAGGGTGCTCATGATTCATATTTCGACACCTTTTACTATGACAGTGGTCATGGCCTTGGATTTATCGGATCTGGATCGGTTCAATACTCTCTTGGTAAAGGCTGGGCAATTAACGGGACGGTAAAGTACCATCAACTTAACAGAAAAGTTATTCTGCCGGAGTCAATACTTCTGCCGAACCCACTTGAAACAGATTATAATATCCACCTAAAATATATTGGTCTGAGGATAGGTATAATTAAGAATNNTTATTGGTGTTTGTTTAATAGTGACTATTTCAGACCCTTTTCAGCCAGGAGCATTTTAATGCTTCTGGTTGCTTTGTCGTTTATAATCCAGATAGTCGTTATATCCTATAACCACCTTACCGGGTATGTTATTGTTGATTCATGGATTCATTTTCTGCAATGGCTTGTAGAAAATACAATTATTAGTACTGTTGCAGGTACTGTTGTTGTTTTGTGTGACTTGATGATAATAAGATTACTTAATTTCAAGTATAAATGGACAGAGAGTGTTATAAAAAGGGTTGTAGTACAGTTGACATTAACCATGCTCTCGGCAGTTATTATCTCAACAGCTACAACACTCATCAATCACTCATTTATAAATAGTTACCACGAGAATTTGCCCGAAGTTTTAATCATTAATGCAATAATTGTTACGGTTGTAAATGTTATGCTTATGACAATTCTTGAGGGGTGGATATTCTATAAAGAGAATAAAAATGCAAATGCAGTTACCGGGAATCTCAAATACGAATTATCACAGGTTAAGTTTGACATTCTTAAAAGTCAGATCAACCCGCACTTTATGTTCAATAGTCTAAACATATTGTCCGGCCTTATAAAGAAAGACACCGATAAGGCACAGCAGTTTATTGAGGATTTTTCTGACGTTTACCGATACGTTGCAGAGACAATTGAGAGGCCACTCGTCTCTCTTAAGATGGAGCTTGATTTTGTTGAGAGTTACCTCTATCTCCAGAAAATAAGATATGGCAATTTGCTGACATACACTTCAGATGTAGATAAACGTCTGTATGATTATCAATTACCACCCCTCTCGCTTCAGGTCATACTCGAAAACGCAATTAAGCACAACATAATAACAGAGGCATCAGCCCTTATTATAGAGATTAAATCAGAAAATGAGTGCCTTGTTATTAAAAACAAAATTGCTCCAAAATTATCATATGAAATCAGCTCGGGTACGGGCCTGAGCAACCTTACAAAGAGATACGCCTTTGTTTGCAACAAACATCCCGAATTTAAAAAATCAGGCGGATATTTTATTGCCAGTTTACCACTAATAAATTAATTATCATGAGAGTACTTATTATCGAAGATGAACTTTTGGCGGCGGAGAGACTGGAGGAGATGCTTTTGGAGATTGATCCGTCTATCAAAATTACAGCAAAGATTGGATCAATTTCGGAGTCTGTCGAATGGTTAAAGAGAAATATTGCAGACCTTATTTTTCTTGATATTCAACTTTCTGACGGGCTAAGTTTTTCAATTTTTGATGAGATAAAAATTACCACTCCCATTATCTTTACAACAACTTACGATCAATATGCAATTAAGGCGTTTGACCTGAACAGCATTGCCTATCTGCTTAAACCCATTAGTAAAGCAAGGCTTACAGAGGCTATTCAGAAATTCAAATCGATGAAAACGGCCTTTGCGATAGACATATCGGCAATTACTGAAATACTTGGGAAAAAAGATGGCAAATACAAAGAGAGGCTTTTGATTCAGATTGGTCCCAATTACAAGAAGGTAGAGGTTGCAGATATTGCATATTTCTATGCAACCGAGTCGGGAATTTACCTTAGAACCTTTAGCGGTGCTTCGTATCCTGTAGATTTTCCGCTGGAAAAGGTCGAGACGATGTTTGATCCTGAGTTGTTTTTCAGAATAAACAGAAAGCTGCTTATTACCCATAAAGCAATAGGGCATATGGTGGCATACTCAAGAGGCAGGATAAAGATATCTCTGACACCCGAGATTGACGATGAACTTGATGCAATTGTAAGTATTAACAGGTCTTCGGAGTTCAAAAAATGGATGGACAAATAGCAAGAATCTCCCCAAGACAGATGTATGATACCTACAAAAATATTGCAGGGTTTCTTGTATTTGTCGCAGTGATACTGCAGAGCGGGATAATAATTCAGAATCATATTCTTGGGATGTATGAGAACTATACTCCCGGAGAGATGATGGCAATTATTATCTCCAGATCGGCCACAGGATTTATCTCAAGTCTTATTGTTGCAGTTCCGTTTATCTATTTAATAAAGCTTCTTAACCATCTCCTCCCCTGGGGGAAAAGGACAATTCTCAGAGTAACTGCAGAGTCTTTGGTGGTGGTATTTGTCTCGTTATTCATAACCTTTACCGTCTATTTCCTGATATCGGTTCTTGCAGCCGACCTTAAAGAGAGCAATCTGTCACTGCTCAAAGGTACGGTTACCTACTCTGTTACAAACCTGATATTTATTGCTGCCCTTGAAGGTTATATGTTTTACAGAGACCATAAAAGGGCAAAGATTGAGGAGGCGATGCTGCGCGACGAAATTGCCAGGATTAAACTGGAGATACTCAAGAGCCAGATTAACCAGCACTTTATGTTTAACAGTCTGAATGTGTTATCGGGATTATTAAAGAAAGATCCCGAAAAGGCGCTTCTGTTTATTGAGGAGTTCTCTAACATTTACCGGTATGTTCTCGAGAGTATTGAAAAATCGCTCACCAGCCTTGATAAAGAGATGAATTTTATACGTTCATACCTCTTTCTTCAACAGATTAGGTATGGCAGCAGCCTGAGGTTTTCGGAGAATATCTCAGAAAAACACCTTGAACTTTCACTCCCACCCCTTTCGCTGCAGGTCATTTTCGAAAATGCAATCAAGCACAATATTGTTAACGAAGAGCATCCGCTCATAATTGAGATTGAGAGCGAAAACGACCATCTGGTTGTGAAAAACAACTTCCAGCCAAAAATTTCCAAATTCGGCTCCACCGGCCTTGGTCAAAAAAATATTCAACGGAGGTACCAGATTATTTGTGAAAAGAGTCCTGAATTTATTCTCGGCAATGGATTTTATACAGCAATCCTACCCCTTATCAAAAATTAGCTCAATATGTAAACCGCTTATAATTATAAAAATCAATGAAATATAAAAACGCATCTAAAGGAGCTCTCCTTCTTGGAATAATTTTAAATTTGGGGCAATTATTTGCTCAGGAAAGTGAAGTGGTTTGGAGGGTTCAAACAGGGGGAAGAGTATACTCTTCACCTGCTATTTGCGGCGATAAAGTGTTTGCCGGGAGTGGCGATAGCTGTTTATATGCTTTTGATAAATTATCGGGCAAAGTGCTTTGGAAATACAAAACCCAAGGGGCAGTGCACTCATCTCCTGCAGTAAATGACTCAAAAGTCTATTTTAGCAGTACTGACGGAAACATTTATGCGGTTAACACAGAATCCGGCTCTCTAACCTGGAAATTTAGTTCAAATGGAGAGAAGGCTAAAGATGTCTGGGACTATTACCTCTCTTCTCCAAGATTGGCAAAAGGCTTGGTTTTCTGGGGTAGTGCCGACAGCAGCCTTTATGCAATAGATCAATATACTGGGGATTTTAAATGGAAATTTAAAGCCGAGGATATTATTCATTCTACTCCCGAAATTGATGGAGATACCCTCTATGTTGGCGATTTTAACGGGAATCTTGTTGCTCTAAATATAAATAACGGAGAAAAAATATGGTCATTCAAAACGATAGGCGACCGGTATTTCCCAAAAGGAGAAATTCAGAAAGGGGCTGTAGTTGATAATGGTATTGTTTACTTCGGGAGCAGAGATTATAATATTTATGCGGTTAATAAAATTACAGGAAGAGGTGTTTGGAATCGCAAAGAGGGGAGTTGGGTTATTTCTACCCCAACAGTTCACAATAAAATGATCTATTATGGCACGTCGGATACACACGAATTTGTCTGTTCAGACAAGCTTACCGGAGAGGTAAAGTGGAGAATTCCCCTGCCAATGAGAGTGTTCGGGTCTGCAGCTATTTATGAAAATACGATATACTTTGGTTGTTTTGATGGTATCCTCAGAGGAGCAGATATAAGCACAGGTAATGTGGTATTTGAATTTCGCACAAAAGGGAGTTTAGAAAACTACTCCAAAGTATTCGGGGCCGACAGAAAATTCAAACCCGAATTTGTGCTTTACGGAAGAGATTATTTGGAATCAGAAAGGATAATCCACTCTTTGGGGGCAATTTTATCTACACCGGTTGTGGTAAACGATACAATATACTTTGGGAGTTCGGACGGAGGCGTATATGCAGTAAAAATTTCTACAAAATAAACCTCAGATCATCCCTGTCATATCTTTTTGGAACGGGCAATTTTCTCTTCTCTTTCCAGCAAATAATTGCCTCTTTAACTGTAAGTCCGGGATTATCCTTCAACAGATCACGGATATATTTATTGTATTCAAACTGAGGAGCAATTTCACTTTTATACAAAGGATCCTTCTGCCTGACCCGAATCTGCTCCCAGGCTTCAGCGGCATCACTTAGTCTTTTCCCGGCGTTAGATTTCATCCAGTTCATAAACTCTGTATTGAACTTAAAATGCTCTCCTATCAGGCTCTTAAAAAATGCTCGAACATTCTCGCTGTTTTTATAACTGTCGGTGATGATTGTATCCGGAGTAAGTTTTTCTGTAGCCCAATCAAACTTAGAAACGGGTGCTTTTGAAAACTTTCGGGGAAAATTTGAAGATCCTGTATTCAGGTAGTGCTTAATTCTGTCTGCAAGATCGATTTTTCCGCCAGAGCAGTTTATTCCATGCACTTTACAAAACGACTCCAGCTCTTCGCGAAGCCAGTAATGTTTCTGAAACTCATCTGCAGTTAAATTGGTATCAAGTGTCGGGCGCATATTTTAACTCTGTTTCCGGCAAAGTTATGATTGAGAAATGTATGTTTAGCTATGAAATATGCCGGATATGTTAAAATTTTAACTGAAAAGTATAATCTGACGCCCGAAATATTATCTTTGTTTTAATGGAAGATGTGTTGAAAAAATATGTAGAGGCACTATCTCCCCTTTCAGAAGGTGATTTTCTAATGATTTATGAAAGGATGAGAGAGAGGTTTGTTGCAAAAAAACAACTTCTTGTAAGAGAGGGTGAGCACTGCAGTAAGTTTTACTTCTACAGCGAAGGTTGTTTCAGATTCTACTACACAGATCATGCGGGCAGAGAGATTACAAGCGACTTCTCGTTTGCGCCCGGTTTTATCACCTCATACACAAGTGTTATTACCGGGCAGAGCTCGATAATAAATGTACAGGCAATGACAGACTCACTTGTTTTGGAGCTTGACAGATCTGATCTGTATGATCTGTACAACCAAAACAAGAATATTGAGAGAATTGGGCGCATAATTGCAGAGAGGACGCTAATCGCTTACGAAGAGCACCTCTTCATGGTGCTTAACCAGCCTGCAGAGCTCAGGTATAAAACGCTGCTTGAAAAATATCCCAAGTACATAAGGGAGATACCGCTTCAGTATATTGCATCATATCTGGGAATCACTCAGGAGACCCTTAGCAGGATAAGGCGTCTGGTCTGACACAAATCTGTTTTTTTGATAAATATCAAGTAATAGTGGCAGAGTAGAGAATACTTTTGCGCGATATTTTATTTCGTAAACGAAAAATGTCATGCTAATCAAATTATTATCCAAGTCATTATTATTGGTACTTATGCTAACAAGTTGTGTTACAATAAGAAAAAACATCTCAAAGGCTCCTGAGAAGAACGAGCCGCAGATAAACAAAATTATCAGATATGCCTCACTGGCAGGAAACTCACACAACACTCAACCCTGGAAGGTTGAAGTTGAAAATGGTGGAACAGTTATCAACGTTATGCCCGATCTTACAAGAAAGCTCAATGTAGTTGACCCCACATCAAGAGGGCTCTATATCTCACTTGGAGCATTCATTGAAAACCTATGTCAGGCAGCTTCGTATTATGGACTTCAATCACATGTTTCAGTAATCAGAAATGAGAGTTCAGACAATACATTTGCCAGAATAACACTAAAACCGGCACAAACCGAAAAGTACGATTTAACGGCAATGGAAAGAAGAGTAACACTTCGTACACCATACAAAACAGACACAATTAAAACCGCACATCTGGAAAAGCTCACTGCCGGAACAGACGGCTGTGTTAAAATAATATCCTCGGCAAAATTGCCAGGACAGTATATAGCCGCAAAAACTCTAGAAGCATATGCAATTCAGGCAAGAAGAGAGGATGCCAAAAAAGAGCTGGCAGAATGGATTCGTTTTTCTAACAACCATGTTAAGGCTAAACGAGACGGCTTAACAACAGCGGGAATGGGAATAACCGGTTTTGGAGGCCTCATGGTAAGCATGATGTACAAGCCCGAAGACTCTATGAAGGACTCATTTATCGAAAAAGGGATTAGCAATGTTAAGATTCAAACAGAAAATTGCGGAGGCTGGCTTTTAATAACCCAGCAAGAAGACTCTCCGGAGAGCTGGATAAAAACGGGAAGAGTTTACCAGCGCATCAACCTGAGATGCCGTGACCTAATGATTGGTATGCACCCGATGAATCAGATGATAGAAGAGCCGGCTTTTGAAGAAGATGCCAATAAATACCTCAATATAAACGGGAAAATTCAGTTTGTGGCACGAATTGGATATGTGGATAAATATCCCGAACCGGTTAGCGTAAGACGAGAGATTAAAGATTTTATGCAGGTTAAGTAGCACCTGCACCCGCTTTTTTCATTCCTGGTGCGCTTTTTTCATCCCTGGGAATTCTTTCCTCTTGCCACATTATCAGGCACTTAGCCCCAAATTCCATTTGTTGCTAAGATTCTGTTAATCAATGAATAGGAAAGAATTCCCAGGGATGAAGTTTTTCCCGGGGATGATTTTTTTCTGAAACTTGTAGCGAAATGGCCGTCCGTGTCGTATTGTCTTGTAAACGGTTTAGATTATGAAAAGCAGGGTTACAAGAAAAGTCAGATTGATAGTAGCAGCGAGCGTAGTTGCAATATGCGCTGCAATTGTGTTAAGTTGCACTAAACAGGAGGCACCTCCGGTGAATGATCAGGAGGGGGTGGCTGTATTAAGCTATACCAGGTTTCTTGAGCCGGGGTCATCCCACTTTGTAATTAATAAAGCCTCTGTCTCAGGAGACAACCTCGAGATAGAGATCTCTGCAAGCGGATGTAGTGGTATGACCTGGAAGGTTGGTCTTGTTGATTCCGAGATAATTGCAAAATCACTTCCGATACAGCGATTTATGAGAGTAACTTTCGAAAACCAAGAGCTGTGCCTTGCCTATTTTACCAAAAAATACACATTTGATCTGAAACCTGTAAGGGTTCAGGGTTACAATAAAATTCACATTAACCTAAGTAGCTGGGCCTCTCCTCTCATTTACGAATATTAAGCTTCTACGAATATTAGCTTCTTGTTATACAATTATTTAAAATTAAAGAAAAGCACAAATTGTCCTTATGAAAAAATTATCCAATTATTTAGCTGCACACAACAGATTACGATGCCTTGTTCTACTTGCCATAGCTGCAGTTTCCGTTACAAGTTGCTCAAAGGACTTTGACGACGAGTACTCAGATGGCTTCAGGTTAGGGCGGAGATACTATATCGCAGAGGAGCTCTCTTTCCAGATTGACAGTATAAGGGATTACCGATGTCCTGCAAATGCAATGTGTATATGGGCAGGAGATGTTGACCTCTTTTTTAAAATATACTATCACAGGCAAAGAATTGACACTATGGTTCATATGTACAGATTCAACGAAAATCCGTTTGATATTGGAGGCCATCGCTGGAAAATTACGGAGGTTAACCCATATCCCGGTATATCTGACAAACCGGGCAGAACCAGAGTAAAGATTGAAATCAATAGAAATAATTTTACAAATTAAGTCGAACAGTAATTAAATAATAAATAAGCTTAGGAAATATGAAAGGGAAAAGTTTAATTTTAGCAAGTTTAGCACTCATTATCTCTGTTGCATCATGCAACAAGCTGGAATCAGATCTGGAGAAGCAGATGAAGATCGATGACGAGAAGATTCAGGCCTACTTTTTACAGAACGACATTCAGGCCCAGAGTCATAATCTGGGATTTTACTATAAAGTACTTGAATCAAATACAGCGGGAGAGCAACTCAACAAAAACGACGTTGTAAAATTCCTCTACTCAATCTCTCTCCTTGACGGCACCCTCATTGAGTCAAACTTCACAGAGGGTAAGCCCGCTCTCTTTAAACTCAACTCATACACAATGATTCCAGAAGGGCTGGACTACGGAATAAAGTTGATGAAAAAGGGGGAGAAGTACAGGTTTTACATGCCATCTTATCTGGCTTTTGGAAACTACGTGAGTAACCATTTTGCACCAAGAAGCAACTTTATTATTGATGTTCAGGTTCTTGACAAAATGACAGAAACTGCTGTGTTCAATATGCAGAAGGATTCAATAATTACCTATATGAACTCTGCTTACCCTGGATATGAAATTACAGAGTCCGGCCTCTGCTTTGTTGACAGCATTCCGGGAACCGGATATAGTCCACAGCAGGGTGGAATGGTAACAGTTGACTTTAAGAGGAAGTATCTGAACAATGCACTTATTAAATCTGTCGAAGGTGTATCATTTCCGCTCAACAACATTAGTGCTGTTGCAGGGTTGCAGGAGGGGCTTAAGATGATGAAAGAGGGTGGCTCTGCAATTCTGGTTATGCCATCTTCAATTGCATTTAAAGAGAGTGTTTGTGTTATTCCGAGAAAGGTAAGATCAGAGCTTGTTCGGGATAAAATCATAAGCGAAGAGGTTTTGCCTTACTCAATATTGAAATATATTGTTAAACTAAAAGCAGTAAACTAAATTTACACCGGATAGTAATAACCGGCTAAAAGAATTTGTGTGGCAGATAGCATTCACGAAAACCAAGCACCCGCTATTGAGGGCTGTAAGCGAAAGGAGAGGAAGGCACAGGAGGCGCTATATAAAGCGTACTTCGGTTATGCCCTGAGTGTCGCTCTTTTGTACAGCAGCAACAGAGATGAGGCGGTTGAGACCGTGGATGACAGCTTTATCAAGGTTTTTGCAGAGATAGGCAGGTTCAATTCTGCTCAATCTTTTAAAGGGTGGTTGAGAAAGATTGTGATTAATACGGCAATTGACAAGATAAGGAAGAAAAACCGGAATAAGCTGTTACATGAGGAGTTATCGGATTGGATTCCGGGCAACACTCCGGGGGCAGAGAGCAGCCTTACAGCAGGTGAGATTGCAGCATTGATTGGCACTCTGCCACACATTCACAAAACAATTTTCTGCCTTTTTGATATTGAAGGATATAGTCACGAAGAGATATCAAAAAGGCTCAGGATACCGGAGAGTTCATCCCGTGTTTACTTAACCAGAGCAAGAAAAAGATTGAGAGAACTGTACGAATTTAATTACAATAACAAACCCGCAAAATCATGAAAGAAGAGAGGGATATCGGCAAGATAATCAAGAGCTCCCTTGAGGGTTATGAGGAGAACTACATAGAAGGCAGCTGGGAGAACTTTAATCTCAGACAGAGGCGCAAGCGAGTTTTACTATTAAGAAAACTCTCGGCCGCTGTTGCAGCTGTTGTTATCCTGGCACTGGTTGTCGGAGGACTTCTGTATAAAACAGATGTCACGCTCCCTGTTACTGCCGACGTTGCAGACAGCTCTCAGGAGAGTGAAAAGATAACCCTTATTGAAAAGAGGCCGGACGTTATAGCACCGGGTACTGAGATGTTGGCAGAGAGCACCCCTGTTAAGCAAAGTCAAAAAACAGTAACCGTGTTAACAACTATTAAAGCTGAAGAACCGGAAAAAGCTACCGATGCCGTGCAGACGACAGAACTGGCTAAAGAGCAACAGGTAGTTAAACCCGAAGAGCAAACTCAGGCAGTAACAGCAGTGGCAGTAAACGAGCCTGTTAAGCAGACATTCGAGGAGGCTCAGAACAGAGAGGTAAAATTATCGTCAAGGGCTGCATTTGCAATAATAGACAGAGAGCAGCGCGAGCGTAAAGTGAGGTTTGGATTAAATGTAGCACCGGGCATGAGTTCTGCAACCGACGGTTCTGCATTGAATATTTCAGGTGGAGTGAACCTGGACATTGCAATTGCAAAAAATGTAGATATCTCAACCGGCGTACAGCTTGAACACCGTAACATTGATTCCGATGCCAGAGGTGGCAGCGGAGCTGCTGCTCTGCAGCAAACCTCATATTCAATGACGAATCTGGATATTCCGTTAAATATCACATGGAAATTTAAAAACAGCAAAACGGAGAGTTATTATGTGTCCGGAGGATTTTCTTCTCTGGCCTATTTGGGGGAAAACTATACTACTACATCTTTTACGCAGGAGTTGCAGTCAAGCATCGTTTACGGGACAAGCGGAGAGGAGAACACTGTTTATAAACTGGTAGAGGTGAGAACTACAACTACTGAAAGATCAGAGCCATTCACCTCATTCGACCTTGCGGGCCGGTTAAATTTGATGGTGGGCTACCGAAAGAGTATCTCCCCAAAACTGAATCTTCATATCGAGCCATTTCTTAAGATTCCGGTATCCGGGATGGGTTCGAATGATATGAGATTTACAACAAGCGGAATAACCTGTAAAATTTCGTTCAAATAATCGGCATTATTTTGTAAATTTGAGAGGATTCATACTGCGGTAGCAATTTACCGATTCGGGTATTGAGTCTCTTAAATTTTTTGCCGTATGAAAAAACTCCTCACCATTTTACTCCCGGCAATTCTCCTTATTATCTCCTGTCAGTTTGATAAAAGCTACAAATACGCTATTGGACAGGATCAGCCGGTTGAGATCAAGGCAAAGAGCGACAGTGCCGCCTTTGTCACCGCCTACGAAATGTTCTGCAAATCCCTTAAATCAACGGGAATTCTGCAACAGACACTTGAAGATTACAATGCGCCCCCAAAGAGGTTTTACCTTTACAATTCCAAAGGAGAAGATATTACATTCACCGCGTTAGTCCCCGAAAGAGATCGCCTTGAGAGAGAGATAGAGGAGCGAGTTTTCTCACAGGTAACATCACAGGTTGACAGGAAAATAATTCTCGAAAACCTTGCAGCATTTAAAATTCTTGCAAAGATAGATCAGGCAAAAATTGACTCGCTCATGCCTTGGTTCACTGTTCATAAAGACGAGTTTGACCCCAAACGCCCGGTATCATACAGGCCAAAGGCAGCGCCCTATCACACAAACTCCAACCACATATATTGCTATTTTCATGTAAAAAAGGGGATCCCCGGAGCCATCAGGTTCAGGGCGCAATACTATGCAGACACATGGCTGTTTTTCACAAGAGTTCAGTTCTCAATTAACGGAGACGCATTTGAACTTGTACCGGGTTACACAGACCGAAACCTTGGCAGCGACGGGAAAATCTGGGAGTGGTTCGACATTGAGTTGAGGGAGAAAGAAAAGGAGCTTATCTTTGCACTTGCCAGCTCCCATACTGCAAAGGTGAAGTTTGCAGGCAGACACTACTCCGCTGTACACAATATTCCGCAATCGCAGATAGATGACATCAGGAGGACAATGGAGCTTTACTACGCTATGGGCGGGAGTTATTAAGAGAAAATCAATTATTTAGAAATCAAAAACACAACAACGTAAAAACTCAAATTCAACATAATGAGAAAGGTTAAATTAATAAGGGTGGTAACAATAGCCCTGATGGCTGTAGTTATTGCCGCATGCGGAAAGGTAATGATAACCGGGAGGAAGCAGCTTCTGCTTTACAGTCAGGGTGATATCTCAAACCTGAGTAATCAGGCCTATTCTGAGATTATGAGTCAGTCGAAACTCTCTGCAAATAAGGCAAATGCACAAATGGTAAAGAGAGTAGGAGAAGACCTGACAAGTGCAGTAGAGAGCTATCTGGCAAAAAACGGATGGCAGAAAGAGGCCGAAGGGTTCGACTGGAAGTTCGAAGTTATTGAGAGCGATCAGGTGAATGCATTCTGTCTTCCTAACGGAAATATTGTCTTTTATGAGGGAATAATGAAGATTACAAATACTCCCGATCTTGTTGCCGTAGTTATGGGTCACGAGATTGCCCACGCCCTTGCAAAGCACGGGAATGAACGCATGAGTCAGGAGGTGATGATGGGTCTGGCGGGGCAGGCTATTTCTGCCTTTATCGGAACTGAAGATCAGAAGAAGCAGCTTGTATTCCAGGTTGCTTTCGGCCTTGGCTCACAGCTTGGGGTTCTGCTGCCCTACTCAAGAAAGCACGAATATGAAGCAGACAGATTAGGTCTGATAATCATGGCAATGGCCGGTTATGACATTAACGTGGCACCCGCGTTTTGGGAGAAGATGAGTGCAGGTGGTGGCAGTAAATCAGATTTCTTCAGTACACACCCCTCAGACGAAAAGAGGATTGCAGAGATAAAGAGGATTTTGCCTGAAGCGGCAAAGTATATTCCGCCTAAAAATTAAGATAGAGCCCTTTCTGTTTTATTCTTATATTTGCAGCTTATTTGAATAAAGAATTAAGAGATATACTATGTACAGGACACACACTTGCGGGGAGTTACGCTTAAATAATGCCGGACAAAAGGTTACATTAGCCGGATGGGTTCAGAAAATCCGTAAAATGGGAGGGATGAGCTTTATTGATCTGAGGGACCGTTACGGAATCACTCAGCTTGTAGTTGACGAGAGCGCAAGTCATGACCTGAACGCTACCGCAGAGAAGCTCGGCCGGGAATATGTTATTCAGGCAACAGGAGTAGTTGCTGAGAGGACCAGCAAAAACAGCAAGATTCCAACCGGAGATATTGAGATTAAACTTTCGGAAATTAACCTTCTTAATGCATCTCAGACTCCTCCTTTTACAATCGAAGACGAGACAGACGGCGGAGAGGAGATCAGGGCAAAATATCGTTATCTGGACCTTAGAAGAGGCCCGCTTAAAAAAGCACTTGAACTACGCCACAAGATGGCTCAGGAGACCAGAAAGTATCTGGACGGAATTGGCTTCATAGAGGTAGAGACCCCTGTACTTATAAAATCTACACCCGAAGGTGCAAGGGATTTTGTTGTCCCATCACGAATGAATCCCGGTGAATTTTACGCACTTCCGCAGAGTCCGCAAACCTTCAAGCAGCTTTTGATGGTTGCAGGGTACGACAAATACTTTCAGATTGTACGCTGTTTCCGTGACGAGGATCTTCGTGCCGACCGTCAGCCCGAATTTACACAGATAGACTGCGAAATGTCTTTTGTAGAGAGGGAGGATGTTCTAAACACGTTTGAGGGGACGATAAAGGCTCTCTTTAAAAATGTACTAGGCCTTGAGATGAACGAGCAGTTCCCCAGAATCTCCTATGCCGATGCTATGAAATATTACGGTTCAGACAAACCGGATATCCGATTCGGGATGAAGATCGCCGAGATTAAACACCTGACCGGGGGTAAGGATTTTGCGGTATTTGACAGCGCAGAGTATGTAGGAGCAATCTGTGTTGAGGGTGCTGCAAGCTATACCAGAAAACAGATAGATGAGATTACCGAGTGGGTTAAAAGGCCTCAGGTTGGTGCAAAAGGTCTTGTATATATAAGGCTTGCAGAGGATGGAATTAAATCATCTGTTGACAAATTCTACTCTCCGGAAGATCTCACTGCGATTGCCAATGTAGTTGGAGCCAAAAATGGAGACCTTATTCTGATTCTTGCAGGAGATAAGAAGAGGACACAGGATGCAATGGGAACCCTGAGAATTGAGATGGGCAACAGACTGGGCTTAAGAAAGAGCGATCACTACGCACCACTTTGGGTTTACGACTTCCCTCTTCTGGAGTGGGACGAAGAGACTCAGCGATTCTACGCAATGCACCATCCGTTCACCTCTCCAAAGCCGGAGGATATGGATAAGTTCTACAGCAGTAACAAAGAGGATATTGCGCAGGTTTGTGCCAATGCATACGACTTTGTGCTTAACGGAACAGAGATTGGCGGAGGATCAATCAGGATACACGATTCCGGAGTGCAAAAGAGGATGTTCGAGGTTCTCGGATTTGGTTCGGAGGAGGCTGAATATAAATTCGGATTCATAATTAATGCATTTAAATTCGGAGCACCACCTCATGGCGGGATTGCATTCGGGTTTGACCGTTTCTGTGCTCTGTTTGGGGGACAGGAGACAATCAGAGACTATATCGCCTTCCCTAAGAATAATGCAGGTCGCGATGTGATGCTGGATGCCCCTTCTGTTATCGATGCTGCCCAGATGGATGAGCTCTTTTTGAAGAGTACTGTGTCAAAGTAAGCTAGCAAGAGATTTTAAGGCATAGATTACAGAGTCAGACTACGAAGTTAGACTACAGAGTTGGACTGCAGAACTGTATTAATGAGTTGAATTGTAGAGTTGGACCGCAGAGTTGGACTTTAGAATTTGATTACAGCGTTTAAATAGAGAGGTGTACATAACGGGTAGTGCGTTGTCTTACTTTAACTCTTAGAATAATATTTACTGTTACCTTATAATTAAATATAATCAAATGGGCCTGTTGCTGTTTTATCTTTTTCTTGCGCTTTCTGTCTCTTTTTTATGTTCAATAATGGAGGCAGTACTTCTAACTACTCCACTCTCGTTTATTTCCATGAAGGAGGAGCAGGGGATCAAGGCGGGTGCGCTCTTCAAAAGATTAAAGCAAAATATAGACAGACCACTTTCGGCTATCCTCTCCCTCAATACAATTGCACACACAATAGGGGCTGCAGGGGTAGGAGCACAAGCGGCAGTAGTCTTTGAAAATGTATCATTCGGTCTCATATCGGCGGTTCTCACAATTTTAATTTTGGTCTTCTCTGAAATCCTTCCAAAGACCATAGGGGCCTACTATTGGAAATCGATTGCAATGGGGTCGGCAAGAGTCATTAACTTCATGGTTTTGGTTACATATCCGCTGGTAATTATTTCAGAGGGAATGACTAAGGTTATTTCACGAGGAGGAAAGGGAGGGGCATCTGTAAGCAGAGAGGAGTTTTCTGCAATGGTCAATATTGGAGAGGAGGAGGGTCTGATAGGCAGTTCAGAAAACAGGATTATTCAGAATATTATCAAGCTTCGTAGTGTAAAGGTAGAGGATGTGATGACGCCTCGAGTTGTAGTTGAGACAGCCTCAGAGGAGATGACTATCGAGGAGTTTCACAACAACAAAAGCTACAGAAATTTCTCAAGGATTCCAATCTACTCCTCTGATGGAAAGGAGGATATAACCGGCTTTGTTCACAGGCAGGATGTTATTGAAAACATGGCAAATGACAACTTCGGGTTACAGCTCAAAGCCATAAAAAGGCCAATAATTGTGGTTCCTAACCTGCAGCCACTCACTGTTTTGTGGGAGAGGTTGCTTGACAAAAAGGCACATATTGCCCTAGTGGTTGATGAGTATGGAGGCTTCGAGGGAATAGTTACACTCGAAGATGTTATCGAGACAATTCTGGGTCTGGAGATTATGGACGAAAGGGACATTACTCCCGATATGCAGCAGTATGCAAGAGAGCGCTGGAGCAAGCGTCTAGAGAAGTACCGCCATCTGTCTGAAAAGTAAAAAAATTATCCCCTTAGATTCTGTTCAAAATTACACTGTTTTCCCATGATTTTACAATGTTGCTGCTTTTGATATGTTTGAACAGCAGATAGTTGTTCGGACAAATAATTATTAAGCACTCTTAAAAAATGAGCCGCAGGAAATTTTTACACAACCCGCGGCTTTTTTTACGAAATAAGTCAAATTTTTTTAAGCTCTGCTCAGGTACTTATCACTACTCCAGCAGTGAAATAATCTTTGAAGCGAGCTTGTGAAAACTTCTTGAATCCTCACGATCTTTAAGAGCAATAGGAGTACCCTCATCACCGCACTCTCTAATGCTTTGAATAAGCGGAATCTGACCAAGCAGAGGAATATCAAACTTTTGGGCCATAGCCTTACAGCCATCCTTACCAAAAATGTAGTATTTGTTATCCGGCAGTTCGGCAGGGGTGAACCAGGACATGTTCTCAACTATTCCCAGAATCGGTTTGTTAATATCCTTTGAGCGAAACATGTTAACTCCCTTCTCAACATCGGCAAGTGCCACATCCTGAGGAGTACTTACAACAATGGCACCCGAAAGCGGCAGATCCTGAACAACCGAAATATGAACATCTCCGGTTCCCGGAGGAAGATCAATAAGCAGAAAATCCAACTCTCCCCACTTTACCTGAAGCACCATCTGCTTAAGCGCGTTGCTGGCCATAGGACCGCGCCAGATAAGAGGTTGGTCGGGTTTGGCAAAATACCCTATAGACATCCACTTAACCCCGTATTTTTCTATTGGAATAATTATCTCTTTTCCGCTTGAGTCGTCAACCAGTGGTTTCTCCGCCTCAGTATCAGTCATCTTTGGAACGGAAGGGCCATATACATCGGCATCGGTCAAACCCACCCGAAATCCCTGATTTGCCAAAGCAATAGCAAGATTCACAGCTACGGTAGATTTTCCTACACCCCCTTTGCCCGAAGCCACGGCAATAATGTGCCCAACATGAGCAATTGCCTCCTGCCCAAGTTCAACTGTAGACCTCTTCTGGATTTTTCTCTCCCTCACAAGCTCCATTATAGAGACCTTGAAATCTTCATTCGGGAACGCATCTTTAATAGCCTGTTCACAACTCTTCTTGATTGACCCGGAAAGTGCGTCCGGCGATGGGAAAACAAGCTTAAACCTAACCTTGCCCTCTTCAACCTTAATGTCTTCTACCATTTCAAGAGAGACAATATCCCTCTCCTTTACCGGGTGAATCACCCCCCTAAGAACCTGCTCTATCGAATTTTTGTCCATCTTATTTTAAAATCAGTTTAAAAGTCCAAATTTATACAACAATATTAACACCCAAAAGTTCATCCCCGGGAATTCTTTCCTTTTTGTTCATAATCAAGTGGTTAGCTGGAATCAAAATAATAGGCTAACTATTTAATAATTAGCCAAAAGGAAAGAATTCCCAGGGATTGTTCTTCGTGGTGAATCGTCCTCAGGATTGTGTATAGTTTTAAAAGAAAATGACCCGGTCTCTGTTATGAGAACCGGGTCAGATGTGATATTAGAAAGTGTAATTACTTCGAAATTGTCATCTCGTTAATAAGATGGCCCGCTCCTCCGAATTTATCAATGATAAATAGCACGTAGCGAATGTCAACGGCAATACACCTTTGCAGAGTAGGTTCAAAGATAATGTCTCCGCTCATTGCCTCCCAGTTGCCGTCAAATGCGCAACCGATAAGCTCTCCTTTGGCGTTTAAAACAGGGCTGCCTGAGTTTCCTCCTGTAATGTCATTGTTGGTGATAAATGCAACAGGCATCTCTCCGTTTGACATAGCATACTGGCCGTAGTCTCTGTTTTTGTGCAACTCTTTTAGTTTTGCAGGAACCACAAACTCCCAGTTGTTAGGGTCCTCTTTTTCCATCACACCGTTAAGAGTTGTAATGTGCTCGTAAAGAACGGCATCTTTTGGAGAGTAATTTAAAACCTGACCGAAAGTCATTCTCATTGTAGAGTTGGCATCCGGATACATAGCTGTACCTTTTTTCATCTCAAGCTGACCTGCGATATACGCTTTGTGACCTTCGGCAAATGTTTGATTTGCTTTTGCAAGCTGAGCCTGCAGTTTTGGCATTAGTGCGAATATGCTCTTACCAACCACAAGTGCAGGGTCATTAATAATAGCGTTGTGATCCTCTGCAAGCGCCTTTTCTATCTTTTCACGGGATGTGAATACAGAGTTGTTAAACATATCATCGACAAACTTATCTATATTGCCGGCATACTTATCTTCAAGAGCTTTGAAGAAATCCGGTCTTTGATCGGCAGCTACCTTGCCCTGATATACTTTTATAAGTGCTTTTGCAACTTTGCGGTCGGTTGGCTCTGAGTAGTTAACGAAGAATGCATTAATTCTTTGCTCAAGTGCTTTTGCAGCCTTCATTGCCTCCTCCTTCTCACCTTTTTCAAGCAGAGAGGCTACCTGTGCATAGTGGTTAGCAACAGCAGTGAGCTCTATGTTTGCAAGCGCCTCCTGCAGGTACCTGAGGTGATAAGAAGGTTGTGCTCTCTTTTCAACGGCAGTGTTTATGTTTTCAAGAGCATTGCCATATTTTTCAACTCTCTTCTTGTCTTTCTTAACCCACTCTTCAAATGCCCTCTCCTCTTGCGCACGACGATCCTGAACATTGAGTTTGGCAAAGGTCTCGTTCATGCCGATAGCCTTTTTCCAGAAGTTTGAGCTGCTTGCATATTTACTTGAGTACTGAAGACGGATTTTCGGATCGGCCTCCATGTCTGCCATAAGAACATCTTGACGGATACCTCTTACATAAATCGAAATTGCATTCGTAAGGTCTCTTGTTTCAGCAACCTCAGCAGATGTCATGAAACGACTTGTACGTCCCGGGTATCCCAGAATCATTGCAAAATCATTTTGTTCAACTCCTTTAAGGGAGATTGTAAGGTGCTTCTTAGGTTTAAGCGGCTTGTTGTTAGGAGAGTAAGCGGCCGGGTTGTTGTTTTCGTCGGCATAAACACGAAATATTGCGAAGTCTCCGGTATGCCTTGGCCACATCCAGTTATCGGTGTCGGCACCAAATTTTCCGATTGATGAAGGAGGTGCACCTACGAAACGTACATCGGTGTACACTTTTGTTACAATCAGGTAGTAATCGTTTCCGCCGTACATTGTGGTTACCCTTGCCTGCAGATATTTATTGTTTGCAGTTGCCTTCTTAGTAAGCTCTTCGATTTTAGCCTCAATTGCCTTTTTGCGCTCATCGTCGTTTTTGGCTTTTTTAGCGGCAGAATCAATCTCTTTTGTTACATCTGTAAAGCTCTCCAGAAATGTAACAGTGAGGCCCGGAGCAGGAAGCTCCTCCTGACGGCTCATTGCCCAAAAACCGTGCTGCAGATAGTCATTCTCAACACTACTTAGTCTTTGTATTACTCCATAACCACAGTGGTGGTTTGTCAGCAGAAGACCTTCAGATGAGATTATCTCTCCGGTACAGCCACCTCCAAAATGCACAATGGCATCTTTAAGGCTCGTATTGTTAATGTCATAAATATCCTTGGCGGTAAGCTTAAACCCGAGTTCGGACATTTTTTTGATATTTAGCTTCTCGATTAAAGGAAGCAGCCACATCCCTTCGTCTGATCTTAAAGGACTCACAGAGAGCAAAATGGCAAATAAAACTAATAAACCGGTCTTTTTCATTTTTATTTTATTAATGTTTGTTTGATATGTTTGTTATAAAACAAAGATAAATAAATCTGTCAGATTTATTGTATATTTACATGAATGGGATATTGACATGATAAAGGTTCTCATACTGGTAGACAAGTTTAGGGGAAGTCTCACTGCAAGAGAGGTTTCTGAGGCAATTGCGAGAGGCCTTGTGACATACCACGAACCTCTGGAAATTGTTAAGGTTCCTTTGGCAGATGGAGGCGAAGGAACTCTTGAAGCTCTTGAGAGTAAGGAGACTGAACGAATTTTTGTAGAGAGCTTCGACCCTCTTGGCAGAGGTATCAAAGTTCCGGTTCTTAAGACTGGAGAGAGGGTCCTCATTGAGATGGCAAAATCAACCGGCCTGAACCTTCTTGCCAGAGATGAGAGAAATCCATTATATACAAGCACCTACGGTTTAGGGGTTGTTATCAGGCAGGTTGCCCGGATGGGGTTTAAGGATATTTTGATAGGAATTGGCGGCAGTGCAACCAATGATGGCGGGGCAGGTATGCTCGAGGCTCTCGGGTTTCGTTTTACCGATGAAGATGGCAGGGATGTGAGATCAGGTGAGCATATCGCCGGAAGAGACCTTATAAATATCAAGCTTGTCAATGACTCCGGGGTTGATCCGCTTTTAAAAGGGTTAAATATAGAAGTTGCCAGCGATGTAACTAATCCGCTCACCGGACTAAAGGGAGCAAGCAGGGTTTACGGGCCGCAGAAGGGGGCAGATGAAGAGGAGATTGAGTTTCTGGAAGCCGGGATGTTAAATTTTGCCAGAGTGTCCGAAGCCTATTTCGGGAAAGATCACTCTCTGTTGCCGGGGTCGGGTGCAGCCGGCGGAACAGGTTTTGCCCTCTCGGCATACTGTGGTGCAAAGCTACGCAGCGGCTGGCGGGTTCTGTTCGACTTTATGGATATAGACAGATGCATAAAGGAGGCTCATCTTGTAATTACAGGTGAGGGGAGGGTCGATCAGCAGAGCCTTTCGGGAAAACTGGTTGCCGGCGTTGGAGAACTTTGCAAAAGACATAAAAAGCCTCTCTGGATTATTTGTGGAGATAACCATCTTACAGACAAAGAGATTAAGCAGATTGGTGCCACCACGCTTTTTGCAATTTCTTATATTGAGCCTGAAAAAGAGCTGGCAATAGTTAATGCAAAAGAGTATCTTGAAAAAATATCTGCAGATGCTGCAACTTTTTTAAAGGAAATTTAGTCTAACATCCGAACAAATAACACAAAATAATATGGAAGGAGTTTTTGGAATTATCAGTCCGTTTCTTACTGCAATAGCTATTATACTTATTGTGTTCATCTCAAAAGTATTAAGAGACAAGTCAAGAAACCAGGTGATAATGAAAGCAATTGAGCACGGGAAGGAGATATCTCCCGAACTGCTCGCAGACTCAAGAAAAGAGAAGAAGTACGACCCTCTGGCATCATCTCTGGTAACAATAGGAGTAGGTATCGGACTTTTTGTAGCACTCTATCTTTTCTTTAACGAGCTCAAATTTGCAGCTTTCGGATTCATCCCTCTGTTTATCGGACTAGGCCAGCTTGCTGCCTATCTCATAAACAAGAGTAAAAAAGAGAAAGAGTTATAATTTGAAAAAATTTGACAAGGGCCGAGTTTGAACAACAAGTAAGGTTAAATCAGGAGCCGCTCAGGCGGTTCCTGATTAATCTCTGCCACGGGAACACCTCTCTTGCAGATGATATTGCACAGGAGGCATTCATTAAGGCATACCTGAACCTCGGCAACTTTTTCGGAAAGTCAAAATTTTCAACATGGCTCTTCAAGATTGCCTACAACTGCTTTTGCGACGATAAAAGAGTATCTCAGCGATACTCAAACACAGAGATAAGCGAAGGGAAGCTGTATGGCAGCGATAATCCTGACGAGAGATACCGTAACCAGGAGCTTTACATGGCTCTCTCAAAATTGAATGAAAAAGAGAAAAGCTGTATTCTGCTTTTCTATATGGAGGATAAACCCATTAAAGAGATAACGGCAATCACGGGTATAAATGAAAACACTGTCAAATCACATCTCTCACGGGCAAAAACGAACCTTGAGGCACACTTAAAAAATATTGGTTATGAAAGAGGCTGACTACAGAAAATTCTTTGACGATCACAAACAAACGGTTCAAGACAATGGCTTTAGCGACAGGCTCTTCGCTACATTGGACTGTCTGCCTGCACCGGTAGTCAAAAAGGACAAAAGCAAGATTATAATTTTGGCATTTGCTCTTACAGGCATTCTGATCTTTATTCTTCTTGGCGGTTATGCCGAGGTGATAAGCGGTCTGGCATCATTCGGCGGTGCTGTTGCCGATACATCACTTCTGACCCCTGAGATAATTATATCATTTATACTTGCTGTTATCTCGGTATTTGCCGTTAGCAAGATTGCACTTGATCAGACAAACTGACTCATAAAAGCCGGAATGTTTTCCGGTGATACGGCGATATGCCGGACTCCCTTATGGCCTCCCTGTGAAACTTTGTCGGGTAGGCCATATTTTTATCCCAGCCATACATGGGATACTCCTGAGCAATTTTACGCATGAACTCATCACGGTAGCTTTTGGCCAGGACAGAGGCGGCCGCAATTGAGGCGTATTTACCATCACCTCCGGTAATACACAAATGCCGTGTCTCTCCCCAGGGCTTGAATCTGTTTCCGTCCACCAGAATAAGATCCGGTTTAATGATAAGCTTGTCGAGCGCTCTGTGCATAGATAATATTGAGGCATTTAATATGTTAATCTTGTCAATTTCAGCTGCATCGGCGGATGCCACAGCCCATGCCCGGGCCTCTCTCTCAATGATTGGCCTCAGAAATTCCCGCTCCTTTTCGGTAAGTTGTTTTGAATCATTCAACAGAGGATGATAAAAATCCTTAGTGAGTATTACCGCCGCTGCAAAAACGGGCCCCGCCAGACACCCTCTGCCTGCCTCGTCACACCCTGCCTCAACTCCTGCCGGGTTAAAAAAACCAAGAAGCGTTTTTGCCATAACTTACGCAAGATAGCAAGGGCGTTTCAAATTTTAAAAAATAGTTGATGTGAAGTTGTATCAGTACTCAGGAAGCCTCTCACGAAGTACACCAATAATGCTCTCCTTTGTCTCAAGATTGGCCTTTAATACATTTATCTCCCCCTCCTTCTCAGTTAGCTTAATCTTAAACGATGTCTCCATAATCTCGAGCCTCTCTTTAAACTCTCTCTCTATCTCTCCAAGTTTCTGAGAGTACTCAAGAGCAGATCCTGTATCAAAAATTAAACTTTCAAGAGGCTTGCCAAGAATTCGGGCAATCTCTTCCAAACGGGGGTTTATTAAAAGCGTTGTACCACTCTCGATTTCACGATAAGAGTTAACAGATATTCCCAGCGAAGTTGCCATATACTCCTGAGTATATCCAAGGGTGCGTCTCTCCCTTTTAATACGTTCTCTAATCGCGTCAAAATCCATATATGACAAATTTATGTTTAAGATGGCACTAATGAATAACAGGCATAGGTTGTGAAAAAAACAGGCAAAAGATACTGTATTTAGAAAATATTTTTAAATAACGATAAAATTGAGCTAAAATCAGAAAAACAACATGCTCAGGTTTGTTTTTGCCAATGCCGGAGGTTTACATTTGCAGAAAAATATTTTGGATTATGAATTGTGCAACAGCAGATCTCCGGAGGACAGAGTCTCTCGTGGAGATATTTGAAAAGAGGAGATTGTTTCTTAACCCGGAATTTTGCCCCGAAGACATCTCTACATTGACAGGAGTTCCCTTAAGGTGCATGGAGCGACTTGTGCATTCTCTTTTTGGGATGACGTTGCAGAAGCTGATTGCCATGTACAGGGTTCAGCACTCTGCAGAACTTCTGCGGATGGGGGTTCCTTTTGAAGATTTATTCAGATACTCGGGATTTGATACTTTTGGAGGCTTTATAAGGGGGGTTAACCATATTGCCTATTGAAAAATTTTTTCTAAATTTGATGTTCTGTTTTTAAAATTCGTTATTAAAAATGAACTAAAAAGAAGTAACTAATATGTAATTTAGATTAATTATGAAAGTCTATCCCACCCAAAACATCCGCAACGTAGTCCTGTTAGGAAATACGAAGTCTGGTAAAACTACCCTTGCGGAGACAATGTTGTTTGAAGGTAAAGTAATTGACCGCAGAGGTTCGGTTGAGGCGAAAACAACAGTAAGTGACAACACAGAAATTGAGCAGATTTATCAAAGGTCAATTTATCCATCTCTGTTATATACAGAGTTTATGGATAATAAGCTGAATATAATTGATACTCCCGGTTCGGACGATTTCGTCGGAGGAGTAATCTCTGCATTCAAAGTTGCCGATACGGGAGTTATGATTGTCAACGCACAACAGGGTGTTGAAGTTGGGACAGAGATATTAGCCCGCTATGCCGAAAAGCACGGCAAGCCGCTTATCCTTGGCGTTAATCAGCTTGATCACGAAAAGGCAAACTGGGAAGGAGCAATAGAATCTTTAAAACAGACTTTCGGTAAAAGAGTAGTTTTGATTCAGTTTCCTATTGATCCGGGTCTTGCGTTTAAATCTTTTGTAGATGTTCTTAAGATGAAGATGTATGTTTTCAAGGATGAAAACGGTACAAGGGAGGAGCATGAAATCCCTGCAGATCTTGCAGACCAGGCAGCTGAATACCATCAGGAGCTGGCAGAGATGGCAGCCGAGAATGATGAGGAGTTGATGGAGATCTTCTTTGATAAAGGTCAGCTTTCAGAAGATGAAATTCGTAAAGGGCTCTCTATTGGTTTGTCAAAGTGTGAGATAATGCCGGTGTTCTGTCTTTCAGGAAAGAAGGATATTGGAGTTAAGAGGCTTATGGAGTTCATTATTAATGTTGCTCCAACTCCTGACAAATCGGTTCAGAAACTTAAATCAGGCGAAACAGTTCCTTGCGAACAAAGCGGACAAACTTCACTATTTATATATAAAACTGCAATTGAGCAACACCTGGGAGAGGTTTCGTACTTCAGGGTTATGTCGGGAAAACTTACCGAGGGGATGGATGTAACCAACCACGAAACCGGTGCCAAGGAGAGAATCTCTACAATATATGCCGTAGCAGGTAAGAAGAGAGAGAAGCTTACAGAGATAGTTGCCGGTGATATCGGATGTACAGTTAAGCTTAAGTCTGTAAAGACAAATCAGACTCTTAACGGAGGTTCTAAAGAGTGGGCATTCGAGCCGATTATTTTCCCACCTTCTAAGTTCAGAACAGCAATTAAAGCTAAAGTTGAGAAAGACGAAGAGAAACTTGGCGAACTTCTAAACAGAGCTCATGCCGAGGATCCTACAATTAAAGTTGAGTACTCAAAAGAGCTTAAACAAACAATATTAAGCGGTCAGGGTGAGCACCATATTAATATCCTTAAGTGGCACCTGACAAATACAAACAAGATAGAGGTTGACCTCTTCTCTCCTAAAATTCCTTACAGGGAGACCATAACAAAAGTGGCTACAGCCGATTACAGACATAGAAAGCAGTCCGGTGGAGCCGGTCAGTTTGGTGAAGTTCACCTGCTTCTTGAGCCTGTTGTTGAGGGTGTTCCTGCAGGAAATAAATTTAAAGTGGATGGCAGAGAGCTTGTGCTTAACCTTAAGGGTAAAGAGGAGTACACAATGGATTGGGGTGGAAAACTAGAGTACTATAACTGTATCGTGGGTGGTGCAATTGACGCACGTTTTATGCCAGCCATTCTAAAGGGTATAATGGAGAAGATGGAGGAGGGTCCTCTGACTGGTTCATACGCCCGTGATATCAGAGTATTTGTTTACGATGGTAAGATGCACCCGGTTGACTCAAATGAGATCTCTTTCAAACTTGCAGGACGTAATGCATTCAAAGAGGCTTTCAAAAAGGCTGGTCCTAAGATTATGGAGCCGATTTACAATGTTGAGGTTCTGGTGCCGAGCGAGTATATGGGTGATGTAATGAGCGACCTTCAGAACAGAAGAGCCATGATCGAGGGAATGAGCAGTGAGAAGGGATTTGAGGTTCTTAAGGCACGTGTTCCGCTTGCCGAGATGCACAAATACTCTACAACGCTGAGTTCACTTACCTCGGGAAGAGCTACCTTTACAATGACTTATGCAGATTACCAACAGGTTCCTGCAGAGGTTCAGGATAAACTTCTTAAGGAGTACGAAGCAAGCGAGAAGGACGAATAACATTAATGATAAAGGCACAGAATATTACTAAATCTTTCGGTCCTCTCCTTGTTTTAAAGGGAATTGACTTTGAGGCCGGGGATTCCGAAGTACTAAGTATCGTTGGAGCAAGCGGGGCGGGTAAGTCCAGCTTGCTCCAAATTCTTGGTACCCTTTCAAATCCTGACTCTGGCAAGGTGTATATAGACGGAACTGATGTATTTGCTCTTAAATCAGACGAGCTTGCCGATTTCAGAAATAGAAAAATTGGGTTTGTATTTCAGTTTCACCATCTACTACCTGAGTTTACTGCTCTCGAAAATGTGGCCATACCGGCGCTGATTGCCGGTGTAAAAATGTCCGGAGCGAGAGAGAGTGCTGCAGAGTTGCTCACTTTTCTTGGATTAGGGGAGAGGCTTACCCACAAACCAACTGAGCTAAGTGGCGGAGAGCAGCAGCGAGTTGCAATAGCCAGAGCTTTGATAAACAGGCCTGCTGTCTTGTTTGCCGATGAACCGTCAGGTAATCTTGATACAAATACCAAGCAGGAGATTCACAAACTCTTTTTTGACCTGAGAGACAAATATCGTCAGACGGTTGTTATAGTAACCCATGACAGAGATCTTGCAAAGATGAGTGACAGAGTTCTCGAGATGAAAGATGGGGAGTTTTTACTTTAAGAAATTCTCGGTAAGACAGACAAGTTCTGCCATGAAGGTAAACACAGACGGTGTACTTTTACCTGCGTGGGTCTCTTTGCCGGATGCAGATAAAGGCGTCTTAATGGTTTTGGACATTGGCACCGGAACCGGGGTAATTTCACTGATTATTGCACAACGTTTGTCCGAAAAATCAGGCAGCTTTCAAGTTGATGCCATTGATATTGACAAAGATGCGGCTAATGAGGCAAAACTCAATTTTGAAAACTCGCCGTGGAGTAGCCGACTGTCATCGGAACACATTTCATTGCAGGAGCTGGTTAAAAGTGAGCAATCAGATACTGGTTCGGGGTTAAAAAGGTATTCGTTGATAGTCTCCAACCCTCCGTTTTTCACAAACTCCCTAAAAAGCCCCTCCCAAAGAAAGACCCTTGCCAGACATAATTGCGAACTTCCCTTTTCTGATCTGCTGAGCGGAGTAGTATTGCTTCTGGAGCCAAATGGCATTTTTGCAGTTGTTCTTCCCTCCGATCAGGCAGAGTTGCTAATCAGTACTGCGCTAGATTACGGGCTGTACTCATGCAGATTGTGCAGGGTAAAAACATTGGCCGGGAAGAGAGATAAGCGCTGTTTAATTGAATTCTCAAAAAATGAAAAGGCCTCCCTTATTGAGGAGGCCCTTGTAATGCAAATTGCCGGGGGAGTACTTTACACTCCTGAGTACTGCTCGCTTGTGGGAGATTATTACCTCAAGGAGTTTTCCTCTACAAAGTCAAGTGATTAGCGACTCCGGTTTATGGCTGTTTCTGATCAGGAGGTGTTACGCCGGGTCCGCCACCACCTCTTAACTGGTGAATCATCTTCATTCTGAATGCCTCTTCTGCAACATAAAGTTTTGCCACCTTTTTCGGAGGGAGTATCTTCACAAACTTTACAAAATAATCCTTGTGAATGGCACCCTCTTCTGAAGGACCATTTATGTATATCTCAAGTTTCTTTCTTAATTCGGTGTCAGACATAGGCTGTTCTCCCTTTAGGGAGCGATTAACCTCTCTGAGGGTGCCCTGAACTCTTCTTATTACAACTTCGCGCTCTTTCCAGTACTGATTGTACAGAGGCCAAAACTCCTCGGCCTCTTTTGGTGTAAGCTCGAGCTCTGTAGTAAAGAATGCAATTTTGGCACTCTGAATCTGCTGATATCTCTGATTTCTCTGCTGTTTATTAGGCTCCGGCTGTGCAATCGAAGGAATTGCAAGACAGATAGCTAAGAGTATTAAAATTAATTTTTTCATTGTTAACCGTATTATAATGCCCCGTTATTCCAACGAAGTTAGTGTTATGATATCTATGTTTTCGCTAATATAGCTAATTACCTCATCAGAAGGAAGAGTATGAATCTCCTCTGTTTGTGTTTCTGCCTCAATGTCAAAAAAGTCAATAAAGGTTGTTTTTAGAAACCCCTCTTCAATAAACTGATTATCTGCCGAAAGCACAGTAATTTCGCTCTCTGATACTCTTGGGGTAAATATTGTAAATGCTGCATAGCCAATGAAAAAAATCAGGGCAAATGCAGAGATTAGTGCGGCCTGAGGTCTGAGAATGGTGATAATACCTGTCTTTTGTGCTCCGGTGGTTACAGAGATCCTTTCTGCAACATTGTTCTTCATCTCATTGAAGTATCCCTGAGGAACCGTAAACGGATTCTCTTTAAGGTGCGGATCTTCTATGTTAATTTTCTTTTTCATATCTGTTTGACTATAAAAATAGCAAAAGGATTAAATTGTCTCTTTTAAATATTCCTGAATTTTCTGATAGGCGTGGTGATAGGAGGCTTTTAATGCACCAACTGAGGTACCGGATACCTCGGAGATATCTTCGTAGCTCATCTCGTCAAAATAGCGCATGTTAAAAACTGCACGCTGCTTGTGCGGCAGGCGGAGTATTGCTTTGTGAAATGCCATCTGGGTATTGTCACCGTTGAAATAGGGGTCGGCCTCAAGCTGGTTTTCCAGCTGGCGGGAGTGGTCACTGAGCGAAAACATTGCTTTAAGCTTTGCCTTCTTAATAAAAGTAAGGGTTTCGTTCGTAGCAATTCTGTAGAGCCATGTATAGAGACGGGACTCCTCCCTGAAGCGGGGAAGAGCCGACCACGCCTTTATGAATGTCTCCTGAAGAAGGTCATTGGCATCCTCATGTGAAGCTACAAGTTTACGGATATGCCAGTAGAGTCTCTCTCCGTATTTATCAACGATAAGGTTGAAGGCGTAATTCTCTTTTCCCTCCTCTCTGAAAAGCTCCAGGAGATCCTTATCGTCCATTTGATTAATTTGTTACTTTCTTTTAATTGCCCTCTTAACGGCAGCTATTATATCTGCAGATGACAGACCGTACTCTTTCATTAGCTGAGCAGGCTCTCCGCTTTGTCCAAAATGGTCATCCACAGCTACAAACTCAACCGGCAATGGTAATTCACGCGCAAGCAGTCCGGCAATCAACTCCCCCATGCCTCCTGCAATCAGGTGCTCTTCTGCCGTAACTACCGCTCCGGTTTTAGCTGCTGATTCTAAGACTGCTTTTTGGTCAAGTGGTTTAATCGTATGAATATTTATAAGCTCTGCAGATATTCCCTCTCTCTCCAGCTCTTCTGCGGCAACTATTGCCTCCCACACGAGATGCCCTGTTGCAAAGATTGTTACATCTTTTCCCTCTGTCAGTTTAATGGCTTTACCAATTTCAAACGGTAAATCTTCCGGCATAAAATTTGGAACCGAAGGGCGGCCGAACCTTAGATATACCGGTCCGTTGTGCTCTGCAACAGCTATCGTTGCCGCCTTTGTTTGGTTGTAGTCACATGGATTGATTACCGTGAGGTTGGGCAACATTCTCATAAGACCGATATCTTCCATTATCTGGTGAGTTGCTCCATCTTCGCCAAGTGTAATTCCAGCGTGTGATGCACAAATTTTAACATTGGTCTCTGAGTAGGCTACTGTCTGGCGTACCTGGTCATAAACACGGCCCGTTACAAATCCTGCAAAAGAGCCTACAAAAGGAATTTTGCCCGAAACAGCAAGCCCTGCAGCGGTGCCAATCATGTTTGCTTCAGCAATTCCGCACTGAAAGAATCTTTCGGGATGTTCGGCCGCAAATGCGTCCATTTTAAGAGAGCCTGTAAGGTCGGCACACAGTGCTACAACCTTTTCGTTCTTTTTACCCAGCTCCGAAAGACCGGCTCCGAAACCTGAGCGTGTATCCTTGTTTCCTTTATTTTCAAATTTTGCCTTCATAGTTCTCTCTTTAAAAATCTCCAAGTGTCTCCTTAAGTTGTTCAAGTGCCTTTGCTGTCTGCTCTGCGTTTGGTGCTTTCCCGTGCCAGTGGTGTGTACCCTGCATAAAATCAACACCTTTACCCATTTCTGTCTTCATTAGAAGCATCTTTGGCTTTCCGTCTCCGGCAGCACTTTTTGCCCACTCGTATGATGCGGCTATCTCTTCCGGATTGTGTCCGTCAACAACTTTGCAGCTCCAGCCGAAGGCCTCCCATTTGGCCTTAAGGTCTCCCAGATCAAGAATTGAACTAACCGGACCGTCAATCTGCTGACCGTTCCAGTCTGTAATTGCAATCAGTCTGTCAAGTTTGTGCTGTGCAGCAAAGAGTGCCGCTTCCCAGATCTGACCCTCTTCGCTCTCACCATCACCAATAAGTACAAAAACAAAGTTCTCCTCGTTATTCAGACGCTTAGCAATTGCTGCACCACAGGCAACCGAGAGTCCCTGGCCAAGTGACCCCGACGCGGTATGAACACCGGGTAAACCCCTCTCAATGGAAGGGTGTCCCTGAAGACGGCTTCCGTATTTGCGGAAGGTGGCCATCTCTTCAACCGGGAAGTATCCGCTTCTGGCCAGTACACTGTAGTATACCGGCGAGAGGTGCCCTGCCGAGAGGAAAAACATATCGTTGTTCTTACCCTCTCTGTCCCATTTTGCGGGATTGTGACGGAGGGTTTTAAAGAAAAGTACTGTTAGAAAATCTGTGCTGCTCAGAGATCCGCCGGGGTGACCCGAGCCGGCCAGACTTACCATTCGGATAATATCTCTTCTAACCTGAGAAGCAATATCTTTTAAATTTGCTGTTTCAGCCATTATTTGCTTAAAATTTATTCATGTTCCGCAAAGATAGCACCAAAGTCATAATTTTGGAATTATTTTTATCTTTGCACCCATCAATAACCCCTTACTTGTAAAATGAAGCATATTAGGAACTTTTGCATTATAGCACACATAGACCACGGTAAAAGTACGCTGGCAGACAGGCTGCTTGAGTGTACCCATACCCTTTCAGAGAGGGATATGGACAATCAGGTGCTGGACTCTATGGATCTGGAGAAGGAGAAGGGAATTACAATTAAGAGTCACGCAATCCAGATGGATTATGTGTATAAGGGCGAAAATTATATCCTGAATCTTATTGACACTCCCGGCCATGTTGACTTCTCGTATGAGGTTTCCCGCGCAATTGCATCCTGCGAAGGGGCGCTGCTGGTTGTGGACGCAACCCAGGGAATTCAGGCACAGACAATATCAAACCTATATCTGGCAATAAATCATAACTTAGAGATAATACCTGTCCTCAATAAAATTGATATGGACGCAGCTATGATCGAAGAGGTTAAAGACCAGATTATTGACCTCATCGGTTGTGATGGTGATGATATCTTGCTGGCAAGTGGAAAAACCGGACAGGGTGTACCGGAAATTCTGGAGGCCATTGTTGAGAGGGTTCCTGCTCCAAAAGGCGATGAGGAGGCTCCGCTGCAAGCTCTCATTTTTGACTCGGTCTTTAACTCATTCAGAGGTATCATCGCATATTTCAAAGTTGAGAACGGAGTTATAAAAAAAGGTGATAAGGTTAAATTTTACAATACAGGCAAAGAGTACGAAGCCGACGAAGTGGGCAAACTTCGCCTCAAGATGGTGCCAACCGGAGAGGTTCGTACGGGTGATGTGGGGTATATAATTTCCGGCATAAAGACAGCAAGCGAGGTAAAGGTGGGAGACACCATTACGCACAGAGACAGGCCGTGTACAGGTTCGATTGCCGGTTTCGAAGAGGTTAAGCCGATGGTGTTTGCAGGTCTTTACCCCGTTGAGGCAGATGAGTACGAAGATCTCAGAAGCTCTCTGGAAAAGCTTCAGCTAAATGATGCCTCTCTGGTATTTGAGCCGGAGTCTTCACTTGCACTAGGTTTTGGTTTCCGCTGCGGATTCCTCGGACTGCTCCATATGGAGATTGTTCAGGAGCGCCTGTACAGAGAGTTTGACATGGATGTGATAACTACCGTACCAAACGTCTCATACAAAGTGTACACAACACAAGGAGAGGCTCTTGACGTTCACAATCCATCCGGTCTTCCGGCTCCAACACTAATCGACTACATAGAAGAGCCATATATAAGGGCACAAATAATCTCCAAGTCAGAATATTTTGGAGTAATAATGAAGCTGTGTCTTGACAAAAGAGGAGTTCTCATCAGTCAGCACTTTTTAACCAGCGAGAGGGTAGAGCTCAATTTTGACATGCCACTCTCAGAGATTGTATTTGACTTCTACGATAAACTCAAATCGGTCTCTCGCGGTTACGCATCATTTGACTACCATATTACCGAATACAAAGAGGCCAGTCTTGTTAAGCTGGATATCCTTCTAAACTCGGAGCAGGTGGATGCACTCTCTTCGCTAATTCACCGTGACCATGCCTACGACTTTGGAAGACGCATGTGCGAAAAGCTGAAGGAGCTTATACCCCGCCAGCAGTTTGACATTGCCATCCAGGCAGCAATCGGGTCAAAAATTATTGCCCGTGAAACAGTAAAAGCGGTAAGAAAAGATGTAACGGCCAAGTGTTACGGAGGTGATATTTCACGTAAACGTAAACTACTCGAAAAGCAGAAGAAAGGTAAGAAGAGAATGCGTCAGGTGGGCAACGTAGAGGTTCCTCAAAGCGCCTTCATGGCGGTGCTGAAGCTCGACTAGCCCGGAATCTCCGCGCCACTTTTGCTTATGTGGCTGCATAGCAATCATTTTAAAAAAAGACTTCAACGAGAATACTTTAAATCTCGCTGAAGTCTTTTTTGCAAGCAGCCAATTAACAACATGTTGAACAAAAGTGGCGCGGAGATATTTTAAAAAAGACCGCCTGAAACCAGGCGGTCTTATCTATTTTGCGGTAATCAGCAGTGATTAGTTTCTGAATTTTGCAAATTCGATATCGTTTTGTGCACGAGCTTTAAGCGCATCGTTTTTGTAAACGATTTCGAGTTGTTTTGCAACCTCTGTCATATTACCCTGACGAGCAGCGATGACAGCTCTCATGTAAGCAGCGTGAGCACATTTGCATGTAATGGCTGCAGAGGCTTTGTCAAGCTGGTTTGTAAGGATGTATGCAAGACCTTCGTTTTCGTTTTTGGTTCCTGCAAGTTTGCTGACAGCGTCATTGTACTTACCGTTAAGGATATCAATAATAGCTGAGTTTTGTTTTGCCTCTTTAAGATCTGATTTTGCAAACATCTCTGCAGCAGTTTTGTAATCTTTATCACGAAGTGCAATTACACCTGCGTTGTTCAGATAGTAACCTGATGTTTTGTTTCCAACTTTTGCGTGTGCAGCTTTTGCTTCAGCAAGTTTACCGTTGTCAAGTGATACAGCAGTCAGGTTGTTGTAAGCGCGGTCACATTTGAATTTGTCACCAGCTTTTTTGTAAAGCATTGCTTTTGTGTCGTAATCTTTAACAAGGGTTGCAGTGTAAAGAAGTGCCTCAACATCCATAATCTCGATATTGGTTCTGGCAAGTTCTTTAAGCTCCTCGTCAGTGTAGTTAGTGTAATCTACGTTTGCAATCATTCTAGCTCTTCTTAGTTCCGGAAGAATCTTGTCTGCAAGAGTTTTGAAAACTTTAGACATGTTTCTGATCTCTCTCTCACGAACCATAGGGTCGCTGTACATAGAGAGTACACGAAGGATAAGCTCTTTGTCCTGAATTGTAGAGGCAGCAACAAGCTCTTGGAAACCTTCCCAGTCCTCTGCTATTGTAGAAACATTTACCGGTGCATCAACTGGAACCTTCTTGGTAATCTTGTCAAAAGCTGTTTTTGCAGTTTCGCCGCGTTTGTCAGAAAGTTTTGTGTTAAGATTTGTAGGACCGTCCGGAGATGCATAAGCAACGATATCTGTGCTCTTAACCGCTCTTCTCTCGTCCTGATTAACAGAAGCAAGGAACTGCTCGAACTCTTTAATCTCAGCTTTAGTAAGTTCTTTAGGGCGAACTACAGGGCTGTTGATTGTGTATAGAATCTGAGTCTCTTTCTTCTCTCTGATAACTTTCTGGTAGTTATTTGAAGTTATTGCAGTGATACCGTCTGTGTGTACGAGTTTATAGGTAATGTTGGCTCCGTCTGCAAGTTTGTAAGGTGCAGGGAAGTCGTACTTTTTAAGTTTGTTCCAAACGGCCACTCTGAGTTCAAGGTAAGACTTTTCCATGCCCGGTTTGTACGCAAACTTAACAGTGTTGCTTGCTTTTCCGCCTGTAGAGTAGATTGGCTGGAAGTTATCAGTTACCTTTTCGCCCTGAAGTTTGAATGCCGGTGCAGCAACCTCTCCGCCTTGATAAACCAAAACAGGAATTACCTCCAGAATTGCTCTTGGGTGGAAATATTTCTCAGGGAAGTTCATTGTGTAGGTGGCTGTAATCTCATCAGCTACTACTTCCAGGATTTTTGGATTACTTTCGACACTCACCAATTGAGCATTCTTAGCCATCTTAGAAGGATTACTGCAGGATGCAATAGACAATCCCAGGATGGCAACCGCTAAGATTTTAAATAAATTTTTTTTCATTCTGGTTATATTTAGTTGTTTAATCATTTTTTCTATCATCTGGATTAGCCCCGTTCATATATTTAGTCCTGTGCCCAAACATTTTTAAATGTTCATTTGGTTCTGCCCCATTATTGCAAATATATACAAAAAGTTTTACAAACCTATGCTAAATAAGCCCTTTAGCCTTCAAAACCTCAATGTCACCCGGAGTGTCAACTGAGTATGAGGTAAAGGCAGTTTTTCCCACTACAATTTTTATTCCATTTTCCAGCCAGCGTAACTGCTCAAGGCTCTCTGCTACCTCAAGCCTGCCGGGCTTAAGAGCGTTTATCCCTATGAGCGCATCCCGGGTATAGGCATATAGCCCTATGTGCTTATAGTACTCAGCGTTGTCAAGCCAGCTCTCCTGCGGATAGTCACGTAAATAAGGGATGGGGGTCCTGCTGAAATAGAGAGCCTGACCATCAGCGCCCATAACAACTTTAGGGTTGTTGGGATTGAACAGCTCATCAGCCTCTGTAATCTTTTTTGCGAGGGTGGCAATCATTGTCCCCGGAACATCAAAACAGGCGATTAACTCTTTAAGTTGCAACGGCTCAACAAACGGCTCATCTCCCTGAATATTTACAATAATATCGAACTTTTCCCCTCTCTCCTCCTCAATTTTATACATCGCCTCAAGTACCCGGCTGGTTCCGTTTGGGTGTGAATCAGAGGTCATGACAGCATTGCCGCCCGCTCCGGCAACTACATCAAAAATCCTGCTGTCGTCTGTTGCCACAAAAACATTTTCAAATACCTGTGAGCTTCTGGAATATACTCTCTCTACCATTGTTACGCCCCCGATCAGTGTTAAAGGTTTGCCGGGAAACCTTGTTGAGGCATATCTAGCCGGAATGACTGCCAGAATTTTCATTTTCCATGTTTTAAATTTCCCAAAGGTATAAATTTTATCTATTTTTGTGTGCTATGGATTTAAGGTCAATAAAGCAAAGATTCGATATAATTGGAGACAATCAGGCACTTAACAGAGCGCTTGAGATAGCTGTACAGGTGGCTGCCACAGACCTCTCGGTTCTTATCACAGGTGAGAGCGGAGTTGGTAAGGAGGTTGTTCCACAGATTATCCATATAAACAGCCCCCGAAAGCATAATCAGTATATAGCGGTCAATTGCGGAGCTATTCCTGAGGGGACAATCGATTCAGAACTTTTTGGGCATGAAAAGGGCTCTTTTACAGGAGCTTTTGAGACTAGAAAGGGCTATTTTGAGGTTGCAAACGGAGGAACACTATTTTTGGACGAGGTGGCAGAGCTGCCTCTCTCAACGCAGGTACGTCTGCTTAGGGTTATTCAGTCAGGCGAATTCATTAAAGTGGGTTCATCCAAGGTTCAGAAGACTGATGTGAGAGTTATTGCTGCAACAAACGTTAAGCTGCAACGGGCAATCGAACAGGGAAGATTCAGGGAAGATCTTTACTATAGGCTCAATACAGTACCGATTGTTGTACCATCGCTCAGAGATAGAAAAGAGGATATACACCTGCTGTTCAAAAAATTTGCACTCGATTTTGCAGACAAATACATGATGCCCTCTATACGCCTGACTCCGGAAGCCGTTATTCTGCTGGAGAGTTACAGATGGCCTGGCAATGTAAGGCAGCTTAAGAGTATAGCGGAACAGATATCTGTAATTGAACATAACCGGCTTATCGGCCCGGAACTGCTGAAAAAATATCTTCCGCAGGAGCCTCTTAACAACCTTCCGGTGAGAACAGATGGTCATGGGAGCGACTATCTTACAGACAGAGACATAATTTTCAAGGTTCTTTATCAGCTCAGGCAAGAGGTAGAAGAGCTTAAACTTAAACTGTCGCAGGAGCAACCAATTGCTACAGCAACAAGAATACCTGCCGGCAAAGAGATCCAGAGCACCATAGGAGACTCTTCAATTGTTGATTATGACGAGGAGGCATTTGCAGAAACTCTCTCTATTTCAGAAGTGAACGCCGATCTTATTAAAAAAGCTCTCGAAAGAAACAACGGAAAGAGAAAACTTGCAGCTATGGAGCTTGGAATATCCGAAAGGACACTATACCGCAAAATAAAAGAGCTTAATCTGGACAAATGAAACGATTACTTTATATAACTCTGGTATCCCTTATTCTGTCATCATGCGGAATATACTCATTCTCCGGAACCTCTATTCAGCCCGATGTAAACTCTATCACGGTATATAATATTGAGAACAGGGCAATGAGGATAAATCCGGCCCTGAGTAATAAACTCACAGAAGATCTAAAAGAGAAATACCGCCGCTTTACAAAGCTCCGTTTACAAAATGACGGAGGAGACCTTTTAGTGGAGGGACAGATAACCGGTTATGAGACAGCATCAATAGCGGTTACCGCTCAGGAAGTTGCTGCGCAGAACCGCTTAACAGTAACAATCAAGATAACCTTTACCAATGTAAAATACCCTAAGGAGAGCTTTGAGAAGAGCTTTGCTGCATTTGAAGACTATCCGTCAACCTCGTCACTTGACGCAGTTGAGGCACGTCTTGTAGATAGTATCGTTCAGAAGCTGGTAGAGGAGGTCTTTAACGCAACAGTAGCAAACTGGTAGTTATGTCAAATAAAGATTTACAGACACTTGAAAGTTATATTGAGAGATATCCCTGGTACTCTGCCGGTTATCTTGAGATTTACAGGAAGATGTCGGTTCTGGACGATGATGCAGGGAGCTCTTTTCTCTCAAAAGCAGCTTCGCGAGTATCGTCAAGAGCATTGCTTTATAAAATAAAGGTAACAAAAGGAGGTTTGGCTGCTCCTGAAGATATAATTCAACTTACCGAAGAGGAGACCTTAAAACAGGAGCACATTCCGGGTTCTGCTTATACTGCAGACGAGATCAAATCTTTTGAAGATGGCGACGAAATTGTGCTGGACGAGATATCAGACCTGGTTCCCGGAACTATGCCACGTTTTGTTCTGGCGGGAGGCGATTACTTCTCAAGAGAGGAGTTTGAACAGATAGAGCTTGACAGATCTAAGCCACTCGATAACTTTATTGCAGAGAAGCCATCACTTCTGAGAGCCTCACCCGGATTCAAGGAGCATCCGCAAGTTCCGGAAGTGGAGATAGACACTGCCGAACTGTTTGATGATTCATCTTTTTACACAGAAACACTTGCCAAAATATATCTCGATCAGGGGTTTCACAAAAGAGCACTAGATGTTTATGCAAAACTAATTTTGTTATATCCGGAAAAAAGTGCTTACTTTGCGACCCTTGTAAAGGAGATTAAGAATAAATATAACAATTAATATTATGTATACCGTAATAGCAATCCTTATAGTCATCGCCAGTATTCTGCTGACAATCGTAGTGTTGGTACAGAATTCAAAAGGTGGCGGACTCGCTGCAAACTTCGCTTCAGGCAACCAGACTTTCGGAGTTCGTCAGACTGCCGATTTTCTTGAAAAGGCAACATGGACACTTGCAATAACAATTTTAGTGCTTTGCGTTCTTGCAACAGCATTCGTTTCAACCGGAGGCAACAGAAAGCAAAACGCAATCCAGGAGAGAATAGAGCAGACAGCACCGGTACAAGGTCAGCCGGAATTTCCGGTCACTCCTGCTCCTGCAACACCTGAGACACCATCGGGAACAGAAAATTAAGAAAAATTTTCTCACAGTATATCAGCTCGTTACGCAAGTAACGGGCTTTTTTTGTGAAAAATTTTAGTACTATGTGATACAAGGTATTGAAAAATGTATATATATTTGCAGTACCAAATTCTATAAAAAATTAAATAGATTAAAAATGAAAAAGGTTGTAACTGTAGGTATAGGCGGTAGAAGTTTTGTCATAGACGAGGACGCTTATCAGAAATTGAATCTTTATCTCACCCGCTTTAAAGAGAAGACGGGTATGGGTGTTCACTCAGGTGATGTGATGGAGGATCTGGAGCAGAGAATAGCCGAACTTTTTGCTGAAGCTCTTGGCACCAGATATCAGGTTGTAAACATTACAATGGTAAACAACATTATATCGCAGCTGGGAATGCCCGATGGCAGCCAGATGGAGGATGACTTTGGAGTAAAAAACGAACCATTCTACAACATGGCAGTTAAGAAGCTTTACAGAAATCCCGACGATAAAATTATCGGTGGTGTCTGCAGCGGATTAGCGCTCTACCTCAACGTTGACGTTGTTCTGGTGAGGGTACTCTTTTTTGTTGCCATATTTATGGGCAGCATAGGTTTCTGGGGATACATAATATTATGGATTGTTGCGCCGATGGCTTATACGGCAGCACAAAAATGTGAAATGAGAGGTTTACCGGTAACAGCCGAAAATCTCAGAAGATTTTCTACATACAGATAAAAGGAGGGGTTATGAACGAGATTAATACAGATAACATTAAATCGCAAATGCGAAAAGGTGTTCTGGAGTATTGCATACTGAGTATCCTAAATAACAACGACGCATATGCTTCGTCTCTTATAAGTGAACTCAAAGATGCAAAGATGATTGTGGTAGAGGGGACATTGTACCCATTACTTACCCGTCAGAAAAATCAGGGATTGCTAAGTTACAGATGGGAGGAGTCCCAGCAGGGGCCTCCAAGAAAGTACTACTCAATAACCGACAAGGGAAGAGAGTTACTTGCAGAGATGGATTCAGCGTGGGTAGAGATAGTTGAAACAATTGCATTAATCAGAAATAAAAAACAGTAAGATGAAAAAGGTTGTCAAAGTAAGTATCGGAAATCTTGCCTTCACCATTGAGGAGGAGGGATTCCTTATCATAAAGGGCTACCTTGAGGAGCTTCACGATCATTACGACACCAAGGAAAACGGCCAGGAGATTATTGAGGGGATAGAGGAGCGAATGGCCGAGCTCTTCGTAGAAAAGTGCGGAGCAAACAATGTTGTAACCACATCTGCAATCAGAGAGGTAATCACAATTCTTGGAAGACCCGACGTAATTGACGAAGATCCCGGAAGTTCTAAAAGCACATCATCAGGTACATACAAAGGAAGAATACCCAAAAGACTTTTCAGAAATCCTGATAATAAAGTCCTTGGAGGGGTATGTTCCGGCCTTGCAGCCTATACCTCTATTGACACCACACTTGTAAGGGTTCTCTTTGTTATTCTGTTTCTGGGATTCTCATTCTTTGGAATGTTTCACATAGGCGGAGGATCATTTATGGTCTTTGCCTACATAGTAATGTGGATAGCCATTCCTGAAGCCAGGACAGTCGAGCAAAGATGCGCAATGTACGGAGAGCCGCTGGATCTTACCAATTTCCACCGTCAGATGGAGAGTGGAATAAACAGAGCAGGACGCAGAATCAGGAGAGATGGTGTAGAGGCGATGAGTACTATTGCAACAATAATTTCGAAAATCGTTTCGGTATTTCTGATTGTAATTTCACTCACAGGATTGCTTGTTCTTTCATTTGTCTTTCTGGGAGTTGAAATATTTCAGGATGTTGTCCCTGTAGATATTCTTGACTACATCGAGATTGGAATTCAGAATCCGTTATATCTGAAAATTGCATTTTTGGCAATGGTATTTCTCCCATTTATCGGGATGCTTTACGGAGGTGTTCAGCTTCTTTTCGGATTCAGACCTCCGGGACTACGTCCGGGTCTTATAATATTCATTCTGTGGATTATCTCAATCTTTACATTCGGAGTACTGGCAGCAAAAGCAAGCAGACCATTCTGGAGTGAAGCAAGCAGCGAGCAGGAGAGTGTACTGAGTGATAAATATGATACCCTTTATGTGAAATTTGAAGCAGCGAGCAGTGTGCCGGATTCTAAAGTCATGCTTGATGCCGGCTACTCAAGCTATACACTATTCTGGATGGAGGGTGATAAGAGAAATCAGAAATTTGTAGCATTTCCAAAACTGAGAGTAGTTAAACAGAGCAGAGAGGATGGCTTTATGTTAAAAGCCAGAGCTGACGCACACTCATATACCTACTCAGAAGCACTGGTAAAAGCACAAAAAAATCTGCCATCTTATGAGATAACAGATTCTCTTATAACAATAAAGTCAAACGTTTACTCAAAGAGTGATAAATTTGACGCAACCTTCAAAGAGGTAATGCTCTATATTCCCGATGGAGTTAAAGTCATAGTAACTGACCCGATAAGACACGATTTCGAAAGCCGTATCAACAGGGACTGGATATTCGAATGTGACCGTGACCGCGATTTTGATGATCGCTGGGAGGGCAGATACTACGAATTCAAAGAGAAGATGGAGCGTAAGAAAGATAGGATAGAGCGCAGATTTAACTAATCACTCCCAGCTCTTTCCCAACCTTAATAAAGGCATCCACACATTTGTCAATATGCTCAGGCTCGTGTCCCGCACTGATCTGAACCCGGATCCGAGCCTGATCTTTTGGCACAACAGGGAAGTAGAACCCTATAACATATATACCCTCTTCGAGCATTTTGGCTGCAAACTCCTGTGAGAGCCTTGCGTCGTAAAGCATCACTGCACAGATGGCAGAGCGGGTAGGTTTAATGTCAAAACCTGCATCCTTCATCTTACCAAGAAAATAGGCAGTGTTACTGTGAAGTTTGTCCTGAAGCTCGTTGGTCTTTGACATCATGTTGAACATCTCAATTCCGGCTGCAGCAACCATTGGAGGAATAGAGTTGGAGAAAAGATAAGGTCTGGACCTCTGTCTGAGCATATCAATTATCTCCTTCTTACCTGTTGTGAAGCCCCCGATTGCTCCACCAAAAGCCTTACCAAGTGTTCCGGTGATTATTTCAACCTTACCCCTGAGGTTGTAAAGCTCTGTGGTGCCCCTTCCGGTCTCACCCACAACTCCTGCAGAGTGTGACTCATCAACCATAATCATTGCGTTGTATTTTTCTGCCAGCTGGTATATCTTATCCAGTGGCGCTACATTTCCATCCATCGAGAAGACACCATCTGTCACTATAAGGCGGAACCTTTGCGCCTGAGCCACTTTAAGACAATTCTCAAGCTCATCCATATCGGCATTTGCATAGCGGTATCTCTGTGCTTTGCAAAGACGTACGCCATCGATAATAGAGGCATGATTCAGTGAATCAGATATAATAGCATCCTCTTCTGAAAGAAGTGGTTCAAAAACTCCTCCATTTGCATCAAAGCATGCTGCATACAAAATTGCATCTTCGGTACCGAAGAATTCTGAGATTTTTCTCTCCAGCTCAAGGTGCAAATCCTGAGTTCCGCAAATAAAGCGAACACTTGACATGCCGAAACCACGCTCGTCCAATGCCTTTTTTGCAGCATTAATGAGAGAGGAGTTGTTTGAAAGCCCAAGATAGTTATTGGCACAAAAGTTAAGCACCTCCTGACCCGAAGAGATTTTTATTCTGGCCTGCTGAGGATTTACAATAATTCTCTCACGTTTATAGAGACCCGCCTCCTGAATATTGGTGAGTTCTGTTGAGAGATATCCCTGATAATTTGAATACATATAATTGATTTTAATGATTTTGTAACTGAATAAGTACAAAGTTAGCAATGAAATATAAAAATTTGGCATAAAACTTGAAAACTATTTTTGTTTTTTAAGTTTTCAATATTACCTTTGCGCCCCAATTCAGAGTAATTATAAAATGGACATAAGAGATAGAATAATTGAAGTATCTACCGAGCTGTTTCTTCAAAGTGGCTGTAAGTCTGTAACAATGGACGATATTGCAAAGGAGAACGGGATTTCAAAAAGGACCCTTTATGAGCACTTTTCAGATAAAACCGGACTCCTGGAAGAGTGCATAGAGTTTATGAAGGTTCAGATGATAGATTATTCAAGCAAGCTTGAGCAGGAGTCAGAGAATGTGCTTGATCTGCTCTTCAGAATTCACAATTCGCAGTCTGATATTATAATAAACCTAAAAATTAACTTTTTTAAGGAGCTGAGAAAGTATTATTACGATTTATATAAGAAAACTGTTGAAAATGTGACAGTTTACCATCTGGAGAGGATTAATGATTATATTGCAAAAGGTCAGAAAGAGGGAATTGTCCTGGAGAACATAGACAGAGACCTTGTCTCTAAAATTATAATTGAGATATCTCATCTTATAGAGAACTCCGACGCGTTTCCCGTTAAGGAGTATAAAAGAAAAGAGCTTTTCAAGGAGGTGGTTATCTTCTACTTCCGAGGGATAGCAACAAAAATGGGAATAGAAATGATTGACGAATATTTAGCAAATTCTAATTAACTGAAGTATGAAATTAAGGACAAAAGTAACAATTGCGTTAACACTTTTGATTTCCGTTGCAACAGTCAACGGACTCCATGCCAGAGAAGCGGCAGGAGAGACCCTTACGCTTACCGTTGAGAGGGCGCTTGAAATTGCCCTGAACGAAAACCTGAGCGTAAAAATTGCCGGCGAAGAGATAAAGAGGGTTGACTGGCTTAAGAGAGAAAACTGGTACTCACTGCTACCGTCACTGGGGACAAATGCACAGTATACAAACAATATACTTAAACCTGTGTTCTTCTCGGATTTTTTTCCGGGAGGTAAAATGGAGATAGGAGCCACTAACAGCTATGCAGTAACAAGCACACTACAGGTTCCAATATTTTCACTCACTCTTTTTAAGAGCATTCAGTTGTCTGAGATAGACCTGAAAAGTGCTCTTGAATCGGCAAGAAACACAAAAATTGAGCTGATAGCACAAGTTAAGAATTCGTTTTACGGAGTCCTGATGCTGGAGCAATCCCTTAAGGTACTTGAGGAGAGTTACAATAATGCCAGACAAACAGCAGACAATATTAAAAAGATGTACGAAAACGGACTAGCCTCTGAGTATGACAAAATAAGATCTGATGTTGCGGTGAGAAACCTTCTTCCGGCTATCACACAGGCATCAAACGGCCTTGAACTGGCAAAAATGCAGCTTAAAGTACTGCTTTCACTCGATCTGGAGACTCCTGTTGAGGTTGCAGGAGATATTTCAGATTACGAAAAAGAGATTACAGAGTTTAACGGAATGGGAACGATGGCACTTGATAACAACAGTTCGCTAAAGAGCCTCGATATTCAAATCGAAAAACTGGGCAAAACCTATGAACTGATAAGATCACAGAGACTCCCGTCCCTTGCAGGATTTGCAAATCACCAGCTTCAGATGCAGAGCGAAGAGTTCTCATTCAACAGGATGTGGACCAACTCTGTAGCAGTGGGCCTTGCACTTCAGATTCCGATTTTTAACAAACTCTCAATCTCTCTTAAGGAGAAGCAGACTCAGGTTGGAATAAGACAGCTGGGTTACCAGAGAGAGATGGTAGAAAACAACCTTACCCTTGCACTCAAAAACTCTCTTAACGAAATGAAGAGGGCTAAAATCCAGCTTGAGTCAGATAAAGAGGCGGTAAATCAGGCAAAGAAGGGATACGAAATTGCCAAAGTAAGATACTCAACCGGTACAGGCACACTACTCGAGCTTAATGATACTGAGGTTGCCCTTACAAGATCGCAGCTTAATATGAATCAGACGATTTACGACTTCATTAAGGCCAGAAACGAGTTCGAGAAGGTCACAGGAAAAGAGACAACAGAAACAAACTAAAACAAGAAAACAAATCATTCAGAAATATGAAAAAAATAGCATCTCTATTATTAATCGGCGCTCTGGCACTTGCATCCTGCTCGGGAGAACAGGCAGCAACGGAGACAAAAGAGAAGGTTTTTCCTGTAAAGGTTGCCGGGGTAGAAACGGCTCAGGTAAGTCAGGTAATTGAATTCACCGGAAATATTGAGCCAATGGTTAAAAATGTAATTTCAAGTGCTGCAGCGCAACGTATAGAGAAGATATATGTTGAGGTTGGCAGCAGAGTTAAAAAGGGTCAGCTGCTTGTTCAGATGGAGAGCATAAATTATGCTCAGGCAAAAATTCAGCTGGAAAACCTTAAGCTTGACTTTTCAAGAGTTGAGGCACTTTATAAATCGGGAGGTATTCCTGCACAGCAGTACGACCAGATGAAGACCCAGGTTAAAATTGCCGAAGAGAGCATTGCAAACCTCGATTTTAATACAAAACTTCTCTCACCGATTGACGGAATCGTTGTTCAGAAAAACTTTGATAACGGTGACCTTGCACCCGGCCAGCCAATTCTGGTTGTTATGCAGATGCAGCCTGTAAAGATACTTATCGGTATCTCAGAAGAGTTTTTCCCTCAGGTAAAAACAGGAACTCCGGTCGAAATCACTTTGGATATCTATCCGGGTAAAAAGTTCAACGGAAAGGTTATGCTTATCCACCCTGTAATTGACGCCTCAACCAGAACTTTCCAGGCAGAGGTTAGAATTGACAACCCTTCACTTCAGATACGTCCGGGAATGTTTGCAAGAGCAAAGGTGGACTTTGGAACAAAGGATAGAGTTGTTGTGCCTGACAAAGCGGTTATAAAACAACAGGGGACAAACGATAAATATGTATTTGTACTGGAAGGAGATGTTGTAAAATATACAAAAATTGAGCTAGGTAAGAGAGTAGGCGCGATATACGAAGTTTTGAGCGGACTTGAGGTTGGCCAGAAGATTGTAGTTGCGGGAAACACCTCACTGATAGATGGTTCTAAAGTACAGATTACAGAATCAGATCTTAACATAAAGTAAACCAAGAATAAAATAATTACTGATGAAAATATACGAAAGTGCAGTAAAAAAACCGGTTACCACGGCCCTCATCTTTGTGGGGATAATGGTATTTGGTCTCTTCTCTTTCTCAAGACTTTCGGTTGACCTCTATCCTGAGATAGAGCTCAATGCGGTCATGGTGATGACCACTTATACGGGAGCAAGTGCATCCGATATTGAGCAGAATGTTACCAAAAGAATGGAGATGTCGCTCAGCACGGTATCTGACCTAAAAAAGATATCGTCAGTTTCAAAAGATAACATCTCACTAATTACAGTTGAATTTGAGTATGGGACAGACATGACAGAGGCGGTAAACGATATCCGATCTGTTATTGACATGTTACGAAACTTCCTTCCGGAAGGTGTAGAGAATCCTGTAATTCTCAAGTTTAACTCGACAATGATTCCGGTGGCCTTTATCTCTGCAAGAACAACGCAGAATGTACAGGGCCTGTATAAAATACTTGAAGATAAAGTAGGTAACCCTATAAACCGTATCGACGGTGTTGCTTCGGTATCAATTTCAGGAGCTCCTCAAAGAGAGATCCAGGTATTGACTGACCCAAGAAAACTTGAGGCGTACAGACTTACTGTAGAGCAGGTTGCCGGCGTTCTTGCAATGGAAAACCGCAACATCCCCGGAGGAAATATTGATATAGGTTCAGAGACCTTCTCTGTTAAAGCAGACGGTGAGTTTAAATCAAGCGACGAGATCAAGGATGTTATAGTAGGAAGCTTTATGGGGCGTAATATCTACATAAAAGATATTGCAACCGTAAAAGATACCCTTAAGGAGCGTGCAACCGAGGTGTTGACCAATGGTGAGAGAGCAGCAACTATAGTTGTTCAGAAACAATCAGGTGCAAATGTGGTGGATATAGCAGAGAAGATACAGTTAGAACTGGAGAAGATTAAACCACAGCTTCCACCCGATATCAAGCTTGAGATGATAATGGATACTTCGGAATTCATTAAGGGCAGTATTGGTTCACTTACCGAAACTGTGCTTCTTGCAGGTCTGTTTGTAATGATTGTTGTTCTGTTTTTCCTTGGAAGATGGAGAGCAACGTTCATAATTATCCTTACAATTCCGGTTTCTCTGATTGCCGCATTCATTTACCTTATGATAACAGGCAATACTCTAAATATTATATCTCTAAGCTCACTCTCCATAGCAATCGGTATGGTGGTGGACGATGCAATTGTGGTGCTTGAGAACATAACGTCACATATAGAGAGGGGAAGTAAACCAAAAGATGCGGCAATCTACGCCACAAACGAAGTGGCGGTAGCGGTTGTGGCCTCTACACTCACAATTGTGGCTGTGTTCTTCCCGCTGACAATGGTTTCGGGTCTTGCAGGTATTATGTTCAAGCAATTGGGATGGATTGTTACCATTATCATATCGGTATCTACCCTTGCAGCTCTTACCCTGACTCCGATGCTTAGTTCAAAAATGCTCAGAAAGGATCCAAAAAGGAGCAAGGCATTTATGTTCTTTTACGCACCTATCGAAAGAGGTCTTGACGGACTGGACAGAGCATACGAGAGTTTCTTAAAGTGGGCATTGGGTCACAGGATGCTTGTAATTATTGCTTCGGCAGGACTTTTTATATCAAGCCTGTTGCTTCTGTCCAAAGTAGGAACAGACTTCTTCCCGGCTGTTGATAACTCACAGATTGGTGTTACCGTAGAACTTCCGGTTGGAACCAGAGTAGAGCACTCACGCGAATTAAACCAATACTTATACAACCAGTGGAAGGATAAATATCCCGAAATTGAGGTGATGTCAACTACAATGGGACAGTCAGACGGCTCTAACATATTCCTCTCAATGAGTAATTCAGGAACTCACCTGATATCATACACAATGAAGCTTACTGATGTGAATACCAGGAAGAGGGATATTTTCGAAATATCTGACCTTATGAGAAAAGATCTGGAGGCAATTCCTGAGATATACCGCTATGAAGTTATGCCAGGAGGATCTAACGAAGGCATGGGTACAGGAGGCTCTTCGCTGGAAATGAATGTACTGGGTTACGATATGGAGGATGCAGAGGAAGTTGCACATCAGGTAGCCGAAATTATGAAAAACACTCAGGGGCTAAGGGATGTTAAACTAAGCCGTGAAAACTATATGCCTCAGCTTAGGGTTCAGTTTGACAGAACAAAACTTGCCATGAACGGAATTAGTCTGACAACCGCAGCAACTGCTGTAAGAAACAGAATTAATGGTGTTATTACAACACAGTTCAGGGAAGAGGGAAATGAGTACGATATCGTAGTGAGAGACGAAGTAAGGTTCAGGTCAAATATCGATGACATTAAGGCTATTCAATTGTACAACAATCAGGGAAGAGCCGTTAGATTAAGCGAAGTCGCAGATGTTATTGAGGATTTTGCGCCACCTTCAATCGAACACCTGGACAGAGAGAGGGTTGTTAAGGTAACAGGGTCGGTTTACAACAGACCACTCGGTGATATTGCCGCAGAGGTTACAACCGCTGTAGGAGAGCTCACTCTTCCTGCAAACATTGTGGTGAAACCTTCGGGAGCCTATGAGGAGCAGCAAGAGTCATTCATGGATATGATTACGCTTCTGCTACTTGTAATAATGCTTACGTACATTGTTATGGCTGCACAGTTTGAGTCATTCCGAGATCCGTTCATTATTATGTTCTCGCTACCGTTTGCATTTACAGGAGTATTTGTTGCTCTCTGGCTGACCGGAACATCTTTGAGCCTTATAGCACTTATTGGAGCGGTAATGCTTGTGGGTATTGTAGTGAAAAACGGTATTGTTCTTATTGACTACATAAATCTGAACAAGGAGAGAGGAATGAGCGTTATGAAATCGGTTGTATCGGGAGGAAAGTCCAGATTGAGGCCGGTTCTAATGACAACTGTAACAACAATTCTGGGTATGCTTCCTATGGCTATCGGAATCGGTGAGGGATCGGAGATATGGCAGCCTATGGGTATTGCAATTATGGGCGGTCTGACAGTCTCAACTATTCTTACCCTTATTGTTATCCCTACCATTTATGCTTCACTTCATGTGAGAGAGATGAGTAAAAAGAGAAAAGCACACGCAAAAAGTCTTAATTCAAAAACTGTTAAACGATGAAAGCTGTAATGATAATATATAACCAAGCCCACTCAAGTGTGGTGATGGAGATTCTTGATAACTGCAGTGTAAGAGGTTTTACAAAATGGGTTGATGTTCAGGGAAGAGGCTCCGTGAAAGGAGAGCCACACTACGGGACTCATGCCTGGCCTTCAAAAAACATGGCTACACTTGCCGTGGTACCCGAAGAGTCGGTTACACCGCTTATTAAAGAGTTAAAAGAGGCAAACAACGCAGCAAAAGATCAGGGGATGAGAGCATTTGTGTGGGAGGCAGAGTCGGTTATTTAGCAAGAGAGGGGCATATGCCCCTCTTTTTTTATGGGCTGTTTGAAAAAAACATATTAATTTAGCAATTCAAATGTTTAATTCTTAAAATAATCAAATATGGCCATAGCAGTAAACGACTCAAATTTTAACGAAATAGTGATAAATTCAGACAAACCTGTGCTGGTTGACTTCTGGGCTCCGTGGTGCGGTCCATGCCGTATGATAGCTCCCATTGTAGATGAACTGGCAACGGAGTATGATGGAAAAGCAGTCATCGCCAAATGTGATGTTGACTCAAGCGAGTCCGTTCCTGTAAAGTATTCAATCAGGAACATTCCTACAATTCTGTTCTTCAAAAACGGAGAACTTAAGGACAAAATTGTAGGTTCTACTACAAAGGCTGCAATAGCAGCAAAACTTGACGCTTTAATGTAATCAGAAAATGAAAAAGATAAGCCTTGTAATTATCGGGATACTGATTTTATCAGCATCTGCAACAGCTCAGTCAAAATTCGGTATCAAAGGAGGGCTAAACTTTAACTCCCTTAAAGATATTTCCGAAAATACTCAGGAGACATGGAATAAACAGACAGGCTACCATTTTGGATTGGCCTATCAGTTTAAGGTTCCAGTTATTGGAGTTGGATTGCAACCCGAATTGCTTTTTGTAAGACAAGGAGCCGAGAATGCAACAGGCCCAAATCAAAGTTTTTACCTTGACTACCTTACTCTTCCGCTAAATATTCAGCTGGGACTGGATCTGTTACTTATCAGGCCGTTTGTGATGTTTTCACCTTATGTTTCATACGCTGTTGGCAAAGGAGAGTCTTTTGAGACAGCAGACTGGGACGATATTAACAGATTTGACTACGGTTACGGTATTGGAGCCGGTATAGATATCTGGAAGCTGCAGGTTACCGGCAAATATAACTGGGGGCTTGGCAAACTGCAATCAGCAGGAGCGGGAGCCATAAACGGTGAAACCTTCAAAAATGCCAAACTTCAGGGATTCCAGCTCTCTGTGAGCATAATGTTTTAATTAAGCTGTTATTATGGGGAAAAGGGTCTGCGTATACTGCTCATCCAGTAACGCTCTTGAATCCAAATATACAGAGGCCGCCAGAGAGTTTGCCTTGGCGGCCTCATCTCTCAATTATACCATCGTCTGCGGCGGCAGTACACGGGGCCTTATGGGTGTGATTATTGACACAATACTCGATAAAGGGTCAGGAGTAGAGGGAGTTATTCCGGGATTTATGGGCGAAATGGAGCTTCAGCATCCGGGAATGAAGCAGCTCGAAGTTGTCGAGACCATGAGCAGGCGTAAAGAGCTTCTCAGAGAGAACACCGATGTTGTTATCGCTTTTCCCGGAGGATTAGGAACGCTTGAGGAGTTTCTGGAGACCTATACACTTAAGAGACTTGGTCAGTACGACGGAACAGTCATCCTCTTTAATCAGGATGGTTTTTACGACAAGCTGATAGATCTTTTTAACCATTTCGTAGAAAAAAACTTCCTTGGAGAGAACTTTAGAGATAGTCTGATTGTTGTTGATTCAGTTGAAAAATTAATTTATGCAATTGAGAACAGCAGCAGATCTGTTCTTGAGGCAAAACACTATCTGCCATAATTATAATGGAAATAAATAAAATCCATGACAGAATCAAAGGTGATCTTGAAAAGGTTAATCTCCTTATCAAAGAGAGCCTTGCGAGCGATGTAGAACTCCTGAACACAATCAACAAATATCTGTTTGACCTCAAAGGAAAACAAATACGCCCTATGCTGAGCCTGATCTCTGCAAAAGCCTGCGGCGAACCTAATGATCTTACAACAGCCTGCGCCGCGGTAGCGGAGATGATACACACGGCCACCCTTTTGCACGACGATGTAGCAGATAACTCGGCTCAGCGAAGAGGAGCACCTACGGTACAGAACCTCTATAACCCCGCCTCATCTGTTCTAACCGGCGATTACTGGCTTGCAAAGGCGCTTTCGCTTATTGTAAAACAGAATAACCCCGCTGTCATGGGCTACTTTACAAAAGCAGTAGAGGAGTTGTCAGAGGGAGAGCTTTTCCAGATTCAAAAGGCCTCCAGAATGGATACAACCGAGGAGGATTACTATTACATAATTTCTAGAAAGACATCCAGCCTCTTTGTTGCCTCTGTTGCCAGTGCTGTTTACTCTTCGGGAGCATCCGAAAAACAGATATCTGACCTGAGCCGCTACGCGTATCACCTTGGAATTGCATTTCAGATTAGAGACGATGTATTTGATTACATGCCGGACCTGGATACAGGAAAGATGGCGGGCACAGATATTAAAGAGAAGAAGATAACCCTTCCGCTTATTTGCGCACTAAAAAACTGCAACACCAAAGAGAGGGAAGAGATGCTCCGGTTTATAAAGGAGACAGATGGTGATTCCAATTCGCTTGTCTTTAAAACCATGGAATTTGTAAAGAGATATTCCGGAATTGAGTGCGCACAGGATGCGCTTGGGCAACACTCGAGAAAGGCGATTGAGGCACTCGAATCCATTAAGGAGTCTGAGTTCAGGAGAGAGCTGGAGGCTCTTGCTATGTACGTAGGTAACCGGTTGGTTTAGATTGTGCCCTCAAGCTCTTTGGCCGCACTCTCCAGTTTTTCATAGAACTCCTCTCCAAAAGCAAATATAATTGGTTCACGCAGGAACCTGTACACAGCTACGCCCTCCTTTCTCCCTTTGGCAAAAGCATCGGTACATATATGCCACTCATGAAGGTTGAGTGCTGTCATTCCGTTTGAAAGAGTGGATACTCTGATTGGATATAACCAGCAGGATACCGGTTTTCTGAAGTTGCTCATACCTTCGCGCCAGGCCAGTTCAATTCCGCAAAGGCAGTTGTCGTTATTGTCAAAAACAGTATATGCACACTCCTCTCCATCTATGAGAGGCGTCACTAGATCACCATCTCTATCCAGAACAAAGGGACCCGACACCATAACGGAGCGGATCCCCTCATCTCTGAGATAGCTTTTGAATTTTGGATACTCACTGTTTAATAAGTCACACTCATCTTTTGAAAGCGGTGCCCCGCTGTCACCGATTATACAACATGCACCGTGGCATTTTGAAAGGTCACAAATAAATCTCTCTGTGAGGATTGCCGATGATACAAGAAAGTTGTCAATCTCAATTATTGTGGTCATTAAACAGTTCAGTAGTTAGTTTTCTATTTCTTTTGTGCGGCTGTGCCGTTCATAATAATTTCAAACTGATTACCCTGCTTGAACATCTCCTTCATAAAGTTCTGAAGTTTAGCCGGGGTTACAGCTTTAAGTGCAGTCTCATAAGTTGTATGGAGGTCTTTACCAATGAGGTATCTGTTAGCTATTGTGCCAACCCAGTAACTGTTCTCCCTCAGGTTCTGAGTATAATTTTTAGTCATATACTCCACTGTTTTGTTAAAGTCCTCTGCCTTGATACCATTTTCAAGAACAAGTCCAATCTCTTTGTACGCTCTTGCCAGAAGCCTGTCTCTGAGAGCAACATCGGTATCAAAACCAAACAGGAATGAGAAGCTGTCGTCAGGATAGTAGCTAAGGCTCATATTGACGCCCACTCCGTATGTGCCCTGCTCCTCCTCGCGGATAGTGCGGGTAAATACCATATCAAAAATCTGTTTGGTCATACTTGCCATAATCAGATTCTCTACAGTGTAAGGCATTTTACCTGTGTATATTGAGTAGATTGTAGCCTTAGGTGTCTGCATCTCTTTTTCGAAGTGCTTTTGAACCTTACCCTTAACAGGGACCATTCCGATATTTTTCCAGTCCTCTTTTTTGCCTTTATTGCCAGGCAGTGAGCCAATGTATTTCTCTACAAGAGGCTTAAGTGTCGCAACGTCAACATTACCCACAAAAACAAATGTGAAATCTGCAGCATTCGAAAGACGCTCTCTTGCAATATTCAGAGTTCTCTCATAATCGATTTTGTTAAGCATATCAACAGTAATCCTCTTTGCATATGGATTGTTGTTGTAAAGGTGTTTCTGAAGTGTGTCAGAGAATGCTGTCATCGGTTCCGAAGCGGCATTTTTAAGTGCAGCCTCCATTCTTCCTTTAAATGACTGGAATGCCTCATCATCTTTTCTCAAAGAGGTGAAATGAAGGTGAAGAAGTTGCATAAAGGTTTCGATATCCTTTGGAGAGCTGTTTCCGGTCAAAATCTCGCTGCTGGCTCCAATTGCAGGACGTAAACCTACCAACTTTCCGGCAAGCACCTTTCTTAAATCCGGTGCACTGAAGTTGCCAAGACCTCCGATTGTTAACAGGTCGTTAATTACTTTGGTGTTGATTACATCTGAAATATCGGTCAGCGAGTAACCACCCCTGCTTACTGCCTGGAATGTGATCTGATCCTCTTTAAAGTCAGTCTTTTTAACAACAACTGTTGCTCCGTTTGAAAGGTTCCATACAATACCGCCGCTCATAGGTTCTGCAACCTCGGTAACCACCTTGCCTGCAACAGGCTCTTTTGCAACAAGCGGTTCGTTTGATACAGTCTCTTTGTAAGCTTCAAGTTCATCATCGTGAGCATCTTTAAACACTGCCAGTAATTTTTCTGTGGCAGGAATTTCGATACCCTCTTTTTTAGGCATCATAACGGCAACAACCACATTCTCCTCTGTAGGAAGTGACATTGCATAGGTGTTGATCTGCTCAAGCGGAATAGACGGAATTATCTGCTGCAGCAGTGTGTACTCCATCTCTATACCGGGCATAGCTTCACCGGTAAGGAAGTGCGAAAGAATCTGGTCAACAAAATATGAGTTGCTAAGCTTCTCCCTCTCTTTGTATGTCTGCTCTATACGGCTCATGTAGTTTGCTTTTGCCCTCTCATACTCAGAAGGGGTAAATCCAAACCTCTTAACCTTTTCTGCCTCGTGAACAATCGCCCTTAGTGCATCCTCTATACCACCGTCCTTTGCTCCGGCAGAGATACCGAAAGCTGCTTTAGTGTTAGATACTATAAAGTCACTGTGTGATGCAGATGCTCTTGTGAAAGGAGGATTTGCCTTTTGAGTAATATCGGCAAGTCTCGAATTGAGCATCATTGTTGTCATGGTTTTGAAATAGTTGTTCACGATTGAAGCGGCTGTCGGCCTGAACTGTTTAGGCATAACATCCTGCTTGTACATAAGCATAATGCTTGTTCCGGTAGCTTCAGGATCGCTCACAACAGACACAAGAGGCTCTTTTGTGTTAGGTACTTCAAACTCCGCTCTTGGAGCAGGGTTTTTAGGAGCTGGAATAGCCCCGAAAAGCTTAATGATTTGCTTTTCAACAGCCTCAGGATCGATATCTCCTACGACAATAATGCCTTGAAGATCCGGACGATACCATTTACGGTAGTAAGATCTGAGCTCCTCATATGTGAAGTTGTCAATTACCGACACAAGACCTCCGGGAAGTCTGTGGGCATATTTACTGCCCGGCATAATCTCCGGAAGCAGGGCCTCAATCATCCTCATCTGAGCAGTGCTTCTGGTACGAAGCTCTTCCCTGATAACGCCTCTCTCCTTGTCGATATCATCCTCTTCAAGTGAAATTGCATTTGACCAGTCGTGAAGAATAAGCAGGCATGAATCGATTATGCCCTGCCTCCTTACAGGAACTGCAGAGATGTTGTAAACTGTTTGATCTACCGCGGTGTATGCATTCAGATTTGCTCCGAATTTTACGCCGATAGTCTCAAGCCATGAGATTATTTTGTTTTCAGGAAAATTTTTGGTGCCGTTAAAGGCCATATGCTCAAGAAAGTGAGCAAGACCCCTTTGGTTCTCCTCCTCAAGGATAGAACCTACTTTTTGTGCAATATAGAACTCTGCCTGACCTTTAGGCTCACTGTTCTTCATAACAAAGTAGGTGAGTCCGTTATCAAGCTTACCACTCCTGACCTTAGGGTCAAGCGGCAATACCGGAGGCATCTGCGCCATTAACCCAAAAGTGAGAAAAAGCGAGGCCACTATAAGAAATAGTCGTTTCATAAAAATAATTAATGATTTAATTTATTAGATAGTACAAATGTAACTAATATTTTGCATCCTAATTTAGTTTTTTATATTTTTGCGATTACCCCTACACGGAAACTTATATTATATGTTCAATTTTAAAACTACACAAATGAAAAAGATCAAGTCATTTTTAGCCGTTTGTCTGCTAACTGTCCTGACATTCGGAACGGTTGCCGCACAAGATATGCAGAGCGCAACGGATTTATTCAATGCAGGAGGGAAAGCTCTTGGAGAAAGCAATTACATTGCTGCGATTGAGTCATTTAACAAATCACTGAAAATGCTTGAAACACTCACTGCAGAAGATCGCGGAGAGGAGGGTGATGTAATGATTAAGGAGTGCAAGGATATTATCCCTCAGATTCACCTTCGCTACGGTAAGGAGCTTGCCACTTCGGGTGAAATTGACAACTCAATTGTTCAAATTAAACTTGCTGCTGAGACAGCTACAAAATATAACCACCCAGAGGTTGCAGAAGAGGCAACATCGCTTATTCCTCAGCTGCTTCTTGCAAACGCATCAAACCTTCTGAATGCTGGTAAACTTCCTGAATCAATAGCAGGCTTCAAAAAGGTGCTTGCAGTTGATCCGCAAAATGCAGATGCATATGTAAGAATGGGAGTTGCCGAAAGCCGTCTGGAGAACGAGGCCGGTGCACTGGCTGCATTTGAAAAGGCGATGGAGCTTGGTGAGACCGATATCGCGCCAAAACAGATTGCCGTAATTTATCTGAAGAGATCTGCTGCAGCAGTAAGAACAAAAAACTGGGCGCAGGTTTTTGATAACGCAAAGAAATCTAATGGATACAACGAATCTGCCCAGGCAAACAAGCTTGTAGGTCTTTCGGCCGTTCAGCTAAAGAAATTTGATGACGCGATAGCTGCTCTTGAAAGCTACTATGCGGCTGACCCAAATGCTCAGGATAAAAGCGGTACATTATACAACCTTGCAGTGGCTTACGAAGGCAAAGGCAATAACGCCAAGGCCTGCGGCTACTACAAGCAACTTCTAAACGATGCAACTTACAAACAGATTGCAGAGTACAAGGTGAAAACTCAACTAAAGTGCAATTAAGAGAGTTAGAGATCTTAGCTCCGGCAAAAAACAGAGACATCGGCATTGCAGCAATTGATTGCGGTGCCGATGCTCTCTATATTGCAGGACCCTCATTCGGTGCAAGAGAGGCCGCAGGCAATCCCCTTTCCGAAATTGAGGCCCTGGCAAAATATGCCCACAGATATGGAGCAGGGGTCTATTTAACACTCAACACAATAATCTTTGAAAACGAAATTGATAGGGCAGTTAAACTAGCTTGGGAGGCCTATGAGTGCGGATGTGACGCACTCATCATTCAGGATTTGGGGCTGCTTGAAGCAAAGCTTCCGCCTATTCCTCTCTTTGCATCAACTCAGACAAATATAAGAACGCCGCAACAAGCAAAGTTTCTTGAATCACTCGGTTTCAGCCGGCTTATCCTGGCACGGGAGCTCTCCCTTGAGCAGATAAGAGAGATTAGAGAGAGCTGCACTGCAGACCTCGAGAGCTTCGTTCACGGAGCACTGTGTGTCTCTTACAGCGGTCAATGCTATATGAGCAGCAGAGTTACCGGAAGAAGCGGCAACAGAGGAGAGTGCGCTCAACCTTGCAGAGGGGACTACAACCTGATTGACAATAACGGGAAGGTAATAGTTAAAGAGAAGCCATTGCTCTCCCTCAAAGACCTTAATCTGGCAGATTACATACCACAGCTGGCGGGGGCCGGTATCAGCTCATTTAAAATCGAAGGACGCCTAAAAGGTAAGTCATACATCAAAAATATTGTACGTTATTACAGATCTGTAACAGATAACCTGCTTGAAAGCGATAAAGAGTACAGCCGCAGCTCTCTCGGAAAGCTTTACGGAGGATTTACCCCAAGGCCGCAGAACACCTTTAACAGAGGTTACACAAACCTCTTTATTGAGGGCAGTAGGGGCTCCTGGAGCAGCGGCGAGGTTGCAAAATCAATCGGAGAGTATATTGGAACCGTAGAGCAGGTGGGTAAAGATAAGAGAGGTAATCTGGTGTTCACATACAAATCTGACGAAAGAATTGGTAATGGTGACGGGCTCTGCTTTATTACCCCTTCGGGTGAGGTTGCCGGTATAAGAGCCAGCCTTTCCGAGGGCATGAGTGTCTACACAAATGACAAGGCTCAGGTAAAACCGGGGTCGTTGCTCTACAGAAACTACAACCACTCGTTTGAGAAGGAGCTGGAGAGCAATATGCCAAAGCGGCTTATCGGTGCGGATGTGACATTTATTCAGAAAGAGGGGGAGACCACTCTCATTGCCGTGAGCGAAGACTCAAGAGAGGTTGCTGTGAAAATTGAGGGAGAGTTTGGGGAGGCACAAAACCCGGAGAGGGCGCTTGAGGGAATCAAGAGGCAGATTGAAAAGAGCTCCGGTATCTATACCTTCAGACTGAGTGAGATTATTTCAGAGCAGCAGCTGTTCTATCCGGCATCTGTGCTTAATGAGGCAAGAAGGGAGCTTGCAGCAAAACTTGAGACAATTCCCGCAATTAAAGAGACAAGAGTGAGGCCAGAGGTGGAACAGATATCACTGCACGGACAAACTCTTGATTACAGGGCAAATATTGCCAACTCCCTCTCAAGGGAGCTCTATAGCAGGCATGGGGCAGAATCAGCCGAACCTGCATTTGAGATTAGCGCTCCCAAGGAGGCAGAGCTGATGAGATGTAAATATTGCATTAAATTTGAAATGGGAACCTGCCCCTCTGAGGGGAGTAAGGTTCGTTACAGTGAGCCGCTCTTTCTTGAAAATTCGGGAAGAAAATTCAGGCTTGCATTTGATTGTAAAAAGTGTGAAATGGTTATATTTGGATAAAGGAAATTTATATGCAGTTTGCCGGAGTAGTAGGACAGAGAAAAATTAAAAGACAGCTTGCCGCAATGGCAGATGAGGGCAGAGTGGGTCACGCTATACTCTTTTGTGAAGAACCCGGATACGGCGCTCTTCCTCTTGCAATTGCATTTGCATCATATTTATCATGCCCCTCAAAATCAGGGGGAGATTCATGCGGTACATGCCCTTCCTGCAATAAATTCAGGAAACTTATCCACCCTGATCTGCACTTTGCAATGCCGGTAAGTTCAACCAAAACAATAACTGCAGATAAAAAGCCGGTGAGCGACCTCTTTGCATCGGAATGGAGAGAGATATTAACAGAGAACTGTTATCTCACAGAGCAGGAGTGGTACGAACATATAGGAATCGAAAATAAGTCGGGAATCATTGGAGTGAACGAGGCGGCTCTTATCTCCAGAAAGCTAAGCCTGCGCTCATTTGAAGGGGGTAAAAAGTTCCTTATAATATGGCTGCCGGAGAGAATGAACCAGGAGGCAGCAAATAAACTGCTCAAACTGCTTGAAGAGCCGCCACAGGAGACATTTATCTTTCTGGTAAGCGAAGCTCCCGAAAGAATAATCTCAACAATTGTATCAAGATGTCAGATATTTAAGCTCTCCCCTACAGAGACAGAAGAGCTGTCGGCAGAGTTGACCGAAGAGTTCGATATCACACCGGAAGAGGCACGGTTTTGGGCAGGGATCTCAGGTGGAAGCCTGAGCAGGGCAAGAGTTCTTATTGGAGAGTCTGACAAAGAGAGTGAATTTTTCAAACCGCTGGCAACACTTCTTGACGGATGTGCCTCAAGAGACCTGATGAAAATCATCAACTTCTGGGAGGAGATTGCACAAACCGGAAGAGAGAGACAGAGAGCGTTTTGTGAATACACTCTTGAATTTTTGAGACGAGCCCTGATAATTCAGGCAGGTACTCCGGAGATCTCAAACACACCTCCCGCACAGAAAGAGTTTGTTACCTACTGGGCAAACAGACTAAAGCCGGCCTTTTTTATAAAAGGCTATGACGCTCTTAACAACGCACTTGCTGATATTGACAGGAATGTAAACTCAAAGTACATATTTGCAGACCTCGGTAATCGCTTTTTTCTATCTTTGTAGTTTCAAAATATGGATACACAAAACATAAAATATGATTGTACACGTGGCAGCATAGCCGAGCGCACACCTGAGGGAGAACTCAAGTGCGTCTCCAGCTCATGTTGCTGCAAGCTGAGTGTCTTTGACTGGCTCAAAGATATTCCGGATGAACTCACTCAGGATATTTTTGAGGTGAGATTCAAAAACACAAGGAAGCTTTTCTTCAGAAACACTTCCGGAATCTCAATTCAGGTTGGCGACCTTGTTGTTGTTGAGGCAACAAACGGCCACGATCTTGGGATTGTAACCCTTAACGGCCCTGTCATAATTCCTCAGCTCAGGAGGAACAACATAGACATTAAAACATACGAATTCAAAAAGATCTTCAGAAAGGCCAAAATGCTTGACATCGAAAGGTGGCAGGAGGCAATTGCCAGAGAGCACAGGACAATGATCCGTGCCAGGCAGATTGCAGCTTCATTAAACCTGAACATGAAGATAGGGGATGTCGAATTTCAGGGTGACGGAACGAAAGCAATTTTCTACTACATTGCCGATGAGCGTGTTGATTTCAGGCAGCTTATCAGGCTCTTTGCAGACGAATTCAGAATCCGTATAGAGATGAAGCAGATAGGTGCGCGCCAGGAGGCCGGACTTATCGGAGGTATCGGCGTATGCGGTCAGGAGCTTTGTTGTTCAAGATATATGTCGGATTTCCAATCAATTACAACTCAGGCGGCCCGAACTCAGGATCTCTCCCTCAACCCGCAAAAACTTGCAGGTCAGTGTAGTAAATTAAAATGCTGCATCAACTATGAAGCGCCTACATACATCGATGCCCATATAAATATCCCTCAGGTTAGAGGTCCGCTGGAGACAGAAGATGGCTTTGCATATCTGGTAAAGACAGATACACTCAAAGGCGTTATGTGGTTCTCTTACGAGCAGAACAGTATGACAAATATGTTTCCTCTCGATGCCGAAAAGGTTAAGGAGATAATCAAGCTCAACAGAAGAGGTATCAAGGTCTCTAACATCAACGAAAAGAAGCAGGCAAAATCACCTGAATTCATGAGTGCCGTTGGCGAGGACAGTATCTCAAGGTTTGACGAGAAAAACAGCGAAAGACACAAACAGTCAAGAAAAGGCAGATCGTCGCGAAACAACAGAAAACGAGGAGGAAATGACTCTAATCAACAAAAAGCTTAGCACTCTCATTCTGTCCCTGGCAATATTTATTATCTCGTGCACAGGCCTGGGAAAATACCCGGCCGGCCACAGGCATGTAACCAGATTTAATGCAACGGACACTCTGTTGTTGTACTCAATAGATCTTTATGCCAGAGTTCCTGCAACTCTCAAAAACGATGTGATTTCCCTGATTGTTGATATTACCTCTCCTGAAGGAAAGAGATACAGAGACACCCTCAGCCTGCCGGTACCGGGAACGGCAGTTCATGGTATATCATCAAAAAGCGGGAGGTGGAGCGACCTTAAGTGGAGGTACAGACACGGTGTAAATTTCAGTCAAACCGGTAACTGGAGTTTTGCTGTTGTGCTTAACGATAAAGAGGAGGACTCCCCGGGAACAGGAGAGATGGGTGTAATTATAAGAAAGAGGTAAAATGGGAAAGGATAAATTAAAGCGATTCGAGGAGAATAAAAGTTTCAGCTGTCTGTATCAACCTGATTTTAATGAGGTTTTTCGCGGTGATTACTTCATGAAGGGTAAATGGAACTCCGGACAGTTTCAAAACGGAAACCCGGTAGTTCTTGAACTGGGATGCGGCAGAGGCGAGTACACGGTTGAGCTTGCAAGAAGATTCCCGTATAAGAATTTCATTGGAGTTGATATTAAAGGTGCCAGAATGTGGCGCGGAGCAAAAACCGTAACCGAAGAGGGCATCCCGAACGCTGCGTTCCTTAGATGCAGAATTGAGTTCGCTCAAAGCGCATTTGAGTTTGACGAAGTTTCCGAAATCTGGGTAACTTTTCCCGACCCTCAAAAGAAGAAGAGCTCCAAACGACTTACATCGTCATATTTTCTGGAGCGATACAGAAGATTTCTTAAAGATAACGGCATAGTGCATCTCAAGACTGACAGTCAGTTTCTTCACAGATACACGCTGGAACTTATAAAACACAATAAACTGGAGCTTATAGAGGCCAATGATGACATCTACGGAACCGGACGTGCCGATGCCCTTCTCTCTGTAAAGACCAGATACGAATCTCAGTTTCTCTCACAGAGAATGAAAATTACCTACCTTTCATTTAAACTCAGAAAGGCAGGTAAATTAACTGAACCTGAATGGGATCCGGAAGATCTTTAGCCGTCGTTCCTGTCGTCTCTTACAGCGTACTCAATCATTCTGGCAATTCTGTAAACATCTTTGCGCATACCGTCAAGAACAATTGGATTGTCCGAAAAGTTAACAGTAATCTTATCTTCAAACATTCTCATAAGTCTCATGAAAACAGACTTGTGCCTGAATGTCATGCACTCAGGACCCTCATATTCGGCAACAAAGTTGTTTCTTGTAAAGACATCAACAATCTTCTCTTTGTCCTGAACGAAAGTTTTGTTAAGATATACCCTCTTTTTTGCAAAACCGAAGAACGGGTAAATGAAAGACATTGCCAAAAGAAATATTAGAATCTGAATCTCGGTACCTTCACGGAATAACGAGCTGAAGTTAAAACTCTGTTTTGTAGTAAGGGCAAATATCCCGATTACCAGAATAAAAACTATAACAAGGTACACCAGATACTTGGCTGCTCTTGTTATATACTGTTGAAAATTAAATGAAGCCATATCGTAAAAATTATCTGTTTAACTCTTTCCATGCCAGAGCAGATGAACCCAGAATTGCAGCGTTATCTTCATCAAGCCCCGATAGTAGTAACTTTACCTTACCCTTCCACATCTTAAGAAGATTCTCCTCAAATGCCTTTTTGGTAGGTTCAAGAATAAGATTGCCCGATTTTGCAAGACCTCCAAAAAGGAAGATCGCCTCGGGAGTTGTGATGGCAACAAGATCGGCAAGCGCCTCTCCAAGAATCCGCCCTGTAACCTCAAATGCCTCATTTGCAATTTTATCACCGGTGGCGGCTGCCATTGCAACATCTTTGGATGTCATTTGTGCAAAAGAGATCTCTCTCAAAGCACTTGGAGTATTCTCCTTTGAAAGTAGTTCAAATGTTGTGCGTTTAAGCCCGGGGGCAGAGACAAAAGTCTCAAGACAACCCCTCTTGCCGCAGCCGCACTGCCTTCCGTTACGCTCATAAACTATATGCCCGTACTCACCCGCAAAACCATCGTGGCCGTACAAAACCTCCCCGTTGACAACAAATCCGCTTCCCAGACCAGTACCAAGAGTAATCACCACAAAGTTCTTCATGCCCTTTGCCTCCCCGTAAATCATCTCACCAATTGCAGCAGCGTTTGCGTCATTAGTCAGCACCACGGGAATACCTCCGAACAAAATCTTAAGTTTCTCTGCTATAGGTAGATTCTCCTTCCATATTAAGTTTGCTGCCGACTCGATGCATCCTGTATAGTAGTTTCCGTTGGGAGCACCAATGCCAATGCCGGAAATTTTATGAGGGAAATCGATCTCTTTTGAAAGATCAAGGATTCCGTCTCTTATGGCAATAATGTAGTCGTTAAACTTTTCGTGTCTGTTTGTTGGGAAAGTACCACTGCCGTGAATTGTTCCCGATTCGTCCACAAGAGCAAAAACGGTGTTGGTCCCTCCAATGTCTATCCCGGCTACAAGTTTTTTCATAATTGAGGCATTAAATTTGTTTGAAAAATCAATTGGAGAGACAAAGCTAACAAAAAATAATCAATACCATTTAGGATAAAATTGCTATTTTTGTAAGACTGACAAGGCACAAAACATTATATTATTATGGGAAATGAAAAGACGTTAAAGAGACTGGTCATTGCAATGGCGGCCGTTGCCATTGTGCTGGCCGCAATACTTGCATGGATATGGGTGCAAAAGAGCGGCATGGTAAAAGATCTTACATTGGAAAAAGATCAGCTTACCAGTCAGATGATTCAGCTGAGAGATGATTATGAGGTGCTTACCACCAACAACGATAGCCTTAATGCAGAGCTTGACAGAGAGCGTGAGAAGGTAGATCAGCTAATAGAGAGAGTGAAAAAGACAGAGGCAACCAACAGGGCTAAGATTCGTGAATATGAAAAAGAGCTGGGTACACTAAGGAGCATTATGAGGAACTACATCCATCAGATTGACTCACTAAATACTCTCACAATTTCTCTCAGAAAAGATGTTGCTCTGGCAAAAGATGAGGCCAAAGAATCAAGGCAGAGATACGATAAACTCGTCACAACAACAGAGGAGTACGCAAAAAAGGTTGAGGCCGGTTCTGTCCTTAAAGGACGCGGATTTGTCATGACCGCAATAAATTCATCGGACAAGGATACAGACAGAAGCAGCAGGACTGCAAAACTCAAAACCTGCCTTAACCTTGTAGAGAACTCAATTGCCGTTAAGGGTCCAAGAAGAATCTATATAAGAGTGAAAGGTCCTGATGGAATCCTGATGACAAATTCTCAGCAGCAGATATTCACCTCTGCCGGCGAGCAGATGATCTACTCTGCGGTAAGAGAGGTTGATTATCAGGGCAGCGAACTTGAAGTATGCATCTTCTTTGCCAGCAATCAGCCTTATGTAAAGGGAGTATATACGGTAGATGTGTTTACCGAAGAGTCAAAACTGGGGAGCGCAGATCTTCTCCTAAGATAACATTGGCCGGAATCTACATACACATTCCGTTCTGTTCTCAGTTCTGCAGTTACTGTGATTTCTACTCTGTGAAGCAGACACAGAATATTGATCAATACATAAAAGCTCTTGAAAAAGAGATTGTTATAAGGTCGAATGATTTCAAAATGAGGGGGTTAACCGTCGGTACAATTTACTTTGGAGGCGGAACCCCCTCCCTGATTAAAACAGCCTCATTAAAGAGAATATTAAGAGCGATTCAAGATAATTATCCCTTCTCTCCCGGCGGAGCATATGAGGTAACGATAGAGGTAAACCCTGACGATATTACCCCCTTATACCTTGATGGTTTGAAAGAGTGCGGCTTTAACCGCCTTAGCATGGGAATACAGTCGTTTAGCGACAATCATCTGAGGTGGATGAACAGAAGGCATGACGCCCAAACTGCAATAATGGCGTTTCAAATGGCCAGGGAGGCAGGGTTCTTAAATATAAGCACCGACCTTATTTTTGGATTTGAAATGTTATCAGAGAGTGAGTGGAGAGAGAATATTCAAAAAACCATTTCTCTCAATCCTGAACATATCTCAGCTTACCAGATAAGCATAGAGAGAGGAACAACTCTATACAAAAACTATGTAAAAGGAGAGTATATTGCCCCTGCAGATGAATCCTCTGCCAAACAGTACCAAATACTCCAGAAAGAGCTTTCAAAAGCAGGTTATATTCAGTATGAGGTCTCCAGTTTCTGCAAACCCGGCCATCACTCCGGACACAACAGCTCATACTGGGACTTTACCCCCTATTTTGGATTCGGGCCTTCTGCCCACTCTTTTGACGGAACAAAGAGACAACGCAACTTTTCATCTCTGGCAAAATATATAAAAGCATCGGAATCCGGCGGGAAATTTGGGACTTCTCACAAACATAGTGCAAAGGAGAGGTTCAATGAGTTTATAATGCTATCGCTCAGAAAGACAGAGGGGATAGACAGGGCACACCTTGAAAAGTTCTACAAAAATTTCGTAACAGCAGAGTTTATTAAAGAGCTTGATAAACTCACAGAGTCCGGATTTCTGATAGAGGAGAGGGGAAAAATAAGAATCCCGCCGGAACATCTGTTTGTCTCCGACGGGATAATACGAGATCTTTTTGCCTGAAATTAAATAACTCCTGAGGCCTTCAGATATGAGAATATCGCGATTATGCTAAATCCCACGGCAATGATTGTCGAATAGATATAAGATACAACCTTAAGTCTGCTCAGCCATTTGCTGTTGTTTGCACCCAAAGTCTGAAAAGCACTCCAGAATCCGTGAGTAAGGTGGAACCATAAAGCTGCAAACCAAACAAGATAAACCAGAGTAATCCAGATATTTCCAAAAGTCTGCTCCATTAGTACATTTCCGTTTTCTGCGTGACCTCCCGTAAACTCCGGAAGCTGCATCTTAGCCCAGAAGTGGGACAGGTGAAAAACCAGCACACCAAAAATAATTATACCAAGAACAAACATATTCTGAGAGGCCCATGAGTCTCCCTGAGTGGCATTTGCAACCTCATACCTCTGATTTCCCCTGGCCTTCATATTATAACGGGTGAGGTAAGCAGCATAAATGATATGAATTACAAAACCGGCAGCCAGAACAGGCACCATTACCACGATAAAAGGCGAACCCATAAACTCTATTACAGCATCAAACGCCTCCGGACCAAACAAATATGCCGAGTTTGCCAGCATATGTACAAAAAGAAACAGAATTAGAAAAAGGCCTGTAATACTCATTATGAGTTTTTTGCCTATCGATGAGGTGAGAATGTTTCCCATATAAATACTTTTTCGCAAAGATATACCGTTGCTTGGTAATTTCATAATCTTTAAGTATTTTTGTTCGGATAAACACCTCGCATAAGAGGTTGAACATAATCTCTTTTCAAATGAAATACAACAGAGTACTTCTTAAATTAAGCGGAGAAAGTCTTGGTGGAAACTCAGGCAGAGGTCTGGATGAAGAGTCTCTTGCAGCTTATGCAAAAGAGGTGGCAGAGGCCGTTAAGTCGGGCGCAGGAGTATCAATCGTAACAGGCGGAGGAAACATTTTCAGGGGTCTTTCGGGAGTCGGTAAGGGATTCGACAGAGTCAAAGGAGATCAGATGGGTATGCTTGCCACAGTAATTAACAGTATTGCCCTCTCTCTTGCAATAAAAGCAGAGGGGGTCGAAGCCGAAGTCTTTACTGCAACCCCAATGGAGCCGTTTGCCAAATATTATGAAAGAGACACAGCACTTGCTCTTCTTGAAAGAGGTGGGGTAGCAATAATTGCAGGAGGTACGGGAAATCCTTTCTTCACCACAGACTCTGCGGCAGCCCTAAGGGCAGCAGAGCTAAAAGCAGATGCCTTGCTTAAGGGTACAAGAGTTGATGGAGTCTATAATGCAGATCCCGAGAAAGATCCTTCGGCTGTCAGATTCTCTTCACTTACATTCAGCAAAGCCCTGGCAGATAACCTTAAAATTATGGATACAACTGCATTCGCATTGTGTCGCGAAAACAACATACCAATAGTCGTATTTGATATCAACCATAAGGGGAACCTTTTAAAAATTGTAAAAGGGGAAGAGGTAGGAACATTAGTAAAGGAATAATTAAATATTATAACTATGGATATAAGCAAGCAAAAAGAGGTAATTTCTGCTTCAAAGGAGAAGATGGAAAAGGCTTTTCTTCATTTTGAGGAGGAGCTTAAATCTTATCGCGCAGGCAAAGCAAACCCTGCCATTTTTAACAACATTATGGTTGATTACTACGGTAATCCGACGCCTATACCACAGGTAGCCAGCATCACCACACCCGACGCCAAAACAATGCTGATTCAGCCATGGGATAAGAAGATGATTCCGCCTATTGAGAAGGCAATTATGGTTGCCAACATTGGCTTTACCCCTCAGAATAACGGAGAGCATATCAGAATCAACGTACCTCCATTAACCGAAGAGCGCCGTAAAGAGCTTGTTAAAAAGGTAAAAGGAGAGGGCGAGACAGCAAAAATCAGTATCAGAAACGCCAGAAGAGACGGTGTTGAGCTACTCAAGAAGTATCAGAAAGATGGTCTGCCGGAAGATGTAGTTAAAGATGGTGAGGCGGCAATTCAAAAAGAGACCGACAACTACAACAAAAAAGTTGACGAAGCTCTTGCCCACAAAGAGAAAGAGATAATGACTGTCTGATAATTTTCTTATTTCACAGAAATTATTCAAATTGCAATAAAAAAGTAATGGCCTCTTAAAGAGGCCATTACTTATAAATGGGAATGTTTATAAATCAAAAGTAGCAAGAGCTTCTGAACCATCTTCATTTACTTTGACAACATACACTTTATTCAGTTCGTAATCTAATGAAAATTTGCGAATGTTGTCTTTTAACTTGTACGCTTTAACAGGGTCCCCTTTCCAGTCAAAGACATAAATATAATTACCATATGTTCCACTATTTTTCTGACTCACAGGTTTACCGGAAAAAAGTGCATATATAAAATCGTTAGTGGTTTTAATATCCAGAATTCCTGTTATGCAGTCCGGGTGTGGCCAAGCCATTCCGTTTTTAAGAACTGTATGCAACAGAGGATAGAACCTTTTTTCTGTCTCAAGTTTTATCTTTTTGTTTTCTATAGAAAAAATTTCAAGTACCATCCCCAAGGAGCATGTAGCAACAAATTTTAATCCATCAGGCTTTACTCCAAGCTCTTGTCTTGCACGATAAAGCTGAAATAAAAGCATCCGATCATCAACTTCTTTATACTTGGGATATGAGAAATAACTGCTAAGTGTATCCCCCTTATAATTATGTAGTGCAAATCTGGCGTCAATTGTTGGAGTTGAGACAAACATACCCGCTGTTAAGGGGATTGCGTCTGTAAACCAGTTAAACCCTTTTAGTTTGGTATTTATTGGATTTTCATTTTTGCTTGACCTCTCAGGGATAGGGTTAATTTTAATTACGTTGTTTTTGATATCAAGTAGATAGAGGGAATCTTGCAATATGTAAAATTCTAAAATATTCGAACTAACCTCTCCGGGACCTCTGCCGACCGGAGCGAACCCAAACAGGTATTCACAACTTTTTTTGTCAAAAACACTTATGTTAAATTCTCCGTCATATGCTTTAATAATCAGGTTGTTATTGGTTGTTTCTATTTTGGAAATTGAATTGAATGGTCTGTCAATATTTATTTCAAAAGTAGATACATCAAAAACATTTTTAAATTCAGGTGATGTAAATGCTAGGGGGTCTGTTGATCTCTTACACGAAAAGATAAATACAAATAGTACAACTAGAAATGGGTATGTGGTTTTTTTTGACATCAATTGTGATATAATTCATAATAAGCCATTCCAANNTACCAACTTGTATATTGCGAATTATACAACAAGATTAGTATTTTTTTAATTCATAATTTGTGCTTCGTCCTCCGCTTGCCTCTTTTTGTAAAATACCCTTCTTTATCAAACCCATCAAGTAGCCTGGTTATAATTTTTTGTTGCCTCTATTCTCCGCAAAATATGCTCCGATTCTGGCATCAAATCTCCGAATTTTCGAGTTTATACCCGGTGTTTAAATATGAAGATTCAGGAAATTTCCATAACATTTTAGTCTAATCTGCACATAATTATTTGGTTATA
>DINE01000004.1:27473-37508 GCA_002425935.1 Bacteroidales bacterium UBA5548 | reverse complement strand
TCGGTTGCCGGAGTTGAGTGATCCTAAACAACAACATGTTGAACAAAAGTGGCGCGGAGATTTGTGAAGCAAAAAAAGAGGCTGCAATATTTACATGCAGCCTCTTTTTATGTTGACCTACCAGGATTCGAACCTAGACAGACAGAACCAAAATCTGTAGTGCTACCGTTACACCATAGGTCAATGCTCTATAATTTGGGAGTGCAAATATATTGCTTTTTTTAAAACATGCAAAATTTTAGAACAACTTGTACTTCAGAACTCCCTCTCCTATCACATAATATAGTGAAATCCACGATGCAAAACGCAACGCTCTTCCAAGTAACATATATATTGCGCTTTTAGTAAAATTCACACGATAAAAGCCAAGTGCAATAGCAAGCACATCCCCGATAACCGGCATCCATGTTATTAGGGCAATAAGACTCCCGTACTTTTCGATCCTCCCCTTTTGACGGACAAGGGTCTCCTCCTTAACCCTGAACCACTTTTCAATCAGCTCCCATTTTCCCAAATGTCCAACGTAATAGGATGTTAGCCCTCCCGCCCAGTTTCCTGCAGTAGCAACAATAAATGCTTCAAAAGGATTCACACCCGCCATCAGGACTCCGGTAAGAATAATCTCTGAGCTGAATGGCACAACCGTGGCAGCCAGAAATGATCCAAGGAAGAGGCCAATCAGCCCGTAGCTTTGAAGGAATTCTACCATTTGTTCATTATTATATAGTGTTATTACTTAATGTAAGGTTTATTTTGCGGTATTGGTTTTATGTTTCGTTAAGGGTATTTTGAGGCTGAGCTTATTTTGCGGCACATTGATTTATGTTTTGCTAAAGTTACTTTGAGGTTGAGCCTATTTTGCGGTATGTTGATTTTATATTTTGCTAAAGTTATTTTGAGGTTGAGCTTATTTTGCGGTAAAATACTTTAGCTTAATTTAAATATAGTCTTTCCTTTGTGCTGCTTCCCTGTCAATTTCAATGTTAGCCAAAGCATAGCAATGCATTTATTTTCTGTCAGTGGTTTAACTACGCTTAGATTTGAAGAAGGACTTGACTAAGCTTCCGCACTCCTCTTCCATCACTCCGGCAATCACCTCACACTTTGGGTGAAGCAGCGAAGGAGAGAAGAGAGAGAATCCGCGTTTTGGGTCTGCGGCCCCATAGACAACCCCCTTTACCTGAGCCCAGCCTAGCGCTGCAGCACACATTGGGCAAGGCTCTATTGTGACATATATAGTTGCTCTTTCGAGGTATTTGCCACCAAAGGCGTTTGTAGCCATTGTTATCGCCTGCATCTCGGCATGAGCAGTCGGGTCATTGAGCGTTTCGGTTAGGTTGTATGCCCTTGCAATAATTTTCCCGTCACACACTACCACAGCCCCAATAGGCACTTCGTCTTTTGCAAGTGCTTTTTTTGCCTCAGCCAAAGCCTCTTTCATAAATTTTTCATGCTGCTCCATTACTCTTTACTATTAACTGTTCTTGATCTTTGCAAATATATTCATAATTTGCAGTTTATTTAAAACACAATTAAGACAGATAAATCATAACTGCGGACATTTAGGGCCTGCAACTTAGTTTTCAATAATAATGTATAAATTCACTCCTATATAAGTTTAAGCAATTGTCTAAGCANNAAGCAGAAGTTTAAGCAGATACATTAATTGTTAACCAAAGCAGATAAATTCAAGCCTAAGGATATATAGAGCCGGGACCTTAATTGTCAACAGCGCATATTAGTTTGCGACAATTTGTCAGTTTCCGCCAATGGCACTTAATTTGTGTTACTACTCCCGGAATATAATTTTAAACTAATTTACAATCAAATAATCTAAAAACGTTTAATTATGAACATCAAACCATTAGCAGACAGAGTTTTGGTAGAGCCTAAAGAGGCTGAGGCAAAAACAGCAAGCGGACTGTACATTCCCGACACAGCTAAGGAGAAACCTCAACAAGGTAAAATTGTTGCTGTTGGCAGCGGTAAGAAAGATGAGCCTATGGAACTTAAAGTGGGCGACATAGTGCTTTACGGAAAATATTCCGGCACCGAGATTAATGTTGATTCAAAAGATTATCTGATGATGCGTCAATCAGATGTATTGGCTGTAATTGGCTAAGCAGCTAAAGGGCATTAAATTATAATTATCTGGTGAAGTGGAGATTACTGATTTAAGACAACATGTTTACCAAAAAAGGCAAATTATATAACTAGAAGCTTACCGATTATTAAACCAGAAGGTTGCTTATAATAAAAACTACATGTATACCAACAATAAGACAACACTTTACCACACAATTTTAAAAACAACAGATCAAAATATCTGCTTAACTAATTAAACAAATCATTAAAATTCAGAAATATGGCAAAAGAGATAAAATTTAACATCGAAGCCCGCAACCTTATGAAAGAGGGCGTTGATGCACTGGCAAATGCAGTAAAGGTGACACTTGGTCCAAAAGGAAGAAATGTTGTCATTGACAAAAAATATGGCTCTCCACAGATTACCAAAGATGGTGTAACAGTTGCAAAAGAGATTGAACTTGAAGATCGTTTTGCAAACATGGGTGCACAGATGGTTAAAGAGGTTGCCTCAAAGACAGCCGATCAGGCAGGTGACGGCACAACTACAGCTACAGTACTTGCTCAGTCAATTATCAACGTTGGTCTTAAGAATGTAACAGCAGGTGCAAATCCGATGGATCTTAAGAGAGGTATCGACAAAGCTGTTGAGGCTGTTGTGAAATCGCTCAAAAAGCAGAGCCACTCTATTGGTGACGATATCACTAAAATCGAACAGGTTGCAACAATTTCTGCAAACAATGACTTTGAAATAGGTAAGCTGATTGCAGAAGCTATGGCAAAGGTTAAGAAAGAGGGAGTAATTACTGTTGAGGAGGCCAAAGGTACCGACACAGAGGTTAAGGTTGTAGAGGGTATGCAGTTTGACCGTGGCTACATCTCACCTTACTTCATGACAAATCCGGAGAAGATGGAGGCTGTTCTTGACAAGCCATACATTCTGATTACAGACAAGAAGATCTCTACAATGAAAGATCTTATGCCTGTTCTTGAGCCGGTTGCACAAGGCGGAATGTCTCTTGTAATTATCGCAGAGGATGTTGACGGAGAGGCTCTTGCAACACTTGTTGTAAACCGTCTGCGCGGAACACTCAAGATTGCAGCAGTTAAGGCTCCGGGCTTTGGTGATCGCAGGAAAGAGATGCTAGAGGATATCGCAATTCTTACAGGTGGTACAGTAATTTCAGAGGAGAAGGGTCTTCGCCTTGACGGAGCGACTCTTGAGATGCTTGGAAGAGCTGATAAGATTACAATTGACAAAGAGAATACAACAATTGTTAACGGAGCCGGAGAAAAAGTGGCTATCGACAAGAGAGTTGCTCAGATCCGCAAGCAGATGGAGACAACAACCAGCGACTATGACAGAGAGAAGCTTCAGGAGCGTCTTGCCAAACTTGCAGGTGGAGTTGCCGTTCTGTATGTAGGTGCCGCTACAGAGGTAGAGATGAAAGAGAAGAAAGACAGAGTTGACGATGCACTTAGTGCAACTCGTGCTGCTGTTGAGGAGGGAATCGTACCGGGCGGCGGAGTTGCTTACATCCGCGCAATTGAAGAGCTTAAAGACCTTAAAGGCGAAAACGAAGATCAGACCACAGGTATTGCAATCATAGCAAGAGCTATCGAAGAGCCGCTCCGTATGATTGTAGAGAATGCAGGAATCGAGGGTAGCGTGGTTATACAGAAGATTAAAGAGGGTAAAGAGGACTTCGGTTACAACGCAAGAACAGACAAGTACGAGCACCTCTATAAAACAGGTGTAATTGACCCTACCAAGGTTACCCGTATTGCTCTGGAGAATGCAGCTTCGGTAGCCGGAATGTTCCTGACTACAGAGTGCGTTCTTGCCGAGAAGAAAGAGGAGAACCCGATGCCAATGGGCGGTGCTCCGGGAATGGGCGGAATGGGCGGAATGATGTAATATCCTACCCTTTCCAATATAAAAGCAATGGAGACAAAACATTTTGTCTCCATTGTTGTTTTAAAACATAAACGAAAAATTATGTTAAAAATCGGAGAGAAAGCGCCCGACTTTTCGGGCAGGAATCAAGACGGAATCGAGGTTAAACTGGCGGACTTCAAAGGGAAGACTCTAGTCCTGTATTTTTACCCCAAAGATAACACCCCGGGTTGCACGGCAGAGGCTTGCGACCTTAGAGATAATTACGAAAGGTTCAAATCGATGGGATATGAAATTTTAGGGGTAAGCAAAGATAGTGAGAAGTCGCATAAGGGGTTTATCGAAAAATTCAACCTCCCGTTTGATCTTGTTTCAGACACAGATGCAAAAATATTACAAGCTTACGATGCCTGGGGCAGAAAGAAGTTTATGGGAAAAGAGTATGACGGAATTATCCGCAAGACTTTTGTGATTGGGCCGGATGGTGTTATTAAAGATATTATTGAGAAGGTTGATACAAAGAAGCACTCCGCACAGATAATCTGATTAACCTACAATCCACACCATTACATGATCGTTAAAGATTTCGTAGTTTAATTCGAACTCCTCTTCATGACCATCGTTATCGGTGTAAATTGCGGTAATTTCACCCTCGTCTCTGGGGGTGAATTTTTTTATAAAGATTTGTCTTGCAAAATCTACATCCGATCTTGACATTCGTTTGAAAACAGCCTCTTTTGCACTCCAGTAAATGGCAAGATGTGTATTGCGGTTTTTCTCACTCACATCCTCTCTCTCGTCATCTGACAAAGCACGCTTTTCTACTGACAGAAAATTTCTTTTCACAGACTCGATATCTATACCCACACTCTCCTCTGGGTGAGTAATGATGCATGCAAATCTTGCAGTGTGAGATATACTGATTTCGGTAAGGCTGTTCTGAAGAAACGGCCTTCCGTTGTCGTGATGTCCGAGGTAAACTTTACCTCCAAACATCTCGTTTAGGAGCGCTCTTACGGCAAGCAGCTCTTTTCGTCTTGCAGTACTTTTTGTAAACTGAAGCTCCTCCAGCTCTTCACTGGGAACAGAGCACAGGTCCAGAAGCTCATTCTCGCTCTCTGTAATCTCCCATACCGAAATTGTCGCTCCGTTTTCGGTCTCTCTGCTAAAAAACAGTCCCATTGTATTGTGAATTTATTTTCTTTAACTCATTTATATTTAAGAAATATCTGACTTATCTGACTCATCCTCAATCTCACCCACGATCTCTTCCAAAACATCCTCCAGAGTAACAAGCCCGTCTGTACCACCATACTCATCAACCACCATTGCCAGGTGAATCTTCTTTTGGCGGAACTCCTCAAGAAGGTCATTAATCTTCTTGCTCCCCGGCACAAAATATGCCTTTCTTATATGTCTCTGCCACTCAAAATCGCGAACTCCGTCTCGAAGGTAACCAACAAGGTCCTTTACATAGAGAAAACCTTTTATATTGTCAGGAGAGCCCTCGTAAACAGGCAGCCTTGAATAGCCGCACTCAACCGCTGCCTCCATAACCTGACGCGAAGACATAGAGGTGCTTAGAGCAAACATCTCTACACGAGGCTTCATAATCTCATAAACCGAAGTATTTGACAGCGCCGCAATTCCCTTCAGCATCTTCTTCTCCGCCTGACCCTGGATACCTGCCTCCTCAATAATTTCTGTCATCTCTTCGAACTCCTGCGCATCGCGATCCTCTCTCTCCTCCTCTCTCTCCTCTGAAAATCTTGCTAAGAATGAGCTAACAGGAAGAGTAATTATTTCAATAAGCCAGATAACCGGACGTGTCTTGGTTAAGAAGCTCTGCTCCCTTCCGGAGATAAGTTGAATAGCCGAGTTTTCGGCAGCAAGCAGAAGTGTCAGCGCAAGAGGGGCGGCATATACAGGAGCGAGAATTGATGAGCTGTAGACAATAATGATAACTTTGATAAAAAGAGATACCTGAAGAAGTGACTCTCCGGTGTATTTCCCGTTTTTGTCTGAAAGATTGGAATTTTTACCGTCTGAATAGACACGAAAAGCATAATCAATACCCGAAATCAGGGCATAGACCACCAATGAGAGGAACAAAATTATCCCTCTGGAGAAGTAATCATCTAAAACGCTACTGGGAGGTTCCAATTTTCTTACTTAATGGTTATCTGCGCAAATATAGCTAAAATAATTCAGCATAAAATTTTTCCAGCATAAATGCAGGATAATAAGACTCTTTGGCCTTTCTCAGACCCTCATCTCCAATATCATCCTCCCTGTTTACGTATTTATATCCGGGGGCTAGTCTTGAAGCAAACTCTCTGTTAATCATGGGGTATGCACCTCTTATTTCTGAAAAGGCCTTCTCAATATGAACAATTACAGTGTCTGAATTTATCACTTCACCCACAGTATAAGCAACAATCTTTCCGTCAACCCTTAAAATACCACCCATTAGATTGAGCTCCTGATAATGAGAGAGGCACTTCTCCACAGCACAGCTCTCCCACATAAGAGTTTCATACTGTTTACAGTCGGTAGCTTTACACCACTCAAGGTTAAAGTTCACAACCTCGTCAATTTTGTCCGCGGTAAAATCCTCGTAAGACCAGTTGTAGTTATTGGTAAAGTAGTTTATATGATTCCTTTTGGGCTGGAGTTTTTTCCCAGAGAGAGAAATCATCTTTTCACTGTCGTAGATATAGTCAAAGCTGTTTCTGACAGGTGTATAGTTAAACCTTCCGGGGTAAAGCCTCTCAAGATTAGCCCTTGTCTCCGCAGTCAGGCCTATAAGTGTGAGTCTCTTTCCAAATTTCGCAGAGTCCTCTATCATAAGATCTACAACCTCTTTCACATCCCCTTTACCCGCCGGGTAGAGGTAATGGTAATCAGATTCATCCCCTGTTCTCAAAAGAAGAAAATCTTTATACCGTCCGATTTTTGATTTATATATTCCGTCCCAGATAAAGAGGTTTGTAAAACAATACTCTGCCCCCCTGAAGTCCGAAAACTTCAGGAGAGTATCTGCCCAGACTTTGTCGCCTGTTTCGATTACTTTGAATTCCAACATATTAATATCAACGATTCTCTTTTACAGCGCCAGCCATGAATTTAATGTTTCAATCGCCCTTTTTCTCATCTCTTCGGGCAGAGTTGATATTCTGGCTCTGTGACTTCCTTTAGGTTCAACTAAAACAACAACGTTCCCATTTTTTGGTTCACTTACCATCACAGCACTCCACGGATCGTACTCCCCGTAAATGAACATCATCTTCCTGTCTGTTGTCGCCACAAACCTCTTAAGCTTTCTGTAGAGGCTCTTGTCAAATTTTGTCTGAGCATCGGCAGGAACAAATATTCTGTTGAGATAACCCTTAGATCTCTTTATTTTTAACAAGCCCTTAAAAGGCTTAATGTCATATCCGTAATAGCCAAGCTCTCTTCCGGCCTGTACAAAGAACGGGGTTACAGGAGTCTCGGCAATAAAATAGTCGGGAGAGCTTATCTTCATCCAGTATCTGAACACCTCCTCTGCTCCTGAACCGGCGGCGGGCACCTCAGAAATCGGGCTCCCCCACTGCCAGAAGGCAAAAGGAAGCTCAAGAACCGAAAAGTCATAAACCTCATCCAATGGAATATTAAACTTATATTTTTTCACCTCACACAATGAGTCAAACTTAGGCTTAAGCTCCGCCCTCCTGGTAAGAATCTCCCTCTGGAACCTCTCAAGAACAGCCCTCTCAGCAGCCGTGCCCGCCCGCTCACGCAAAAAAGGCTCGTGCCTGCCATCCTCAACACCACGGCACAACGGGGCAACATAAGGGACAGTTACATCAACATCTTCCGGGAAAAAGGCAGTATAAAGCAGAGCAGTCTGCCCTCCCTTGCTAATTCCCGTAGCAATCCACTTTCCTTTGTAAAGATCGGCAAACGCCTTTCTCACATTGTGGAGGTCATATGCAGAGTTCTTTGCAGTGAGGTATCTCCAGTTCTTTACATCGGGAGTTGAGGCTAAAAAGTAGCGGTGCTCAACAAAAATGATATTTGCATTCAAAAGCCTCGACAGCTCCTCCCTGTAAGCAGGATTTACCACATAGGCAGCACCATACCCTTCTGTAACCAGAACGGTTGGCCTCTCCTGAGAGACATTCATCACAAAAACTCTCTGTCTGAAGGTGCCGGCAGCAGGGTTGTCATGATCTAACGGCTGATTGATGAATAGTGTATATTTTTGATTAAAGTGCCTGCTTTCAAGAGGTTTAACATCTGAAACTCCGTCAATGGATTGAATGCGGGCGATAAGAGTATCTGCCTGTGAGGCATTCGAAAAAGCGTAAAGAGCAGATGTATTTAAGGTTAAGAGAGAAGCTAGAGCAAGCAGGGATAGAAATCCGTTGAATTTTGACCAAATTTTTCTTGTCATATTTTGTTATGCTGTTTATTAATGTGATTGTTAACTTAGTACCTTGCAATTAGGCAAAAGTAAAGAAAAAACCTTACTTTTGCCCAAAATTAAAGAGTAAATGAGCAATTTCGTAAAGGAACTCACCTGGAGAGGAATGGTCCACAATATCATGCCCGGGACCGAAGAGCAGCTTCAAAAAGAGATGACATCGGCATACGTTGGGATTGACCCGACAGCCGACTCACTTCACATTGGACACCTGGTGAGCATAATGATGTTAAAGCACCTGCAGGCAGCAGGTCACCGCCCCATTGCACTTGTGGGAGGAGCAACCGGAATGATTGGCGACCCCTCTATGAAATCATCGGAGAGAAATCTTCTTGATGAGCAGACACTGAGACACAATCAGGAGTCAATTAAAAAGCAACTCTCACTTTTTCTGGACTTCGATTCCGATTCCGCAAACTCAGCAATTCTGGTGAACAACTACGACTGGATGAAAGACTACACCTTTCTGCACTTTATCAGGGATGTGGGAAAACATATCACAGTCAACTACATGATGAGCAAAGACTCGGTTAAAAAGAGAATTACCGGAGATGAGCGCGAGGGTATGTCCTTTACCGAATTCACTTACCAGTTAGTTCAGGGATACGACTACCTTTATCTGTACAGCAATTACGGCTGCAAACTTCAGATGGGGGGCAGCGACCAGTGGGGAAACATAACAACAGGAACCGAATTGATCCGCCGCAAAGAGGCCGGAGAGGCATTTGCTCTGACATGCCCGCTGATAACCAAGGCAGACGGGGGAAAATTCGGTAAGACCGAACAGGGAAACATCTGGCTTGACCCAAGATACACCACACCATACGCCTTCTACCAGTTCTGGCTGAATGTAAGTGACGACGATGCCGAAAGGTATATCAAGATATTTACAATGCTACCAAAAGAGGTAATAGAGAGCGAAATTGCAAAGCACGCTGAGGCTCCGCACATGCGGGAACTCCAGAAGCTGCTTGCAAAGGAGGTAACGGTAATGGTTCACGGAGAGCAGGAGTACGAAAAGGCAGTAAAAGCCTCTGCAATACTCTTCGGCCAATCAACTTACGAAGCGCTCAAAGAGCTTGATGAGAGAACATTTCTCTCTGTATTTGAGGGTGTTCCTCAGTTTGAAGTGGCAAGGGAGGAGCTTCCGGCAAACATAGTAGAGCTTCTGGCGGTAAAGAGTGCGGTTTTCCCCTCTAAGGGAGAGTGCCGTAAAATGGTACAGGCATCCGGAGTAAGCATTAATAAGACAAAAATTGAATCTCCCGAGGAGACAATTTCGGAGAACGACCTTCTCAATGAAAAATATATACTTGTCCAGAAGGGCAAGAAAAATTACTTTATTTTAAAAATCAGCTGATATGGAGGGTGAAAGCACAAGGCAACAAAAGGTTGCCAGACAACTGCAGAGAGATCTTGCAGAGATATTCCGCGAAAAGGGAACGGCGGTTTTTGCCGGGGCAATGGTTTCGGTAACTGCCGTAAGAATAAGCCCCGACCTTTCGGTTGCCAAGGTCTATATTAGCATCTTCCCCTCTGCCAAAGGTAAAGAGGTATTTGCACTAATTGACTCATCGTCAAAGAG
>DINE01000004.1:0-27466 GCA_002425935.1 Bacteroidales bacterium UBA5548 | reverse complement strand
AGTTCCCGAGCTGGTCTTTATAATTGACGACTCTCTTGACTATGTGGAGCACATTGACGAGCTGCTAAAAAAATAGTCATACCGTTGAAACTATCTCTCTTCATAGCCAAACGATACCTGTTTGCAAAGAAGTCGCACAATGTGATAAACATCATATCACTGATAAGTGCGGTAGGAATTGCTCTGGGTACTGCAGCACTGATAATTATCCTCTCTGTATACAATGGCTTTGAAGGTCTCATTACCAATCTGTACGGCACATACGAAGCCGACCTGCTCATAACTCCGGCAACGGGCAAGAGTTTTGTACCTCACGGAGAGGAGTTCGATTTAGTGAGAAGCCACCCGGGAGTCAAATCATTCTGTGAAGCGATAGAGGAGAATGTCTTTGTCAGATACGGTCAGGAGGAGGCTGTAGCAACAATAAAGGGAGTTGACAGCTCTTTTACTTCGATAACAAAACTAAACAACTTTATTAAAGAGGGGAGCTTCTCTTTGTGGCACGGCGAAGTTCCACAGGCAGTAATGGGCAGAACCCTTGCCTTTAATCTGGGGGTGAGAGTTCACTTTGTTGACCCGATTAATCTCTATTTCCCTTCGAGGTACACGCCGGTCTCTCTTGTAAATCCTGCATCATCGCTTAACAACGAGAGCATCTTCCCTGCAGGAATATTCTCTCTTGAACAGGGTTTTGATAAAAAATATATTTTTATCCCCATTGAGATTGCAAGAAACCTGCTTGAGTATGACAGTGAGGTCACATCGGCAGAGGTCTATATCAAAGAGGGAGAGGATATTTCGCGCATCAAGGATGAATTCAGAAAAATCCTGGGCAAAGATTATGTTGTGAAAGACCGCCACGAACAAAACGAGACTCTTTACAAGATGATGAAATCGGAAAAACTTTCGATTTACATAATCCTCTTCTTTATACTCATCATTATCTCATGCAACCTGTTCGGCTCGCTCTCTATGCTTATAATAGAAAAGAGCGAAGATGCCGGCACTTTAAGAGCACTGGGTGCCAAAGACTCCCTGGTTAAAAGGGTGTTTATGTTTGAGGGCTGGATGATATCCCTGCTTGGAATAGCTGCCGGTACTGCACTGGCTCTTCTTCTCTGTTTTCTTCAACAGACTTTTGGTATTATTCCCATGCCCGGAAACTTTATTGTTAAAAGTTATCCGGTTATCGTGAGAGTGTCCGATGTGTTGCTAACTATCAGTGGTATAGCGGCAATAGGCCTTATGGCGGCAAGACTTCCGTTCATGATTGTCAAAAAAATCGAAAATTTTTAAAAAATTTTAAAAATTCATGCAACATTTCCGGCACCTGCTGCATCTTTAAGATGTAGGTTTAGGTTTTAGTTCACAAGAAAGGGGTCGGTTTCTGTAGCAGGGGGTCGGCCTTTTTTATTTTTTAGCGTTTCTCTTGCTATATTTGTCTAAAGAGAAAAATTCAAACCATGTATAGAAGATTTATCACTGCAGGACTGCTTCTGCTATTTACACTCACCCTTACTTCCAAACCAAGAGTTGTTATTCTGGCAACAGGGGGGACAATTGCCGGGTCGGCAGCAGGTGCCGCACAGGCATCATATCAACCCGGAGTTCTTAGTATTCAGCAGATAATCTCATCGGTACCCGATATTGAAAAACTGGCAGACCTAAAGGGTATTCAGGTTTGCAACATCTCCAGCCAGAATATGGAGGAGAGAATATGGCTTGAACTCTTCAAAACAATTGATAATCTCTTTACTCACAATCTTTGCGACGGAGTTGTAATAACACACGGCACCGATACAATGGAAGAGACAGCCTACTTCCTTAACCTTACTCTGAGACACACAAAACCTGTGGTGATAACCGGAGCCATGAGACCGGCAACCTCGCTGAGTGCCGACGGCCCGTTTAACCTCTACAACGCAGTTGCTCTGGCAGCGTCACCCGAAGCCCACAACCGCGGAGTAATGGTTGTAATGAATGACTATATCCTTTCGGCCGACGATGTAACAAAAACAAATACTGTCAACCCTGATGCTTTCTCATGCCCCAATTACGGTCCGTTAGGCATAATGAGAGACGGACAACCCCGTTTTTACCGGGAGAGCCCCTTCAGACACACTGCATCATCGGAATTTGATATAACAGGGCTGAATTCGCTTCCCGTTACAGAGATTATATACGCTTATGCCTTCTCATCTGATGTTGCAATAAATGCTCTCACAGCAGCCGGTGCAGCCGGCATTGTGGTGGCGGGAGTCGGTCACGGCAATTACAACCGTGCTGTCTCAAAAGGCATAGAAAATGCCTCTTCAAAAGGGGTGATGGTTGTGAGAAGCTCAAGGATACAAACAGGCGGCGTAGATACTGCAGCCGAAGAGTACGACTCCCGCTGGCCGGTAAGCTACAACAAGAATCCGCAAAAGGCACGCATTCTGCTGATGGTTGCCCTCACAAAGACAAGGGATGCGGCAGAGATCCAGAGAATATTCAAAGAGTATTGATTACTCCCTGAAAAGACCGAAAACAGAAGATCCGCTGCCACTAAGAGAGGCATAAAGAGCTCCGTTGCGGTAGAAGTTCTCTTTGCACTCTTCAAGTATCGGATACTTGGCAAAAAGAGACTTTTCGAAATCATTTTTAATGACACTCCTCCACTCTTCAACAGGAAGTCTGAGCAGCTCCCCAAGCGGAACAGCAGGTTTTTCAGGAGTTACTCCACGATAGGCCTCTGCTGTGGAAATAAATACATCCGGAGTCTCAATTTTTACACTTATCCCATTTAGCTGCTCAACTTCAATGGGTTCCAGGATTTCGCCCCTCCCCTTTACAAGCATTGGGGTATAGCTCTCCTCCTTAAGACTGTTGGCATATACAAAGAACGGGCAGTCGCTGCCGATTTGCGCGGCATAACCGGCAAGCCTGTTATCATCGATTTCAAGTCCGAAATGTCTGTTGAGAATTATCAGCGCAGCCGCACCATCTGACGACCCTCCTCCGAGGCCGGCCCCTGTGGGAATCTTCTTGTAAAGGTGAATCTCAACAGGTGGGAGTTTAAAATCCTTTTCAAGAAGTCGATAGGCCTTCACGCAAAGGTTATCCTCAATAGAGCAATCCGGTACAATTCCATATAAAGATAAAGAGAGCTTGTCGCTCTCTATTATCTCCAGAATATCTGATAATTGCGACAACCCCAAGAAGAGGCTCTCCAGATTATGAAAGCCGTCCGGCCTCTTCTCAATAATCTGAAGACCCACATTAATTTTAGATTTGGGGTAAAGAATCATCTAACCACATTTTGAGTTACCACAGGCCATGCATGTAAGACAACCCTCCTGATATACCAGATTGTCTGAGTTACACTTCTCACATTTACGGCCCGAATCATCTTTTGTTCCGTCAGGAATATATCTCTTAAGCGTCCTCTCAACTCCGTTTTTCCACGTATTGATCGCTTCGCTGTCCAGTTGAAGTCCGGTAACCAGATTCACCACGTCAACAATAGGCATACCGTTTCTCAACACGCCTGAAATAAGCTTTGCGTAGTTCCAGTACTCTTTGTTGAACATATGCGAAACACCTCCTACAATATTTCTGTAGCCGTATTTGTCAATGTAGTGGAAGTCGTAACGCGTATTACCGCTCTCATCCTTCTCTTTTACAATGTACCCCATCGTAACAGATTTAGGAATGTTTCTTGTATCCTCGTCAATAAGTCCGGTGAAAATCTCATAAGGAGAGCCCTTCATCAGTCCAACAAGCGCAATCCACTGTTCGGCACCGTTCTTAAAACGAATCACCTCTGCATCAAGCGATTTAGGACGCTCTTTTCTCTTAACCGAGACCTCTTTAGACTCATTCTCTTTAGCCGAAACAAGCACACCAGATCTTGAACCGTCCCTGTAAACAGTTACCCCTTTGCAGCCATACTCCCATGCTGTCTTGTAAACATCGGCAACCAGCTCCTCAGTTACGTTTGAAGGGAGGTTCACCGTAACACTTATCGAGTGGTCTACCCATTTTTGCATCTTACCCTGCATCTTTACCTTGGCAGTCCAGTCAATATCATTTGAAGTTGCCTTATAGTAAGGAGACTTTGCCACAATCTCTTCAATTTCTGATGCCTGAAGTTTTTTCACACTTTCAGGATCATATCCGTTTTTCTCACACCAGATTATAAAGTTATGGTGGAAAACATAGTACTCTTCCCATGCATCACCAACCTCATCCCTGAAGGTAATAGTTACATTCTTATCGTTAGGGTTCACCTTTCTCCTCCGTTTGTAGAACGGAAGGAATACAGGCTCGATACCCGATGTTGTCTGGGTCATAAGAGATGTTGTACCTGTTGGGGCAATTGTAAGCATCGATATATTTCTTCTTCCATGACGCACCATCTGATCGTAAAGTGCCTCATCCTCCTTGCGGATACGGAGAATCATCGGGTTGTTGGACTCTCTGTTTGAGTCAAATATCGGGAAGGCTCCCCTCTCTTCTGCCATCTGTGCCGAAGATCTGTATGCCTCAATAGCAAGGGTTTTCTGAATTTCAACCGCAAAGTCGGTAGCCTTGTCATCGCCGTATCTCATTCCCAGGGCTGCAAGCATATCGCCCTCAGCAGTTATACCAAGACCGGTTCTTCTGCCGCCCAGTGTCTTCTCCCTTATCTTTTTCCAGAGAGTAATCTCGGCCTGTTTAACCTCATCCTCCTCAGGGTCATCTGCAATCTTATGAATAATACCCTCAATCTTCTCCATCTCAAGGTCAATAAGGTCGTCGTTGAGCCTCATCGCCTTTCTTACATGATCTTTAAACTTCTCAAGATTGAAAGATGCCTTTGATGTATATGGATTATCTACATACGAGTAGAGGTTGATTGCAATAAGGCGGCATGAGTCGTACGGACACAACGGAATCTCTCCGCAAGGGTTTGTACTAACGGTGCGGTATCCCAGATCGGCATAGCAGTCAGGAATGGACTCCCTGATAACGGTATCCCAGAACAGGACACCCGGCTCAGCAGACTTCCATGCGTTATGGATAATCTTCTTCCAAAGTGCTGCCGCATCTACCTCCTTAACGTGAGTAGGCTCATCTGAGTCAACCGGAAACTGCTGTCTGTAAGGCTTGTTGTGAATTGCACACCTCATGAACTCATCATCAATCTTTACCGAGACATTTGCTCCTGTCACCTTGCCCTGCTCCAGCTTGGCGTCAATAAACTTCTCAGAATCCGGGTGTTTAATTGATATACTTAACATCAGAGCACCCCTTCTTCCATCCTGGGCAACCTCTCTGGTAGAGTTTGAGTATCTCTCCATAAAAGGGACAACACCGGTTGAGGTAAGTGCGCTGTTCTTAACAGGTGAACCTGCAGGTCTGATGTGAGAGAGGTCGTGACCAACACCGCCGCGACGCTTCATAAGCTGAACCTGCTCCTCGTCAATTCTCATGATTCCACCATATGAATCTGCCGGCTTCTTATGGCCAATCACAAAACAGTTCGAAAGAGAGGCTATCTGGTAATCGTTTCCGATTCCGGTCATAGGGCCTCCCTGCGGAACAATGTACTTAAACTCATGAAGAAGATTAAAAATCTCCTCTTCGCTTACAGGGTTGGGGTACTTAGCCTCTACTCTTGCAAACTCCCTTGCAAGCCTGCGATGCATATCTTCCGGCGATACCTCGTAGAGGTTTCCGAAAGAGTCTTTCATCGCGTATTTGTTAATCCATACAGACGCTGCGAGTTCATCTCCGTTAAAATAACGGAGACTAGCTGCCATCGCCTCTTCATAGGTGTAAATTTTCATAGCAGTGAATATGTTTAGTGGAAAGAAAAAGCCGAGAGATCGCTCTTTCGACTTTGACAAATTTATATTAATTAGCACTATTAACCCTGAACAATATCATTAATTTATCAACAGGGTAATCAACAGTGACATATTGTCACTTAATCATAATTTATTTAATACCAGCTGGTTCCCAAGTTTGATTCCTTCCAATGAGGCCGGTTTTGTCAAGAGATCCCCTTACTTTAAGCTTTCCGGTCTTCTTGTCAATCTGAATTGTGCAGTGATAAACCTTACCGTTGGCAGGATCAAGGATGGTTCCGCCTGTCAGTTTTTCTCCATCGGCTTTAAAATCCTTAAGAATTTTCATCCCCTCTATAGGTTTGTCCTTTTCTGCACCTGTACAGTTGACACACTTTCTTTTAGTGTCGCCTGTGAGGAGCTTTTCGATAACCCCTTCGTAGGTACCGGATGTCGTTTTATAAATAGAGACAAGAGATTTTTTGTTTCCCTCTTCATCAATTGAGTACCATTTTCCCGCAATCTTTGCCGGCTGGGCAAGAATCAGAGTGGGAACAAATATCAGGGTCACCAGTAGAAGTTTTGCCAGATTTTTCATTTGAGTAAAGTATTAATTGGTTAACAACAATTCATGCTGCAGTTGGCGCAGTGACCGAACTCACCTCTGAGTCTCGACTCCACAAGATCGTGAAGCCTCTGCCTGAGGTGTTCGTTTTCAATCTTTTCCAGAACATCGTAAACGAAGGCCAGTTGCTGCAGAAGCTTCGCTTCGGCAACCGGAATTCCTCTGGAACGCATATAAAAGAGGCCCATCTCATCAAGACGCCCGCTTGTAGCTCCGTGAGAACACTTTACATCGTCGGCATAAATCTCAAGCTGAGGCTGAGCATATGCCTTGGCTGTCTCAGAGATAAGCAGGTTGTGGTTTGCCTGATAGGCCTGTGTCTTCTGGGCATCCTTTGCAACTACAATTCTTCCGGAGAAGTAAGCCTTTGCACTGTCGTCCAGAATACCCTTGAACAACTGACTGCTGTAACACTCAGGAACCAGATGGTTCATCATCACATTTGTCTTTATAACCTGAGCACCATCCATCAGGTAGGCACCATTAAGCTCACAAACTGCACCTTTTCCCTCAAGTTTTACAATAACCTCGTTTTCGAGCAGTGCTCCGTGCAGAGTTATAAAATTGATTCTGATGAATGCCCCCTCTTCAACTGAGATGTTGATCTTAAGCTTATGCGAAGAGTCATTGTGTTCGTTCTGCATCACCGCAATATGAGAGCGTGAGCCGTATTCGGCCCTGATATCAATTACCTCCTGAGTGTTGAACTTGTCAAGCGATAGTGTATGGGTACAAAGGAGAGTGCTTGAACTGCTCTCTTTTCCAAAGGTCACTCTGCTTGAGAAATCTATATCAGAGGTGTCTGATGAGTCTCTGAAGCTTATCACCTGTATTGTATCTTCAACCTTATGACCCGGTTCTACCCTGAACTCCATCCCCATTCCGGCATAAGGCCTGAGCGAAAATGATGGGTTTTCAACCGGCTCCCTCAACACTCCGTTATTCACGAATGCCTGAAGCGTCCCCGGAAGGGGAACCCGGCACCGGAATACCTCCGGAATTTCAGGTGTGTATGTATATTTTGTGTCCGTCATTACTATCAAGCATTAATCAACCAGTCGTATCCTCTCTTTTCAACCTCAAGGGCAAGCTCTTTCCCCTCGGTTTTAATAATTCTTCCATCATAAAGAACGTGCACTACATCTGGCACAATATAATCCAGAAGTCTCTGATAGTGTGTAATTACAACAAAGGCGTTATCTGGTCTTTTGAGCTTATTTACACCCGAAGCAACAATTCTTAAAGCGTCGATATCCAAACCGCTGTCGGTTTCATCAAGAATTGCAAGCTTTGGCTCCAGCATTGCCATCTGAAATATCTCATTCCTCTTCTTCTCACCGCCGGAAAAACCAACATTCACCCCGCGGCTCGAGAATGAGCTGTCCATCTCTACCACCGCCATCTTCTCTCTCATCATCTTAAGAAACTCTGCAGCGGTAACTGGAGGAAGGTTTCTGAACTTCCTCTGTTCGTTAATGGCTGTTTTCATGAAATTTACATTGCTAACGCCGGGAATCTCAACCGGATACTGGAATCCAAGAAAGAGACCCAATCTTGCTCTCTCTTCGGGATCCATCTCAAGCAGGTCTGTACCATTGAACAGAACCTCACCAGCGGTTACTTCAAATGTATCTCTGCCTGCAAGTACCGATGCAAGTGTGCTTTTACCCGAACCGTTTGGCCCCATAATAGCGTGTACTTCACCTGCCTTTACAGTGATATCGATCCCTTTAAGAATCTCCCTGTCGTTAATAGATGCGTGTAAACCTTTTATTTCTAACATAGTAGTCTTGTTTTTCTAATTAATTGTTTTGCTGCCACTGCTTTCTCCACATTCTGAATCCGAAGAAGGCAAGAACCGTGTAAGCTGCGCTTACCATCGGCAGAAAAACCATTCCTGCTGATAAGTATAATGTTATGTTTGTTATATTTACTGTTAACCAGGCTGCCCAACAGTCAAGTTTTTTCTGGGCAGAGAGGTACTGTGCCGTTAAAATAGTCACTGTTACAAAGGCGTCCAGATATGGTCTCCTTGCCTCAGAGAATATCCCAGGGAAAAGATCATCAAGATGGGTCAGCAGATATCCCCAAATGGCTGCCAGAACAAAGAGCTGAATAACAAAATAGACTCTTTGTCTGTTAGTCAGAAGGGTTATTTTGAGCTGTTTTTTGCTGTTCTCCTCACCACTCTTAGGGTGTGTCCACCTGTAATGACCAAAGAAGTTTATTATAAAAGAGACCGGCTGCACCAGCATGCTGGAGTAGAGCCCCTTTTGGTAAAATAGGATAAAGAGCAGAATATTGTAAAGATATCCCACCCAGAAATTTGCAACTTTGGCTCTGGTTGCCAGATAGACGCAGGTGAGACCCGATGCCACCGAAACAGTCTCAATCAGAGAGACTCCCTGACCTCCTATCGTGAAAATTACATTCTCTATGCTGAACAGTTCTGTCATGTTGTCTCCTATTAACCTACGCTACCCTCAAGCGTTATCTGCAAAAGCTTCTGGGCCTCAACAGCAAACTCCATCGGGAGTTGATTAAGAACCTCTTTGGCGTATCCGTTAACAATAAGCCCCACGGCATCCTCTGTTCCAATCCCTCTCTGCTGGCAGTAAAAGAGCTGATCTTCGCTGATTTTAGAAGTTGTAGCCTCGTGCTCAAGTATTGCAGTCTGATTCTCGTTCTCTATATAAGGGAATGTGTGCGCACCACACTTGTCACCCAGAAGAAGTGAGTCGCACTGCGTGTAATTTCTTGAATTCTGTGCATTTGGCAGGATTTTAACCAGACCCCTGTAGCTGTTCTGGCTCACTCCGGCAGATATACCTTTGCTCACAATTCTGCTTTTGGTATTTTTACCAATATGGATCATCTTGGTTCCGGTATCGGCCTGCTGGTGGTGGTTTGTAACTGCCACCGAGTAGAACTCCGAAATTGAGTTGTCACCTCTGAGTATGGTGCTTGGATACTTCCAGGTAATTGCCGACCCGGTCTCAACCTGAGCCCAGAACAGCTTGCTGTTTTCACCTTTGCAGATACCTCTCTTAGTAACAAAGTTGTAGATACCTCCTTTGCCGGAAGCGTCTCCCGGATACCAGTTTTGTACGGTAGAGTACTTAACCTCGGCATCTTTCATCACAATTATCTCTACAACGGCCGCGTGAAGCTGGTTCTCGTCTCTTTGCGGTGCTGTACACCCCTCCAGGTAGCTCACATAAGAGCCCTCTTCGGCAACTATAAGTGTCCTCTCGAACTGACCGGTGCCTTTTGCATTAATCCTGAAGTAGCTTGATAGCTCCATGGGACACCTTACCCCTTTTGGAATATAGCAGAATGACCCGTCGCTGAATACTGCAGAATTCAGTGCGGCAAAGTAGTTATCCCCGTAAGGCACTACGGTTGCAAGGTACTGGCGGACAAGATCGGGATAGTCTCTTACAGCCTCAGAGAATGAGCAGAAAATTATGCCCTTTTCGGCAAGCTGCTCCCTGAAAGTTGTCTTAACCGAAACCGAATCAAAGACGGCATCAACCGCCACTCCGGCAAGTACATTTCTTTCGTGAAGCGGAATTCCCAGCTTCTCGAATGTCGCCTCAAGCTCAGGGTCAATCGCTCCTCCCTCAACGACCTTTTTGGGTCTGGAGAAGTAGATTATATCCTGATAATCTATTACCGGAATCTTAAGGTGAGCCCACGCGGGCATCTTCATAGTGATCCACTTGTTATATGCCTTAAGGCGAAATTCAAGCATCCACTCGGGTTCACCCTTGATTTCGGATATTTTGCGAATAATATCTTCGTTGAGTCCTTTCGGGAAGTACTCCTGTTCGAGCTCCGTTTCAAAACCATGTTCGTATTCGGACTCGGTTACCTTCTGAATTATTTCGTTATCGTTCATTGCGGTGCAAAGTTAAATCTTTTTAGACTATTTTTGTCATCAAATAAACCGATATGGCTAAAAGCAAAATCTCACTCATTCAGGAGCTGCTCTCTCAAACAACTGCATCTCCCGTAAAAACAATTTTTCCCCATAAAGAGGAGTTTGTTTTCTGCAACTCTCACAAGCTTTTACTGGAAGGCACCGACTTCGATCTGGTGTACACTCCCCTCACCCATCTTGGTTACAAAGCTGCTCTGAGTGCCTTTGGGCCTCTCTACTCCCGTGGTTTTGTTCCCCACTCGCTCTCTGTGAGTATCGGTATGTCAAAAAAAATCGGCACGACGCAGCTTGAGGAGTTATGGAGAGGTTTTGTTGCCGCTATAAAGGAGCACTCTGTTGAGCTTATCGAACTTGACCTCATATCTTCTCTCACCGGTCTTACCATTAGTCTATCTTCACAGGGAAAACAAAAAAAGGAGGTATTTGTTCAAAAAGATGAGTGCAAATCCGGCGACCTGCTTTGCATTAACGGTAATCTGGGTTCAGCCTATCTGGGGCTACAGATTCTTGAGAGGGAGAAGAGGGTTTTTGAAGAGAGCGGGGTGCAGCCGAGCCTTGATAAGTATAAGTCTGTACTCAAAGCATATCTGAATCCCGAACTGGACAAAGCCCTGCCCGAACTTATGGCATCTTCCGGGGTCTTTCCGAGCGAGGGTGAGTTTGTTATCTATGGTCTTGCAGATGCAGTGAAATCTGTATGCGGAAGAAACAACCTGGGTGCAAAGATTTTCATGAACAGGATTCCTGTTGCCTCAACGGCCATGGAGGTTGCCGAAGAGCTTAAGATAGACCCTATTACAGCCGCAATGAACGGAGGTGAAGATTACAGAATTCTGTTTGCTATTCCGCAAAGTCAATACGAAATTGCTCAAAAGGAGCTTCCTCAGCTTGACATAATCGGGCACCTATGCGACATCTCTGCAGGGACAAAACTTATAACTCCTGATGGTGGAGAGATAGAGCTAAAAGCTCAGGCTTGGAACGAAACGGACTAAAATACCCCTGTTATCAAAGTAATCCAGAAGATCGTTGTTAAGAGAGACCTGATACTTGGTTGAGACAAACTCTACGGCTACCTGATTATCAAAATCAACGACTTTAACCACAAGCGTAGTTCTGCCCTTATTCTCCTTAAGCTTTTTCATAAGCTCGCTTCTGAATCCCGGAGTAATCATCTTAACAGGAATGTCAACTGTGACATCTCTGACAAAATCATCCTTGGTGTTCGCAAGGTGTCTTATACGCTTGATTTTAAGCTCATAATCTACAGACTTCCCATCATCTTTGGCTGCATTTGCAAACCCGAACCTCGGGTTTATTGCACACTTTAAGATTAGGGGGATGTTTGGCTGCAAATATTGCATAAAGCCTTCGTAATCTTTTCCGTACACAGCAAAATTCTGTGATCCGTTAAAATCTTCAATGGTGAAGTTTGCGAATGGTTTTCCGGTGCTTCTTGTATATGAAACCTTTACCGATGTCACCAGACCTGCAATCACAAGCTCTTTTCCCTGAAGTGACTCATCTTTTGGGGCTCTTGCAACCATATCTGCAGCATCTGAGATAGTGCAAGTAGTAAAGTGTTTCACTTCAAACGAGTATGTATCAAGCGGATGGGCAGAGAGATACATTCCCACCAGCTCCTTCTCTCTCTTTAGCATCTCATGGGTGTCTGCCTCAGTAAAGAGAGGTATGTCGGGAGGTACCAGCTTAATACTTTCGCTTGCTCCAAAGAGTGAGTTTCCTCCGTTAACGGTGTCGTTCTGGTAACGGTTACCATATTTAATAAGGGCGTCAAGAAATAGTTCGTCCTTTGTTGTGGTGCCAAGATACTGATGGCGCGCTGCCTGTCCCAGACTGTCAAACGCACCTGCATATATGAGCGACTCTATGGTTTTTCTGTTCACTGTGTTGAGGTTGATCCTCTCTACAAAATCGAATATGGTATCAAACGGGGCTCCCTTCTCTTCCCTTGCCTTGATGATGTTCTCAACCGCAGCGCCGCCTACCCCTTTAATACCTGCCATTCCAAAACGGATGTCACCCTTCTTTGTTACAGTAAAGTTGTCGCGGCTCTCGTTCACATCCGGACCCATTACCGATATCTTCATCCTCTTGCACTCGTCCATCAGTTTGGTAAGCTCCTCAATATCGTTGAGGTTCCTACTCAGAGTTGCTGCCATAAATTCGGCAGGGTAGTTTGCCTTAAGGTACGCTGTCTGGTACCCGATCCATGCGTAGCAGGTTGAGTGCGACTTGTTAAAGGCGTATTGTGCAAAGGCCTCCCAGTCTTTCCAAATCTTCTCCAGAATTGTGGCATTGTGGCCATTCTCCTCTCCCCCTTTGATAAACTTCTGTTTAAGTTCATCCATCACGGACTTTATCTTCTTACCCATTGCCTTACGCAAAGAGTCGGCGTCGCCTCTGGAGAAACCGGCAAGTTTCTGAGAGAGTAACATCACCTGCTCCTGATATACAGTAACTCCGTAGGTGGCTGAGAGAATCTCCTCCATCTCTTTCAGGTCATACTCAATCTGTTTAACTCCGTGTTTGCGGTTTACAAAGTCGGGGATATACTCCATTGGACCCGGGCGGTAAAGGGCATTCATGGCAATCAGATCCTCAAACCTTGTGGGCTTGAGCTCTCTCAGCCACTTCCTCATTCCGTCGCTCTCAAACTGGAATGTCCCCACGGTGTCTCCCCTGCTGAATAGCTCGTAAGTTACCGGGTCATCTATCGGAATTGAGTCAATATCAATATCAATCCCCTTGGATTTTCTGATATTAACAATTGTGTCTTTAATTATTGAGAGGGTCTTCAGTCCCAGAAAGTCCATCTTGAGCATTCCCACCTTCTCTATCTGCGAACCTTCGTACTGCGAAACCCAGATCTTCTCTCCGGTCTCTTTGTCGTTGGCTGTTGTGATTGGAATATACTCACGAAGGTCATCTTTACCAATGATGATTGCACAGGCGTGCACCCCTACGTTTCTCACATTCCCCTCCAGCTTACGTGCAAAGTCGATTGTCTCCTTAACAAGAGGTTCGCCGTTGTTGTAAGCATCCGAGAATTCAGGTACCAGTTTAAGACAATTGTCTATGGTGACATCAATCGGGTTACCATCGTCATCTGTCTGAAACCTATTGGGAATCAGCTTTGCCAGCCTGTCAGATTCAGGGAGGGGAAGCCTCTGAATACGGGCAATGTCCCTGATGGCACTTTTGGCAGCCATTGTTCCAAAGGTGATTACATGAGAGACATGGTCTTTGCCGTACTTGTCCTCAACATACCTCAGCACCTTGTGTCTGCCGTCGTCGTCAAAGTCAATATCGATATCGGGCATTGATATACGGTCAGGATTCAGGAAACGCTCAAAGAGGAGGTCATACTTCAGAGGGTCGATATCTGTAATCCTCAGGCAGTAGGCTACAACCGACCCGGCTGCCGACCCCCGTCCCGGCCCTACCGAAACCTCCATCGAACGAGCCGCTGCTATAAAGTCCTGAACAATAAGAAAATAATCGGGATAACCCATCTTCTTAATGGTCTCCAGCTCAAAGTCAATCCTTTCGGTAATCTCAGGAGTGAGTTCATTGTACCTCTTCATGGCTCCCTGATATGTAAGCTCTCTGAGGTAGTCATCTGAATCCCTGAAGTTTTCCGGAATTGCAAAGTTTGGCATTATGGGTTTTGAGTTGATGTCATAAACCTCAACCTTATTTGCAATCTCAATTGTATTTTCCAGTATATGAGGCAGGTCCGAAAAGATACTCTCCATCTCTGCCTGACTCTTGAGATACTCCTGCTTTGTATAGCGGAGCCTCTGCGGATCGTCAACATCGGCATTGGTTGTCAGACATATAAGCCTGTCATGCGCCTCTCTGTCATCGGCACTGACAAAGTGCACATCGTTGGTTGCAATACACTTGATGTCAAGTTTTTTGGCGATTTCCAGAATTACCTCGTTAACTCCGCACTGTGTGGCATATGTTGTTGTATCTGCTCCCGGAAGATCTGTCTCGTGACGCTGAAGTTCAAGGTAGTAGTCGTCACCGAAAAGAGTTTTATACCAGTTTGCTGTCTCCTCTGCCTGCTGAGGATTTCCCGCCAGAATCGCCTGAGAGACCTCTCCTCCGAGACATGCCGATGAACAGATGAGTCCCTCTGAATATTTTTCAAGCAACTCTCTGTCTATACGCGGCTTAGAGTAGAAACCCTCTATAAAAGCATATGAGGTAAGCTTAACCAAATTCTTGTAACCAATATGGTTCTTGGCCAGTAAGACAAGGTGATAGCTTCCACCATCCCTCCCCTTCTTCTCAAAGCGTGAACCCTTCGCTACATAGACCTCGCAGCCCACTATGGGCTTTACAGAGGGAAATTTGGCTGCAGTCTCGAGAAACTCTTTAACACCAAACATGTTTCCATGGTCGGTTATTGCCAGTGCAGGTTGGTTGTCATCCTGTGCTGCCTTAAAGAGCCTCTTTATATTTGCAGCCCCGTCCAGTATTGAATATTGCGTGTGTACGTGAAGATGAACGAAGGGCATTTGGAGTGTATTTTAAACCAGTGGTTCTCCCGTCATTTCGACAGGAGCAGGGATATTCATAATTTTTAAAACTGTTGGAGCTATATCGGCAAGTCTGCCCTTTTTAACCTCGTGTACCTCTTTGTCAATAACAACAAAAGGTACAGGATTCAGCGAGTGAGCAGTATTTGGAGACCCATCGGGGTTAACCGCATAGTCGGCATTACCGTGGTCTGAGGTTATTATAATTGAATAACCGTTCTCTCTTGCAGTGTTTACAATCTCGGCAACACACAGATCAACTGTTTTAATAGCCTTCTTGATTGCGCTGAATACACCGGTATGGCCAACCATATCTCCGTTGGCAAAGTTTAAAACAATAAAATCGGGCTTGCTGCCTTTAAGCTCTTTAAGAAGCTCCTCTTTAACCTCAATTGCACTCATCTCCGGTTTAAGGTCATAGGTTGCAACCTGAGGAGACTTTACAAGGATTCTGTTCTCTCCCGGGAAGAGCTCTTCACGGCCGCCTGAGAAGAAAAATGTAACGTGAGCATATTTTTCGGTCTCGGCAATTCTGAGCTGTTTTTTACCGGCCTTTGAAATTACCTCGCCAAGTGTATTTGTAACGTTCTCTTTATCATATAGGATATGGAGGCCCCTGAACTTTTCGTCGTAAGGGGTAAGTGTCGAGAAGTAGAGAGGAATCACCTTCATTTTAGGTGTTTCGTGATCTTCCTGAGTAAGCACGGTTGTAAGCTCGCGTGCACGGTCGTTACGGAAGTTAAAGAAGATAACGGCATCACCCTCTTTTAGTGTTGCAACCGGGCTTCCGTTTTGGTCAACAGCCACATTTGCCTTAACAAACTCATCTGTAACTCCGTTGTCATAACTTCTTTGCATAGCCTCAGTTCCGCTTGTAAATGGCTCGCCCTTACCGTGAACCAGAAGATCGTACGCCTCCTTGATTCTCTCCCACCTCTTATCTCTGTCCATCGCATAGTAACGGCCGATTATTGAGGCAAGTTTTCCTCCGGTCTGCTCCAGACGCTCCTCAAGTTCGGCAATATAGCCCTTACCACTCTTAGGGTCTGTGTCACGGCCGTCCATAAAGGCATGTACGTAAACCTTCTCTATGCCACTCTCTTTAGCAAGCTCAAGAAAAGCAAACAGGTGCTCCATTGAGCTGTGTACTCCTCCGTTTGACATAAGGCCCATGAAATGAAGCGCTTTACCGCTCTCCTTCACATAGTTGTATGTCTCTCTTATCTCTTTGTTGTTGATAAGCTTTTTTTCGTGACAATCTTTGTTAATTTTCACCAGATCTTGGTAAACCACCCTTCCGGCGCCTATGTTCAGGTGTCCTACCTCTGAGTTACCCATCTGACCCTCAGGTAGCCCTACATCTTCGCCACTTGCGGCAAGAAGAGAGTTGGGATACTTGGTTCTTATGGCGTCAAGGTTAGGGGAGCCTTGAACATATATCGCATTTGATTCATCTTTAATGCCCTCTCCCCAGCCGTCCAGAATCATTAACAGTACTTTCTTATTCATATTTATGTTACATTTGTCAATTAATACTCCCCGCAAAAATAGTCAAAAAATATATGGGTAAAAATAAAAAGCCTGAAAGAGGCAGTCAAGGCAAATCTCAGAGACGTGAGAAGAGGAAAGAGAGTGTTGTAGAGATTTGCGGAAAGGTTATGATGACTCGTGAGGGTTATGCATTTATATCGAGTGGTAATGGTGAAGACGACATATTTGTTCCTGCACGAAAACTCCGTGGCGCGCTTCACGGAGACACAGTCAGAGTTGCAGTATTCGGCAAGAGAGGTGGTCAGAGAAAAGAGGGAGAGGTTATCGAGATTACAGAGCGCTCCAAGAGGCCGCATATAGGCGTGCTTCAGGTTACGGGGCATCAGGCCTGGGTAATTACCGAAGGGAAAAACATGCCTTACGACATACGAATTCCCTTTGACGAATCGCTGGATGAGCATAACGGCAAAAAAGTTGCGGCTATTGTAGATGATTGGTCTCGTCACTCAGACGAACCTTCGGGACACATTATAGACATTCTGGGTAAGCCGGGTGATAATAACACCGAGATGCACGCCATCTTAACGGAATTTGGCCTGCCTTATCAGTTTGACCCTCAGGTAGAGAAAGATGCCGAAAAGATTCCCGAAGAGATTACTGCAGAAGAGATTAAGCGTCGCAGAGATTTTCGAAAAATAACAACCTTTACCATTGACCCTGCCGATGCAAAGGATTTTGACGATGCACTTTCACTTAAAAAGCTTGAAAACGGCAACTGGGAGGTAGGGGTTCACATAGCAGATGTTACTCACTACGTAGTTCCCGGAACCGCTTTGGACAAAGAGGCTCTGGACAGAGCTACCTCGGTTTACCTTGTGGACCGTACCGTACCAATGCTACCTGAGAAGCTTTCAAACCGCCTCTGCTCGCTTCGCCCGCGCGAAGAGAAGTTATGTTTTTCTGCCGTTTTTGAGATTAACGAAAAGGGACACGTGCTTAACAGATGGTTTGGACGTACTGTAATAAACTCCGATTACCGTTTCAGCTACGAAGAGGCGCAGGAGATAATCGAAACAGAGAAAGGTCCGCTTAAAAACGAGGTCCTGAAGCTTCATGAGCTTGCCACAATTTTACGCCAGGAGCGATTCAGAAAAGGTGCTATCAGCTTTGAGAGGCCTGAGATGAAGGTGATGGTTGACAAAGAGGGCAAGCCGCTCAATGTTGTTCAGAAGATTAGCAAAGAGTCCAACTGGCTTATCGAAGAGTTTATGTTGCTTGCAAATCGCGAGGTGGCCGCTCTGGTAGGAGTTGCACGATCGGGCAAAAGGCCGAAGACCTTTGTTTACCGAATTCACGAAGAGCCCAACATAGACAAGATTGAGGCATTCAGAACATTTATCGCCCACCTCGGATACAATATGCGCCCGACCAAGAGTCCTCGCGAACTCTCCGGAGAGATTAACAACTTGCTTGCCGTTGCCAAAGGGAGACCTGAAGAGGGTGCAATTGAGATCATGGCTCTGCGGTCAATGGCCAGAGCACGCTACTCGGTTGAGAACATGGGGCACTACGGACTCGCATTTGACTACTACACTCACTTCACCTCACCAATCAGGCGCTACCCCGATATGATGGTTCATCGAATGCTGGCGCACTATCTGGACAACGGAAAGTCGATGGATGCCAAATTTTACGAAGAGCGCTGCAAGCACTCAAGTGAAAGAGAGCAACTTGCAACCGAAGCCGAGCGCGCAAGCATAAAATACAAAATGGTTGAGTTTATGCAGGACAAGGTTGGCAACATTTACGACGGCAACATCTCCGGTATTACCGAATGGGGCATGTTTGTTGAGATTGCCGAGACCAAAATCGAAGGCCTTGTGAGTCTGCGCGACATTAAAGAGGATTACCTTGAATTTGACGAAGAGTCATTCTCACTCAGAGGCAAAAAGAGCGGACATAAATTTGTGCTGGGATTCCCGGTAAAGGTAAAGGTAACCCGCGCCAACCTAGAGCAAAAGCAACTCGACTACGCCCTCATCTGGGACGACTCCTGGAACAACCCCGACGGCCGGTCTTCGGGCAGGTCTTCGGAACGTTCTTCGGGAAGCTCTTCAGGCCGTTCATCAGGCAGCAGCTCCCGCAGTCGCTCCTCAGAAAGCAGCTCCGGTGAACGCTCATCCGGCAAATCTTCAGGCAGATCTTCGGGCAGATCTTCTGGACGCACAAGACGCACCAAATAAATCTCCGCGCCACTTTTGTTCAACTTATTGGCTTTGTGGATATTAAAAAAGAGGCTTCAACGAGATTTAAGCATTTCTCGTTGAAGTCTTTTTTTCAAGTGATTACTATACAGCCACATACGCAAAAGTGGCGCGGAGATTTATTTCTTAGGCTTTTTCGAGCTCGACGGTAAAGTGGCGCATTATTGGAAGCTCCTTTTTGATAAGATAGCCCGAAGTGATTGACTCACGGCGGTCAAATACGTTTTTCAGTGCGGCAGCAATGTAGTCCATGTGGTTGTTGGTGTAAACCCTTCTCGGAATTGCCAGCCTCAACAACTCAAGTGACGGATAGCGGTTCTCTCTTGTAACCGGGTCTCTGTCGGCCAGCAGAGTTCCAATCTCGACACCTCTGACTCCACCCTCTATATACAACTCAATACCAAGCGTCTGCGCAACAAACTGCTCTTTTGGCACTCTTGTAAGTATCTTCTTTGCATCAACAAAAATCGCATGACCACCTGCAGGCCTCTGGTAAGGAATTCCGTACTCGTCAAGCTTTGAGGCCAGGTAAGCCACCTGCGAAATACGAGTCTCAAGGTAGTCGAAATCTGTACCCTCGATAAGCCCCTGAGCAAGAGCACTCATATCTCGTCCCGACATACCACCGTAAGTTATAAAGCCCTCGTACATAATATTGTACATCTGACATGCCTGCCAAGCAGCCTCCTCCCTGAAGGCGATAAAACCACCCATATTCACAATCGCATCCTTCTTCGAAGACATAGTCATAAAATCGGCATGGCTGAACATCTCGCGGCAAATCTCAGGAATTGACTTGCCTGCATACCCCTCTTCGCGAGTCTTTATGAAGTATGCATTCTCTGCAAATCGCGCCGAATCAAACAGAAGTTTTATACCATATCTCTTTGCAAGAGCAGCAACACCCTTTATATTCTCCATTGAAACCGGCTGACCACCTGCGGTATTGTTTGTAATAGTAAGAACTATGCACGGAATCTTCTCTGCCGGGTACTGCTTAAGCACATTTTCCAGTTTGCCGAGGTCCATATTTCCCTTGAAAGGCATCTCCAGAGTGGTATCCTTTGCCTCATCTATCGTGCAGTCAATCGCTACAGCCCTGCGAAACTCAATGTGACCCTTTGTAGTATCAAAATGCGAATTGCCCGGAAGTATATCACCCTCCTTTACAAGCGACGAAAAGAGCACATTTTCGGCCGCTCTCCCCTGATGGGTAGGCAGGAAGTAGTCAAAGCCGGTAATGTTCTTAATACTCTCCTTTAAATTATAATATGAACGTGCACCTGCGTAGCTCTCGTCACCCTCCATCATTGCAGCCCACTGTTTGTCGCTCATAGCCCCTGTTCCTGAATCAGTGAGTAGGTCAATGAACACATAATCGCTTTTAAGGTTGAAGAGGTTGTAACCTGCCTCTTTTATCCATTGCTCTCTCTGCTGACGAGTGCTTCTTTTGAGACTCTCAACCATTTTAATTTTATAGGATTCTGCAAAAGGAAGTTCCATATTATAACTTTTTAATTAAGATTTTTACAAAGTTATAATTTTATACCAAACTTTATACAAGCAAACTTAAAAAACACTCTCCTTGGGAAGGGCAGAGAATGCGGGTATGTTTAAAAACAAACCCCAAAAGTCTGACCGACCTTTGGGGCTGTTTTTAAATAAAAAGCTTATGCTGACTACTGCTTTTTGGCAGCTTGTTTAGCAATCTTTTTGTTGTAAAGGTCGTAAACGATTGGAGTACCCACGAATAGTGACGAATATGTACCGATTACAACACCTACGATAAGCGCAACCGAGAATCCTCTGATAACCTCACCGCCAAAGAGAGCGATTGCAAGTAACACAACCAGAGTGGTAGCACCTGTGTTGATTGTTCTTGACAATGTGCTGTTCAAGGCCTCGTTAATATTCTCTCTAAGATCTCTCTTAGGATAAAGTGTTCTGTACTCCCTGATACGGTCGAAGATAACCACGGTGTCGTTTATCGAGTAACCGATAATTGTAAGTACCGCGGCAATGAACGACTGATCGACATCGAGGCTGAACGGGAGCACTCCGGTAAATATTGCAAAGAAGCTCATTACAAAGAGGGCGTCGTGGATAAGGGCCACAAGACCTCCGGTTCCCCATGTCCAGTTGCTGAATCTTACTGCGATGTATGCAAATATTGCAATCAGCGCTATAATTACGGCGATAAAGGCGTCTCTCTTTATATCGTCTGCGATAGTCGGACCAACCTTCTCTGAACTTACAATACCGTTAGGGTTGTCGGTGGTAGCTGTAAACTCCTCTATTGACATCTCGTTAGTGTAAAGGCCTTTAAGAGCGTTGTAGATTTTACCGTCAACCAATGCATCTGTCGCCTCAGAGTTGTCCTCAATCATGTACTTGGTAGTAACCTTCATCTGGCTTCCTCCGCCAAACTGCTTAACCTCTATAGATGCGTCAAACTCCTTAAGTAATGCAGTTCTTACTTCACCTGTAGTAACATCCTGGTCAAACCTGATCACATAGGTACGACCTCCTGTAAAGTCAACGCCGTAAGAGAAGCCTTTTCCGAAGATAAACCCAAGACCGATAATGGTAATAGCGATTGAGAAGATGTATGCATATTTACGGATTCCCACGAAGTCAATCTTAGTGTTCTGCAGGAAGTTGCGGGTAAATTTGTTGTCGAATGTAATATTCTTGTTCTTGCCGAGTCTCCACTCAAATACAAGTCTTGTAATGAAGATCGATGTAATCAGCGAGGTGATGATACCTATAACAAGGGTTGTAGCAAATCCCTGAACAGGACCCGAACCAAAGATTGCAAGCACAATACCTGTGATGATTGTTGTAAGGTTACCGTCTATAATTGCAGAGTAGGCATTCTTGTAACCGTCGGCTATTGCCAGCCTGAGAGCTTTTCCTCCCCTCATCTCCTCTTTTATACGCTCATAGATAATAACGTTGGCATCCACCGCCATACCCAGTGTCAGAACGATACCGGCGATACCAGGAAGGGTAAGAACCGCTCCGAATGAAACCAGCGCTCCAAACAGGAAGAGTACGTTAGTGAGGAGTGCAATATTTGCAACCAAACCGGCACCACTGTAGAAGAGTACCATATATGCAAGTACAAGCAGGAAGGCAAGTACAAATGAGATAAGACCTGCGTTGATAGACTCGCTACCAAGGCTTGGACCTACAACGGCCTCCTGAACAATTCTTGCAGGAGCAGGGAGCTTACCTGACTTAAGAACGTTTGCAAGGTCATCGGCCTCTGTAATGGTAAAGTTACCTGAAATCTGTGAGCGGCCACCTGTAATCTCTGAGTTAACCCTTGGGTAAGAGTAAACCATTCCGTCAAGAACAATTGCGATGCATCTGCCAACATTGTTTGCAGTCATGCTTGCCCAGATTCTTGCACCCTCGGCGTTCATCGCCATGTCAACCTCAGGGTTACCCGAAGTTTGTCCGAAAGATTTAGAAGCATCGGTAATAACACCTCCGTCAAGCGGAGCCTTACCATCGCGGGTAGTGCTCTTGATAGCTATTAGTTCGAAGATAACACCGGCCTGATCGATCGGCTTAACCGACCACATAAGTTTAATATCTGCAGGGAACACAGCCTGAACCTGAGGGGCTCTCAGCCATGAACCAATCTTTGCTGTATCTCTGTAGTGAGCCCTTCCCACGCAAGCACCCGGGATAAGCTGACCCTGACTAACATTCGGGTTAAGAGCAAAGAAGAGAGGGTTTTGCTCTGCTAACTGAGCGTCAGCAACTGACATTGAGTCCTCTGCCTGAATCTCGCTCAAAAGCGATGCAGCACCTGTCTTTGCAGTATCTGCAGCAGCAACGGCAGAAGAGTCTGCAGTCACTCCGTTAGATGCAACCTCTTTATCAAGATCCATCATCTCTTTAACCACTCTGTTAGCCTCAATCAGGAACGGATAGACCTCCTGATTCTCGTAAGTCTCCCAGAACTCAAGAGAAGCGGTTCCCTGAAGGAGTTTCCTTACACGGGCAGGCTCTTTAACACCTGGAAGCTCCACAAGGATTCTTCCTGTGCTTCCGATTTTCTGGATATTAGGCTGTGTAACACCAAAACGGCGGATACGGTTTCTAAGAACGTTGAACGAGTTAGAGATTGCGCTCTCTGACTCCTCTCTGATAACTTTCAAAACATCTGCATTTGAGGTCTCAGGTTTAATTCTGTCTCTCATCTCGTAAGTTCCGAAAATCTGAGACATCCTCTGACCCGGTGCCACCTGCTCCCAAGCCTCTCCGAAGAGGGTGATAAAATCTGTGCGCGAAGGCGACAGATTCGATTTGGCAAGCTTCATCGCCTCGGCAAACTGAGCGTTGGTACTGTTGCCCGAAAGAGCAGTTACCAGTTCCGGTACGCTAACCTCGAGCATAACGTTCATACCACCTTTGAGGTCAAGACCAAGGTTAATCTCCTTCTCTTTGATCTCTTTGTAGGTAAATCCGAGGAATACCTTCTCAGCTGTTATTGAGTCGATGTAAAATCTCTCTTTTGCCCTTCCCAGTGAGTCCAGATAGTAGGCCTTGTCGAGGTCTGAAATTAGGCTGAACGAAGGTAAATTCTGCTCAAGCTCAACCATTCTCTGTGCATAAGCTTTTGCTTTCTTCTCCTGGTTTCTGGTTGCCCAGGTAAACGAGAGTTGATAGATACAGGCGATTGCGATTAAAACTGCCACAAGCCTGATGGCTCCTTTATTTTGCATATTATCGTGTTTAAATTATATAATTCAACGAAAATTAGAGCACAAAAGTAGTATTTTTTCCCAAAATATAAAGAAATTCGTACTTTTGTTATCCTATATATATAAGCAATGTATGAAAAGGTCTATACTCTTGCCCTTGTTTTTCGTGATGGCATACAGCCTGGCGGCAGGACAGACTCAGGAGGGCGCGGTTAAATTTGAGAGGGCGGAATCTCTGAGAAGAGAGTACCGTTTTAATGATGCTTTAAAGCTATATCAAGAGATTCAGGAGGAGAGCACCGACTCGGTTTTTATCCGGTCGATTGACCTTCTCATAGCAAAAAGCGAAAACGGAATCCAGATGCTTCAGTACGCATCCAGGCCAAAAGTGACCGCAAAAATTGATGCCCCCCTGAAAGATTTTTTCCTTTATATCCCCGGTCTTGAGAAGAGCTTCTGGGCAAAACTGCCGGACTCGCTTAACTACAACATACAAAGAAACGCAAACCCAAATCCGGTTCTTTTAAGAGAAGACGACAAAGTGATCTACTTCTCGGCTCAGGATCAGGACGGAGGGTGGGACATCTACCGTATCCAGCAGGTTGACGGCAGCAACTGGTCGGCACCTGAGCCACTCAACTCGCTCGTAAACTCACCGGGAGACGAAATCTACCCAATCCTAAGCCCAAATAAAAAACAGCTCTACTTTGCCTCATCGGGCCACTTTGGAATAGGCGGATACGACATTTACGTAAGCAACTGGGACGAAAAAATAAACGACTGGGGACTTCCGCAAAACCTCGGCTTCCCCTACTCTTCTGTAGATGACGATCTTATGCTTATCAACTCAGAGGATGGCCTCTTCACCTACCTGGTGACAGCAAGAAACTCCAAAACACGCGACTCAGTATCGATATACCGCTTCGAATACGAGAGCACCCCTGTACGAAGAGCCATCACCGACACTCTGGAGGTAATGCGAATCGCATCGCTTGAGATTCCATCGGCAAAAAAGCAGGACGAGAAGAGCGAACCGGCGCAGGAGTTTTCAACCACTCCGGAAACCGAAGCCTACACAAAGATGATATTCGAAGTGAGGAAGATACAGGGGGAGATAGACAGCATCAACCGCGACATTGCAAAAAACAGATCGCTCTACAACACCCTCACCAACGAGGACGACAGAGCACTTCTTGAGAGAAAGATATCGGAGGGAGAGTTCTCCCTTATCAATACACAGTCGCGCCTGAGAGCCGCAAACGAAGTGCTTCAGGTGCGCGAAATGGAGTTTCTGAGTAAGGGGGCAATTATACCAAGAAGAGACGACTTTTTCAAAAACGACAAAAAGGCAGAGCCCGAAAAACCTGCTGACAGACCATTTACACCGCAGCTCACCGCCTTTGGCAACTTCCCCACAATAACAATTCTTGAACCCGTTAAGCTGTTCGACTACACCTTTGCCGTCGGGACCGAAGCTGTTATGGCAGAAGACAACTCAATCCCGGACGGGCTGGTTTACAGAGTACAACTCTTTGTGGTTAACACAAGGCCGGAGATTAAGGCCTTCAAAGGGCTGCGCCCCGTATTCGAAAACCGCACCCCTACCGGAAAATGGCTCTACACCGCCGGGCAGTTCTTCAGATACTCAGATGCGGCCGACGCTCTTACCAAAGTTAAAAGAGCAGGCTTTCCGACAGCAATGATAGTGGCCTACAGCCAGGGTAAAAGCATAACAATCAGAAACGCACGCCTGCTCGAAGAGAAGAGCGAAGCAAGAGCTACCTTCCAGGTAAAAATCGAAGGGTACCCTGCAGGCATGCCACAGCCCGTCCTTGAAATCATAAGAGGAAACACCGACCGCGACGTTGCAAAGAAGGTTCTTAACGGAAGGGAAATATTCTTCATTGGCCCTTTTGCCAACAGGCAACAGGCAGAGCAGATAGTGACCCTTCTCTCCGGAGTTGGAGCCGAGGGCCTTACAATTGAAGAAATTAGTTCCACTCCGGAATAAAAATTCGTATATTGTTCCCGAAAGTTCTAAAAACATCTTTATGACACTAATAATAACCCTCATTGCATTGGGGATACTGTTGCTTGCAATAGAAGTGCTTATCATACCCGGCTTCGGATTTGCCGGCGTAATCGGACTTTTATCAATTATCGGAGCCGTAATCCTTGCCTTTGTCGAGTACGGGCAGGTAACCGGCCTCTTAGTCCTGGGGTGCGTAATAGTAATCACCTCGTTATCAACATGGCTGATCCTCCGCTCAAAAACCTGGAAAAACATATCACTGCGAGACACAATCAGCTCAAAAGTAGACAACGCCCCCGAAGAGAAGGGCCTCACAGCCGGCACCCAGGGAGTAGCAATCAGCAGACTTGCCCCTGGCGGTAAAGTACGCTTTGGCAACACCGACGTTGAAGTTTACTCAAGATCGGGCATCATAAACAACGGCGCAAAGGTCCAGATTGTAAACACAGAAGAGAGTAAAATTATTGTAAAACAAATAGATTAAACTTTATGGAAAGCATTACCGTATTTTTGGTTTGGATAGGAATATCCCTTGTAGGACTTACCATTCTTTTATGGTTTTTCCCAATCACACTCTGGTTTCAGGCACTCATCTCCGGAGTAAAAATGTCGCTCCTGCAGCTTGTGCTCATGCGCTGGCGTAAAGTTCCTCCGGGAACAATCGTTATGGCAATGATCACCGGAACAAAGGCCGGCCTGCAGCTTAACCCCAACGAACTTGAGGCGCACTACCTTGCAAAGGGCAACGTGTCAAAAGTGGTAAACGCACTAATCTCTGCCGACAAAGCAAACATCGCACTCAACTTCAAGATGGCAGCCGCCATAGACCTGGCCGGCCGTGATGTATTCGAAGCTGTACAGATGTCCGTTAACCCAAAGGTTATCAACACCCCTCCGGTTACCGCAGTCGCTAAAGACGGAATCCAGCTTATAGCCAAAGCCCGCGTTACAGTACGCGCCAACATCAAACAACTCGTGGGAGGTGCCGGCGAAGAGACCGTTCTTGCCCGCGTTGGCGAAGGAATTGTATCTAGCATCGGCTCTGCCGAAAGTCACAAATCTGTACTCGAGAACCCCGACTCAATCTCGCGCGTTGTACTGGAAAAGGGCCTCGACGCAGGAACAGCATTCGAAATCCTCTCAATTGACATCGCCGACATAGATATCGGACGTAACATCGGAGCCGCCCTTCAGATGGATCAGGCCAACGCCGACAAGAACATCGCACAAGCACGTGCCGAAGAGAAACGCGCCATGGCCGTCGCCCTGGAACAAGAGATGAAGGCCAAAGCACAAGAGGCCCGCGCCAAAGTGATCGAAGCCGAAGCACAGATCCCGATGGCAATGGCCGAAGCATTCCGCTCAGGCAACATGGGTATAATGGACTACTACAAGTTCCGCAACATCCAGGCCGACACCGAAATGCGCGAAAACATTGCCAAGCCGCAAAAATAAATTCTTGCAGCTTGCGACAAGGCTGTCAGCACGGAAAATCCTCCCCACCTACGGCGGGTCCCCTCCCTCTTCGGGAGCCAAAGTTTTCCTTAGCTGACACCTGTGTCACAAGACACTAACAATAAACCCTGCAAGCAAAACACTTAACAAAACCCCAAGAGTTACACAAAAGCTTTTGGGGTTTGTTTTATAAATAAACGTTATGAAATTACCTGCAAACCCAGCAAATAGCTTATCATTCATTTTTGCAACTTAAACAAAGCTTGCGACAAGGCTGTCAGCACATATCCAACATTTTACATAAGAAGAGTTAGACATTTATTTGCAGATTTAAAAGAATTCGTATATTTGCAGTCCTTTCGGCCAGCCCGCAAGATTTTGGTGAGGTGGGTGAGTGGCTGAAACCAGCAGTTTGCTAAACTGCCGAACTCGTAAGGGTTCCGGGGGTTCGAATCCCCCCCTCACCGCAACTACTACTGAAAATGAGATAGTTGCAAGTATCGGGGACTAAATCGGGGACTAAAACCCAGATTTAGTCTCTTTTTTTATGCAAAAAA
>DINE01000024.1 GCA_002425935.1 Bacteroidales bacterium UBA5548 | reverse complement strand
AAGTCTATTTTTCAAGTGGTTGGTATACAGTCATATAAGCAAAAGTGGCGCAGAGATTTAACTGCACACTCTCCTTACATACTCAAAACTTTGGTGAAGAATAGAAGAGATCTGCCTGCATGACGCTCCGGCCTTATTTCTTAATTCCAAAATGATTGCCTCAATTTCGAATTTGTTTAAATGAAATATACTTCTGCCATTTAAAATAATATTTGCTTTACGAACTACTTCAGCATCCGGTGTTTTCTCCCACTTTTTATTTTTTGAGTCCTTTATTTCGATTATGTTAATAGCCTCTTCCAATATTGCTTTATCAAAATCTTGTAGATTTGCATAGCGTGCATAAATAAATGAATGATCTAATTTAACATGCTTTACCACCGGATTGACCTTGGCATTGCCTCTGGCAAAGTATGAGTGGTAAGAGCTCCACGGATATTCTTTAGGGTGTTTACAAATTCTTGCACTAATTGGATTTTGGAGGATATAAAGCATACTTTTTAAAATCCATTCTTCAGAAGATTTATGTGAACTGTTAAATGGGGATTCAAATAGTTTACCGCTAATACCATGTTTCCTGTTATACCAGTACGAGTAACCATGAATTAAATTATATGCAAATGGAGTTAATGACTTTGTGTTAATATGCATATGAACATGATTGTCCATAAGCACTATTTGTTCAATTTTTGTTTCATGTTTATCCGCAGCAGTATTGCATCGTTTAAGGAATTCAATTTTATCAAAATCGTCGTAAAAGACATTAAACCTACCATTTCCTCTGAAATAGAGATGAATACTACCTTCTTGGACTCTTGGGTAATAACCCTTTTGCTGTTTTTCGTTCTCTTTTTTTCTCTTATTCTCCTCAGCAAGTCGATTTTCTATTCTCTTCATCTTTTCTTCCCTCCATTTTATCATATACATAGTTACCTATAAATTATTTGATTGAATGCTAGGAATAAGTAAAATAAATTTAGAAACAAAAAAATCTCCGCGCCACTTTTGTTCAACATATTGTATTTTAGGTGCTTGCAAAAGAGACTTCAGTGAGTTTCAAGGTATTCTCGTTGAAGTCTATTTTTCAAGTGGTTGCTATACAGCCACATAAACAAAAGTGGCGCGGAGATTTTTGTGCTTGCGCGGAGATTTTTGTGCTTGCGATGTAAAAAATGACCTTTACGGTTTGGTAAAGGTCTTTTTTTGTGTTTAGTATGTTAACCGTCGGAGTGTGTTAGCCGCCGAAGTCGTCGAAGGCTATGTTCTCTTCAGGTACGCCCAGATTGTCAAGCATGTTGGTAACTGCGCTGTTCATCATCGGAGGGCCGCATAGGTAGTATTCAATGTCTTCCGGAGCTTCGTGTTTGCCAAGATAGTTGTCTTCAAGAACTTTATGGATGAAGCCGGTATAACCGGTCCAGTTGTCCTCTGGTTTAGGTTCGCTGAGGGCAAGGTTAAACTTGAAGTTAGGAAACTCTTTTTCAATTGCACGGAACTCCTCTTCGTAGAATACCTCTCTGAGAGATCTTGCCCCATACCAGAAGCTCACCTTGCGGGTGGTCTTTTCGGTGTGGAATAGGTGGAAGATGTGTGAACGCATTGGCGCCATACCGGCCCCTCCTCCGATAAATACAATTTCGTTCTGAGTATCTTTAATGAAGAACTCTCCATAAGGGCCCGAAATTGTTACCTTGTCGCCCGGTTTACGGGAGAAGATGTACGATGAGCAGACTCCGGGATTCACAGGCATAAATGTGCCTTTGCTTCTGTCCCAAGGTGGAGTTGCAATACGGATATTGAGCATTATTATGTTGCCCTCTGCTGGGTGGTTGGCCATTGAGTAGGCACGGAAGGTGTGCTCATTGTTCTTCATCTTAAGATCCCATATCTTAAGAGAGTCCCAGTCTTCGTGGTACTCCTTCTCAACTTCGATGTCTTTTGAGAAATCAACTTCGCATGGGGGTATATCAATCTGGATGTAACCTCCGGATTTGAATTTAAGGTGTTCACCCTCAGGGAGTTTAACTACGAACTCTTTGATAAATGTTGCAACGTTGTGGTTGCTTACAACTTCGGTCTCCCATTTCTTGATTCCCAGAACCTCTTCCGGAACCTCAACCTCTATATCCTCTTTAACCTTAACCTGACACCCCAGACGCCATTGTGTCTGTTGCTGTTTGCGGGTAAAGAACCCTACTTCGGTAGGAAGGATCTCTCCACCGCCTGAAGTTACGCGGCATTTGCACATTCCGCAGGTTCCACCTCCACCACAGGCTGAGGGGAGAAATATTTTGTTGTTTGAAAGTGTGGTAAGAACAGTCTCACCCGGAGAGACGGTAAGCTCCTTCTCTCCTCCGTTGATGGTGAGTTTTACCTCTCCCGACGGTGTCAGTTTGGCCTTTGCATACAGTAATAGTGCTACAAGAAGCAGTATTACGATAAGAAAAGCAATGATTGAAAGTATTGTAATTACTGATAAATTCATAACTAATCTCCTCCTAGAGTTTAATGCCCATAAAGCTCATAAATGCGATGCCCATAAGTCCTACAACAATGAATGTTATTCCCAGACCTCTAAGCGGAGCAGGGACATTGGAGTAAGAGAGCTTTTCACGGATTGCGGCAAGTGCTACAATTGCCAGGAACCATCCGAGACCCGAACCGAGTCCGAATACTGTGGCCTCTGCAAGTGTTTCGTAACCACGCTCCTGCATAAAGAGTGAACCTCCAAGAATTGCACAGTTTACTGCGATAAGCGGGAGGAATATACCCAGTGAGGAGTATAGTCCGGGTGAAAATTTCTCGACAACCATCTCAACCAGTTGTACCATTGAGGCAATAACTGCAATGAAGATGATAAAACTTAAAAAGCTGAGGTCTAAACTTGCATATTCCGGATTGAGCCAAACCAGAGCTCCCTCTGAGAGGACATATTTATGAAGCAGATAGTTTGCCGGAAGTGTTACTCCCAGAACGAATATTACGGCTATTCCAAGACCAACTGCTGTTTTTACATTTTTAGAAACTGCCAGGTATGAACACATTCCAAGGAAATATGCAAATACCATATTGTCTATAAAGATAGACTTTACGAATATGTTAACTAATTCTTGCATAGTGGTATGTGTTATTTTTCGATTAATTCTTTCTGAATGCTTCTCTGAACCCAGATGAAAACTCCTACGAGAATAAGCGCCATTGGAGGGAGGATAAAGAGTCCGTTATTTTCATAAAATCCTCCGTTCTTTATATACCATGAGGCAGGAATAAGCTGATATCCCATTAGGGAGCCTGATCCGAACAATTCGCGGAAGAATGCCACTACTACAAGTATGATTCCATATCCGAGACCGTTCCCCAATCCGTCGATTAGTGATGGAATAGGCTTGTTTCCGAGGGCAAATGCCTCGATTCTTCCCATGATTATACAGTTGGTGATGATAAGCCCGACAAATACCGAAAGTTGCTTGCTCACATCGTAGGCGAAGGCTTTAAGTATTTGGTCTACCAGAATTACCAGCATTGCAACTACCACAAGCTGAACAATGATTCTTATACGGTTTGGAATTGTGTTTCTAATCAGTGATATGATAACGTTGGAGAAGCCCGTTACTATTGTAACGGACAGTGCCATTACAAGTGCGGGTTCCAGTTTAACCGTTACTGCCAGAGCCGAGCAGATACCGAGTACCAGTACTGATACGGGATTGTTTTTAAACAGAGGCTCTGTAAATATCTTTTTGTACATATTTATATCTCTTTTATACGGTTACTGAATATTTACCTGAATTGAGGGTGTGGCTGACAGAGAGTCCGATGGTTGTATCTCTGCTGCCTTCTCTGCTGCTTTTTCGGCCGACTCTTTTAGTTTGGCGGCGAAGAATGAGGTGTAATCCTTTATGTTTTTAAGCAACATCTCCTCAACGGCTTTGGATGTGATGGTTCCGCCTGAAATTGCGTCAACTTCGTGGCCGCTTGAAGCATCAGCTCCCCCTTTAACAACCTGTACCGATACGAAATTACCGGAATCATCAAAGATTCTCTTGTTTTCGAACTGTTTGTAAAACATAGGGGTTGTGATCTCTGCTCCAAGTCCCGGTGTTTCGCTTTTGTGGTCAAAAGTTGCCCCGTAAACAGTATTGAAGTCGCCTTTTAGAGATATATATCCCCAAACCGGCCCCCAAAGACCAACTCCTCTCAGCGGAATCACGTAAAATCTTTCGCCACTCTCTATTGTGCAGATATATAGTGTAAGGTCTTTTCCCTGCTCATTTATAGAAGAGTCTTTAATGTATCTGGCATACTCTGCCTCTATGTAGCTGTCCTTGTCGCTGGCTCTGGCTGCCTCGTCTGCTCCAAGCTGAACGGAGCGGAGAATCATCTCCTTTCTCTCAATCTCGACATTTCTCTGTTGTCTCTCTTTGAGCAGTGAAGAGGCAAAAGCGAGTATTACAGCCACAACTACAACCATAATGGTTGCGTATATTATAGTGTATATATTACTATTTGTATTCATCGTTTTTCTCCTGTGTTATTTAACTACTGCTCTTTTGAGCCTTCTCTTAATTCCTCTCTGGACAACCATGTGGTCAATCAGTGGTGCAAAGGTGTTAAGCAACAGAATCGAGAGCATCATCCCCTCCGGATACCCCGGATTGAAAACTCTGATTATAACTGCAATAACTCCAATGAATGCTCCATAGTACCATTTACCTCTCTCTGTCTGAGAGCCTGTAACAGGATCGGTTGCCATAAAGACTGCGCCAAATGCGAAACCTCCCATTACCAGATGGTTCCAGGCGGGAATTGCCATATACGAGCCTTCAGGTGCAAGCGCGTTAAGCAACAGACCTGTAAGCAATCCTCCGGCAAAAACAGAGAACATTATCTTCCAGCTGGCAATTCCTGTATAGAGCAGAATTGCCGCTCCTATAAGAATAGCCAGTGTTGACGTTTCACCAACAGAACCCGGAATAATTCCAAGGAACATATCGCTGAAAGAGGGAAGATCCAGCCCTGCCTGTGCGTTTGCCAAAGGGGTGGCTCCGGAAAATCCGTCAACAACACCCTCTCCTTTTGTTAAACCTGCAATCCAAACTTTGTCTCCTGACATAAATGAGGGGTAAGCGAAGAATGCAAAGGCCCTTGCAAGAAGTGCAGGATTCCAGATGTTCATTCCTGTACCTCCGAAGACCTCTTTACCAATTATTACGGCAAATGCAACCGAAAGCGCAAGCATCCAAAGCGGCAGATCTACAGGCATGATTAGCGGAATAAGCATTCCGGTAACCAGATAGCCTTCGTTAACTTCGTGCCCTCTTATCTGTGCTGCGGCAAATTCAATTCCTAAACCTACTCCGTAAGAGACTATTACCATTGGTAATACCTTGATTAATCCGTAAAGGAATGTAGGCCAGAACCCCGGATCTGCTCCGGTTGAGAGGTTATGCTGATACCCGGTGTTCCACATCCCAAAAAGGAGTGCAGGCATTAGGGCAATTATCACCATTGTCATGGTACGCTTAAGGTCAATACTGTCTCTTATGTGCGTACCTTTATGTGTTACAGTATCCGGTACAAACAGAAAGGTCTCGAACGCATCGAAGGTCGAGTGAAGGAAACTCAGCTTCCCGCCCTTACTGAATGTGGGTTTTATATTATCTACTAATTTTCTTATTGCTTTCATCTCTGACTCGTTTATGACATTTCTTTAATCATAAGGTTGATGCCCTTAGATACTATCTCCTGAATCTCGGTTTTGGAAGGGCATACAAATTCACAGAGAGCAACATCCTCTTCTATGATTTCGTATATTCCGAGAGCCTCCATTTTGTCAATATCTCCCGCAAGAATTGCTTTAAAGAGATAGAGCGGGTAGATATCCATAGGCAGAACCTTCTCGTAAACTCCGGTCATAACAAAGGCTCTCTCTCCTCCGTTAAGGTTGGTGTCAAGAGAGTAGCGTTTATTTGGCAACAACCACGAGAAGTATGAGCGTGAGATGCTGAATTTCTTCATGCGGAGTGGTTTGATCCATCCGAACATTTCATGGTAGTTACCTTCGCTTATGAGGGTTATCTGATTGTGGAAGAATCCAAGGTAGCCATCTTTTCCAACGCTATCTCCGGTCAGCACATTTCCGCTTATATAGCGTACAGGCAAAGGAGTCTCCTTTGAATTTTTGTCTCCCTTAATGTTTACATATTCACTTATTTGTGAAAAGTTTATACCCGGCACACACTCAATATAACTTGGCTTGTGAGCTCTGGGGCCTGTTACGGCAATAACCTTTTTCACATCGTAAACTCCGTTCTTAAACAGACGGCCGATAGCTGCAACTGTGTACATGTCAAGAGTCCATACAACTTCGCCCTTATTGACAGGGCTAATGTGATGAATCTGAACACCTACATTTCCTGCAGGATGTACACCGTCGAATGTGTGGGTAATTACCTTTTCAAGACGGTGGAAGGGGCTGCTTGCAAAGTTTGAGGCGTGGAGACCGATGTGTACCCCTCCTGTTGTTAACTTTGAAAGAATGTCTACTCCAATCTGTATATGTTCGATATCTGCTTTTAGAGCAAAATCCAGATCGGGCGCAAGTGGCGATGAGTCAAAACCCGATATAAATATTGCCTTTGGTTCTACATCTTTGTCCGGAGCAATTCCGTATGGACGCTGTTTAATCGCTGCCCATAGTCCGCTCTCAAGCAAGGTGTCTGTCAACTCCTGCTTTGTTGCGGTTCTGAAGTTTGGAGTAGTTATCTGAAGATAATCAGTGGTTTGATCTGCATCGATGCGTATCTCCAGAAGCTTGCGCTTCTCTCCGCGGTAGATCTCTGAAACCTTTCCGCTAACCGGTGAACAATAATTTATATATGGTCTGCTTTTGTCTGTAAATATCGGTGTCCCGGCCTTTACCAAGTCCCCCTCCTTAACAAGCAGCTTAGCATTAAGCGCCTTAAAATCAGTAGGTTTTATGGCAATTTTGTCGGGCGATATTCTCTTTGTTATGTTGGTTTGTGCATCTCCTTCAAGGGGGATGTTTAAACCTTTACGTAATCGAATGTGGTCTGACATTTTTTTGAAAAAATTTTGTGGCAAAGATACACATTATTTATAATTTTGTAAGCAATGAACAGAGAAATTTCTACTATAACAGAGGGCCTTAATCCTGCTCAAAAACAAGCAGTTGAAGAATTTAAAGGGCCTTCACTCATAATAGCGGGGGCGGGATCGGGAAAGACAAAAGTACTTACCTGCAGAATTGCGAACATCTTAAATAACGGGCACAGAGCCGGTTCGGTGCTTGCATTGACCTTTACCAATAAGGCATCCAGAGAGATGAAGGAGCGAATTGCCTTACTTGTTGGTAATGAGGCTGCCAAATACCTTTGGATGGGAACATTCCACTCGGTATTTGTGCGGTTTTTAAGAGAGGATGCCGAACTTCTTGGCTTTCCAAAGAGCTTTACAATTTATGACACTTCAGATTCGAGGAGTGCCGTAAGGGCGTGCATAAGAGATTTGTCGCTGGATGATAAGACCTATAAACCAAATGAGGTGTTATCAAGAATCTCAATGGCTAAAAATAACCTTGTAAATTCGGCCGCATATACTGCTAACCCTACCTATATGGCAAATGATGCTGCTGCACGAAAGCCAAAGATTGGTGAGATTTTTGCCCTCTACGAGAAGAGGTGCAGGCAGGCAGGTGCTATGGATTTTGATGATATACTTCTCTATACCAATATTTTACTCAGAGACTTTCCGGATGTTCTTGAAAAGCTTCGCAGCAGATTCAGCTATATTTTGGTTGATGAGTATCAAGACACTAACTATGCTCAATATCTGATTGTTAAAAAACTCTCATCGGTTCACAGAAACCTTTGCGTTGTGGGTGATGATGCTCAGAGTATATACTCTTTCAGGGGGGCCAGAATTGAGAACATCCTAAATTTTAAGAAGGACTATCCTGAGGCAAAGGAGTTTCGTCTTGAGCAGAATTACCGTTCGACACAGACTATTGTGAAGGCAGCCAATTCGCTGATATTGAAAAATTCTTCACAGCTAAAGAAGGAGTGTTTCTCCGAAGCGGGGGTGGGGAGCAAGATAGAGGTTGTTAAGGCCTATACAGATCAGGAGGAGGCCTTTTTACTTGCTTCGTCAATTCTTTCTAAAATTTACGACACAAAGGCTTCCTACAGTGATTTTGCTGTTCTTTACAGGACAAATGCTCAGTCAAGGGCTGTCGAGGAGGCGCTTAGGAAGAGGTCGCTGCCGTACAAGATATATGGTGGAAACTCTTTTTATGACAGGGCAGAGGTAAAGGATGTAATGGCATATCTGAGGCTTTTGGTAAATCCAAAAGATGATGAGGCTTTTAAAAGGGTTGTGAATGTGCCGGGCAGAGGTATCGGTGATACGACAATTTCTCACCTTTCGGCGGCTGCGGCGGCCGGCGGGGTATCGATGTGGGAGGCTCTTTTTACTGGAGATGTGCAGAGTTTTGGAATTAAGAGTGCTGCTCAGCACAAACTTGTCGAGTTCTGTAAGTTGATTTCCGATGTGGCCGCCCGCCGTGGGGAGGTAAACGCATATGATATTGCTGTTGAGATTTTTGTGAAGAGTGGTTACGCCACAATGATAAAGGGTGATATCTCGATTGAGGGGCAGGCTCGTGCAGAGAATGTGGAGGAGTTATTTAACTCCATTAAGGCCTTTGTTGAGGAGAGAGAGGCAGATGCTGAGGCTGAAGGGGGAGCTGAAGGTACTTCTGAAGATACTTCACCCGCAGAAGCACCTGTTGCTCTTCTTGAAGATTATCTTGAAACTATCTCACTGATGAGTGCCATTGATGAAAACAGTAAAGAGGAGGACTTTAACAAAATCAGCCTTATGACTGTTCACTCAGCTAAGGGTCTGGAGTTTAAACATGTCTTTGTAATTGGTCTGGAGGAGAACCTCTTTCCGTCGGTTAATTCAGCAAGCAGTGAATCCGAAATTGAGGAGGAGAGGAGGCTCATGTATGTTGCAGTAACAAGAGCAAAGGAGAGTGTTACCTTATCTTACGCCCATACTCGTTTCAGATGGGGAAACCATGTTAACTATCCGCCAAGCCGTTTTATAAGAGAGATCGACTCTAAGTTTGTAAACTGGCCTGAGAAAGATAAAGAGGCAGGCGATGTTGAAGAGCAATTGTTCGGAAGCCGGAGTTTCGGTAACAAGGGGTTTGCCAACAAAGGATTTGGGAACCGTGGGTCATCAGAAGGGAACTACAGTAACAAAGGTTATGGGAACCATAGGTCATCCGGAGGAAATTCATCACAGTCTCCTCCTGTCAGTCGTCCTAAACCTTCATTTACACCTCCAAAACCGCCGAACCCGGATTTTGTAGCTGACCCGGTTTCAAAGCTTGAAGCAGGGCAAACTGTAGAACACGACAGATTTGGTGTGGGTAAACTTATAGTAATTGAAGGTGATCCGCTGAATCTCAAAGCGGTAGTGGATTTTGAAGAGGGGGGCAGAAAAATTTTACTACTTAAATATGCAAAACTTCGGGTAATCTCATAAATTGTGGCACGGGATTTGCAACTATTTTAGATGAAGTTTTTCATAGTTTAAGTTTAGGTTAAGTAATGGGGTCTTATCTCGGAGAGGTAAGACCCCATGAAATTTTTAAGTGTGTTCCTAAATGTTTGTTTGTCAGTGATATGTGAAAATGATTATCCAAATTATGTGGAAATCAATTTTGAAAAACGTACATATTCAGATACTTACACGAACACTTAAAATCACTTAAACGCCTGCTCACTTAGCCCTTGTCCTTTTAGCTTCAGCTGGTGGAAATACTCAGGAACCTCTCTGCCTAACAGAGAATCTACATACAGTTTGCCCAAATACTGAGAGAGCATAAAGCCGTGGCCTCTCATTCCGGCAAAAAGTCCAAGTTCGGGATCTACAATATAACGAGGCTCTACGTAATAGCCCGACCATACGGCCTGGAAGCCGACACCTGATAATCTTGGTATCCACTCACTGAACATTTCGGTTGCTACCTGCAGGAACTCCTGTGAGCTTACCTTAAGATTTTTGTCTGTCTCCTTTGCATCATTAATAGGGGAGGCACATCCTATAATCTGCCCGGTCTCTGCAAGTTGTTGGCCGTAAACTGCAGAAAATCCTTTATACTTGCGTCTGTCTATAAGCATATCCAGATTTGCGCCATCTTTACCAAGCATTGGCAGACGTTTGGTGATGAATGCCTGATGCTTTACAGGGAAGAGGCCTGTGTCGATGCCAAGTTTCTTAGCAAAGTGATCTGCCTCGGCACCTAATGCATTTATAAAGATCTCTGTCTGATACTCTTCATATTCGCGATTTGCATTTTGAAGTATAACCCTGTACTCTTTACCTGTTTTGTAAACCTCAACTAGTCTGGTGTTTTCCAGAATTGTTCCGCCTTTACTGCGTCCGATCTCTCTTACTACATCAATAGTCCGGCCCGGGTTTGCCTGCCAGCAGTCGTTTGTGATTAGCGCGTGGCTGTATGTGTTAAGGTTTGTGTTAAGATATGGAGAGATCTCTTTTGTGAAATCTTTTTTGTCAACCATGTAGGCGTCCGACCATCCTCTTGAGGCATCAAGTGAGTTATATGTCTGCTGATCATGCGCAAAGCTTACATACCTTATAAGTCTGAAATCTATGTCGTGAATGCCTTGCAAGTCTCTGAATATCTCTAGATTATGTTTGGCAATATCTGCAAGTGCAGGTAGCGAGAAGGCCGGCCTTCCTCCTGCGATGTTTCTCCAGGAGCTGCCAAGGCCATCGTTGATCATATACGGATCAAAACCAGCTTCTGCAAAGAAACGGAAGAGAGACGAACCTGAGATACCTCCACCAGCAATCAAAACCGAAACCTTCTTAACCGGCCGGCCTCCCTTTGGAAGAATTATCTCCTCCTTTTTTTCACCCTGAACCATATCTCCAAGAGTAACAAGATTGGACATAGGCCCGCGAGGAGTCGGCTCTCCGCAGACTTCAACCCCATAAGCCCTCAAAAGTAGGCGTGCTCTTGGAACGCATCTGTTTCCGCGGCACGGACCCATTCCTATTCTTGAGATATGCTTAAGCTCGTCAGATGAAATTACCTTCCTGTCACCAATAACTGAAAGTAGCTTTTCTACGGTAACATCTTCGCAGTGACAGATATATGTTTTTGAATCGTGCTCTTTTGATAGAGGAGTTATCTCCGGTTTTTCGGGATACTTCTCTTTGATTATAAAACCTCTCACCTCAACCAACTTCTCGGCAGGTATCGACTCGTGCTCTTCTGAGCTGCCTGTCATCGAGGTGGCTGTTACTCTGGCAATGTTGGTCTTATTGTCGTTTTTAAGAATCTTCTCAATTACACCCTCTCCCAAAATCTCTCCGTTATTGTTTACAAGATATACCTGTGACCCCTCATCTGCTTTATACTCAATAGGCAAAAAGAGTCTGTTCTTGTTAACCTGATATCCGAAAATGGCAAGTCCGGGGCACTGATATACACACTGCATACATCCGGTGCACTTTTCGTAATCGATTCTTGGAACGGTTGATGTTGACGATTTTGTAATTGCTCCGAATTTGCATGCAAAGGCACAAGGGTTACAAGCAAATCCATACAGACAGTCAATTACTACAAATCCTTTTTGATTCATTCTCTCCGGAGATGGCATTGCCGGTTTCTCCAGAATTCTTACGGGGTGTTGCTGGGAATCTATATACTCTTTTGAGACCTGAAGGTATTCGTCGTAGTTAAGTTTCACTCCAAGGTCCTGCATAATCTCTTGTGCACACTGCTTTCCTCTCAATACAGCAGATGTTCCTTCACCAATTTTTACAGCATCACCAGCTGCATGGCAACGGCGCCCAAATACCTCAGTGCCTTTTCTGAATAGCTGATTGTCAGGAATCAGACCCGTACATATGTTTATACAATCAATATCTTCAATAACCTTTTCTGTCCCCGGAATTGGTTTGAAATTCTTACATTCGGCAACGACAGCACCAATTATTCCTGTGTGATCTTCGTTTGGAATCGCCTCCAGCAGTATATGTGAAGTGAGGATCGGAATGCCGAGCCTTCTTACTCTGTTTGCCTGAACCGGGAACCCTCCCTCGTTAGGCATAGCCTCAATTATCGCCTTAACCTGCGCTCCGGCCTGCATTGCCTGATAAGATGTCAGGTAACCGATATTTCCCGCGCCTACAGTCAGTATCTTCTTACCTAAAAGTGTAAGTTCGTTGTTCATCATTCGCTGTACAACTGCGGCAGTATAAACTCCGGGAAGGTCGTCATTCCTGAAGGCAGGCATAAATGGAACGGCGCCGGTTGCCACAACAAGATGTTCGGCATCTACGTAAGATATCTCCTGAGTTGCTATATTTTTAATTACGAGTCTCTTACCCTCCAATATCTCCCAAACAACAGAATCCAGCAGAATACCCGAATGGTCATCTCCTGCAAGCGAGTTTGCTATGTCAAATCCCCTCATGCCGCCGAACCTCTTCTCTTTCTCAAAAAAGAAAAACTGGTGAGTCTGCATAAGAAACTGACCGCCGATTTTACTGTTGTTATCTATCACAAGGTTATCAACACCCGCTTTATTCAACTCCTCTCTTGCAGCCAAACCGGCAGGGCCTGCACCAACAATTGCTACAGTTGTTTTATATACTTTAATATCAGACTTTAATATTGGTTGTGCATCGGGCAGATAACTCTCATCTATCCTCGTAACACTTTCAATTCCATCTACTTTTGTAATACAAATTCTGCGAACCTTTCCGTCAACAAGCATTTCGCAAGCCCCGCATTTTCCGATACCGCACTCCATTGTACGCTCTCTGTTGTCAAGACTGTGTTTGTGTATTACCAGCCCGGCCTGGTGTAGTGCCGCAGCAATTGTAAAACCTTTCTGGCCTGTTACTTTTTGACCTTCAAAAATAAACTCTGCTTTGTCGTCAGCAGGAATGGGTAGAATCGGGTGCTCTGTAATTTTATACATAGACAAAAATAATTTTGACAAATTTAATTAAAATTGGATAGTGTAATTTTAAAATTAAATATTTTTTGAAAATTATTGAATTTGGTAACATATCTTAAGCTAAGTGCGCTATTTTTGAATAGTTAACCAAAAACAATAAGATATGAGGCGAGAGATTTTTAAAGGTTCGGGGCATAAAAGTTTGTTCCTCCCTGCAGTTAATTCATTTTCAATTTATTTTATTAAGCTTCTCCTGTTTTGGACTCCATTGCTATTGTTATTCTCATGTCAGGGTTTTGTATTTACTGATAGTGAAGGTGATAGCGGAGGGAAAACTGAAAAGGGTTCCGGCACACTGGCTCTTAAGTTTGGCGATGTACCTGTTACTAAAGGTATAGCCAGAGAGTTTCCCGACAGCAACTCCTTTACTCTCATAATTAAAAGGGTTGATGGTCCGGTTATTTTCAATGGTAAATATGGTGAGAGACCTTCGGGGTTGACTCTTGCCGCAGGCAGTTATGATGTTTCAGTCTTTTCACGCCCCTTTTCTGCTCCGCAGTTTGACGCCCCCTGTTACTCTGATTCAAGAACCGTCCTGGTAGAAAAGGATAAGGTGACATATTTGCAATTTCTTTGCAAACAAAGCAATGGGGCTGTGATGATAACATTTTCTACCGAATTTAAGAGTCGGTTTGCATTATGGAGTACAGTTCTCTCAGGTGCCGGCGGTTCGGTGGTGTATCCCTATTCAGAGAGTCGTTATCTTTACATGAACCCGGGAGAGATTACCATCAGAATTAAACAGAGTGCTGTTCCAGGGGATTCATCAGGAGTTTTACTATCAAGGAGAATACTTACGGCAAGAGAGATGGTATCGCTCAACCTTCACTCATCGTCGGGTGAATCGGGGGGAGGTGAGGGAGGTGCCTCCACTAAGATTGCTATAGATACATCAACAGTGTGGGTAAAAGAGAGCCTGATAATTGGAAGCCTGAGAGATGGGTCATCAAAGGAGCTTGCACTGAATGCAGATGAACTTTCAGGTTACTCTGGTATGAAGGGAGTTTGGGTTTGCGGATATGTTGCCGGTTATCTTACTACTGCTAATCTTATTACAACAGCGCCATTTGATGTGGAGACCAACATTGCTGTTGCGACTGCTCCGGGTGAAACAGTAAAGGCCAGATGTGCAGGGATTGCTTTACCCACAGGAGCTATCAGAGATGCTCTGAATCTCAAGTCAAAACCGGGTAATCTTGGTAAGAAAATTTGGGTGAAAGGGACAGTAACTGACAGCTATTTTGGTATCAGAGGTGTAAACTCTCTGACGGAATATGCAATAGAGTAAATTTTTATAGCAACGGGTTTAGCTTTTGTCTATATTTGCAGTCAAACACGACAGGTATGGATTACTATGCTCACGAGACAGCCGTCATAGAGGAGGGTTGTACAATTGGAAGCGGTTCCAGGATTTGGCACTTCACACATATAATGTCAGGCTCTGTTATAGGAGAGGGGTGTAATATTGGTCAGAATGTAGTCATATCTCCCAAAGTTGTACTTGGTAAGAATGTTAAGGTACAGAATAATGTCTCAGTATATACAGGTGTTATATGTGAAGATGATGTTTTCTTAGGGCCGTCATGTGTTTTTACCAATATTGTTAACCCCAGAAGTGCAGTTGTCAGAAAAGGTTTCTATGTAGAGACTTTAGTGTGCAAAGGGGCTACAATTGGTGCAAATGCAACAATAATATGTGGAAACGAAATTGGTCGTTACTCTATGATTGGCGCAGGAGCGGTGGTAACAAAACCCGTTGCTCCATATGCACTTGTAATAGGTAATCCGGCAAAACAGGTGGGGTGGGTAAGTGAGTACGGAAACAGATTAAATTTTAATAAGGATGGGGTTGCAATTTGTGAGGAGAGTGGTCAGAAATACCGTCTTGAAAATGACACTGTTATTAAAATTGAGCAGTGATTGTCGTCTTGCTTTAAAGTATACCGATGCAAATCAAAAACGATCTACTTAGCAGAATCCTGTACTCAACAGATGCCTCTGCATACAGGGAGATGCCTGCGGGTGTCTTTTATCCTCTTAATAAACAGGATCTTGTTGATATTGTCAGATATGCCTCTGCGGAGAGAATCTCTCTCATTCCCAGAGCTGCGGGGACATCACTTGCCGGGCAGGTAGTTGGTAAAGGTCTTGTTGTTGATGTATCAAAATACCTAAATAAAATAATTGAGATTAATCCCGTTGAAAGATGGGCGAGAGTTGAGCCGGGGGTTGTGCTTGATGAGCTCAACCTGGCAGTTGCTCCTTACGGGCTCTGTTTTGGACCAGAGACCTCTACATCTAACAGATGCTGTATTGCGGGCATGGTTGGTAACAACTCCTGTGGGTCGCACTCGCTGGTTCATGGTAGTACCAGAGATCACCTGCTTGAGACAGAGATGGTTTTATCAGATGGTTCGATTGCTCTTTTCGGGGCTTTATCTGGTACTGAGATTGCTGATAAGTGCACGCTTGAAGGAAGAGAGGGGGAGATTTACAGATTTGCCGAAAATCTGATGAGCAATCAGAGGGTGAAGAGTGAAATTGCAGAGCATTTTCCCGATCCTGAGGTTCGAAGAAGAAATACAGGTTATGCCATAGATGAGTTCATAAATTCTAAGTTTGATCTCTGTAAAATAGTTGCCGGGTCAGAGGGGACTTTGGGGCTGATTTCAGAAGTAAAAGTTGCTCTTGTTCCGGTTTTGCCAAAGGAGAGGGCTCTTCTTTGCGCACACTCCCATAAACTCGCAGATGTTTTTAAGGCAAACCTTATTGCACTTCAACACAAGCCTGTTGCTGTTGAGTTAATGGATTCCAATATTCTTGAGCTTAGCAAATCCAATATCAGCCAAAGCAAAAACAGATTTTTTATAAATGGCTCTCCAGCAGCAATATTAATAGTTGAATTTGCTGCTGAAAGTATTAGTGAACTTCAGGTTGTGGTTGATGCTGCTGAGAAAGCTTTACTCGAGAGTGGACTTTCATACTTCTGTTCCAAGGTATATGGCAGTGAAACCGCACGGGTTTGGGAGCTAAGAAAGGCGGGACTTGGTCTGCTCACCTCAATGGAGGGGGATGCAAAACCGGTATCTGTAATTGAGGATACCGCCGTTGCTCCTGCAAGATTGCCCGATTATATGTCTGATTTTACCCTGTTGCTTGAAAAGTATGGTCTCTCTTGTGTTTTTCATGCACATATAGGAACGGGAGAGTTACACCTGAGGCCTGTACTTAATTTAAAAAAGGGTACAGACAGGGAGTTGTTCAGAACAATCGCGCGTGAAACCGCGTTGCTTGTAAAAAAACATAAGGGTTCTCTAAGCGGGGAGCATGGTGATGGCAGACTCAGAGGCGAGTTTATCCCGCTAATGACAGGAGAGTACATGTTCGATACGATTCGTGAATTGAAAAGGGTGTTCGATCCTGACAATCTCTTTAATCCAGAAAAAATTATTGATACTCCCGCAATGAACAGCTCTCTAAGGTATGAGGCTGATGTGCCTGTCAAAGAGTATGATACTTTTTTTGACTTTTCTGCTCAGGGAGGGTGGTTAAGGGCAATTGAACAGTGCAACGGATCGGGCGATTGCAGAAAATCTGTCCAGTTTTCAGGGACCATGTGTCCGAGCTTTAGAGCCACAGGCAACGAGGCTGACAGTACCAGAGGAAGGGCTAACGTGTTGAGGGAGTTGCTTACAAGACCGGTAACGGAAAAGGTATTCGATCAGAGAGAGATTATAGAGTCACTTGATTTGTGCCTTTCTTGCAAGGCTTGTAAGAGCGAATGTCCTTCAAATGTAGATATGACTCGTTACAAGGCCGAGTTTATGCAGCACCATTATGACCTTAAGGGTGTTCCTTTCAGATCGTACATGGTGGCCAGAATGGCTGATGTGCAGAGGCTTGGTTCTGTAATGCCATCTGTTTATAACTTCTTTGCTTCAAACAGGTTTACATCTTCGATAATAAAATGGGTTATTAGGTTTTCATCAGAAAGGTCAATTCCAAGACTTTCAAAAATCACATTAAGAGAGTACGCTAAAATGCTCTCAAAAAAAGGTAACTCTACCTCTTCAAGGACTTCAAATTCAAATCCTGTGAACAAAGGACTTGTCTACCTCTTTGCCGATGAGTTTACAAACTACAATGAAGCTGAAGTGGGAATAGCTTTCATTGAGTTGATGACCCGTTTGGGATACACTGTGGTTGTGCCACGCCATGCAGAGAGTGGAAGGGCCGCAATGTCAAAGGGGCTGTTAAGACGGGCGAAGAGATTTGCAAATAAAAATGTGTTACAGCTTAAGGATTTAATAACTGCCGATACACCTCTGGTAGGCATAGAGCCTTCTGCAATTCTTTCATTCAGAGATGAATATCCAGATCTGGCAGACGCTTCCCTTAAAGAGAACGCTGTTGCCCTCTCAGGTTGTTCACTGCTCTATGATGAGTTTATAATGAGAGAGGTTGAAAAGGGCAATATTACTTCGGATGACTTTACAAAAGAGAGTGGCAGGGTAATTTTGCACGGCCACTGTCATCAAAAGGCCCTGGCATCTGTTGAGCCATCTGCGGCTATGCTCTCATTGCCAGAAAACTATTCAGTTGAAACACTCCCTACCGGATGTTGTGGTATGGCCGGTGCATTCGGTTACGAAAAGGAGCACTATCATCTCTCGATGGAGATAGGCGCTCAAAAGTTGTTTCCTTTGGTTAATGCCGCAGACTCCAAAACAATAATCTCTGCACCGGGTACATCCTGCCGCCAGCAAATTCTTGACGGAACCGGTCGTATAGCCAAACACCCGATAGTGGTTCTTCGCGAAGCCCTTAAGTAGATTTTCCGCCACTTTTGCTGATATTCTTCAAAATTAGATAAATAGAAAAGAGACTTTTTGATAAACTAATCTGTTTTTAAAAAGTCTCTTTTGCAATATGTGTATGTCAAATGGTTGCCCAAAAGTGGCGTAGAGATTTATCTCTTTGTTCCGTAACCTGTTCCGTTAAGCGGCCTTACTGTTTTACCTTCTACCTTTTTGTTTCTGTTGCCTGTACCTTCTCCCGGGCCGTATCCGCCACCTCTCTTACCTTCGTTAGTGCTTTTGTAGTTAACTCTGCGGCCGGTTCCGTCATGAAGACCAATCTGCTCTCCTCTTCTTCCCTGGCCGGATCCGTCACGGACACCTTGTCTGGTTCCAGTACCGTCCATTAAACCTTTTCCATTTCCAAGAGTGCATGTCCCATTTGCGTGGTTGTCACATATACCGTCGGTGTTTACATCAACAAAGCAGCTTTTCTTCTCATTTTGTGTGCTTTGAGACTTTTTGATGTTTTGATTGTTTTGTGCAGTTGCGATACCTAATGTCGCTGTTAGCATCAGTGCTGTTAGAATTACTTTTGTTTTCATCTTTTTCTTTTTTTTTGATTATTAATTTTTCGTTTTTAAAATTCTTGTATTTTAATCAAGTAATTATTTAATGGTTATTTATAAAGTGCCTCTCTCTTATGTTTTCATCCAGTGTTTAATTGATCTGCTCTAAATATGTATTTATTAATTTTTAGATAAAGCTCACGCTATAACGCCTTTTTGAAGCATTCACCNNTTGGTTGTTTGTATTTGTGATCTAGTACTTTAGACCTCGGCCATTTTGCCTTCTGCCTCCGCCGGGACCCCTCATGTGCTGACTATCACTGAAAAGTGGTTCAAATATTTTTATCAACCGCTCTCTTTGCTCAGGAGTGCATTTGTCTCTAAAGTTAAGGTAGAAATGTGCAGTTAGCTCTTTGAGTCTGGCATGCTTGTATCCTATGCTGTCGGAGTAAGCTTTTATTATAGCTATATCTGGGTTTTGTGATTGGATCTCTTTGTAAAGCTCAGATTTATAATGATTCATGTTTCCGATGACAGAATTTGCACTCTGTCTTAGCTTTCTGCTCTCCTCCCTGAAAATTTCCATCTGATCATTTGAAAGGGATAGCTCTTGTCTTAAAAATCTGCCGTTTATGGGAGAACTCTCAGGGTCAATTACAATAGATTCATCTCTCTTTATATTTCTGTTTCCAATAACAATTGTTGCTATTGT